>JBFHWX010000106.1:0-11036 GCA_041599275.1 Desulfobulbales bacterium | reverse complement strand
GGGGCCGAACGGGTGGTGACCGGCGTGGTTCCGGCGGTGGGCGGCTGCGGCCCGCGCTGGCTGCTCGCCGGTCACGGTGAAAAAAAATTCCTGCGCATGAACTCCAACTCCTACCTGGGGCTGGGCTTTCACCCGGATGTTCTGGCAGCGGCCGAAGAAGCGGCCCGGATCTTCGGGACCGGGCCCGGTGCGGTGCGCTTCATCAGCGGCACCTACGCGCCCCACCTCGACCTCGAAGCGCGGCTCGCCCGCTTCCACGGCCGCCAGGCCTGCATGCTGTTCAGCGCCGCCTACAGCGCGGTGATGGGGGTACTGCCACCGCTCATCAATGACGAAACCGCGGTACTGAGCGACGCGCTCAACCACAACTCGATCATCAACGCCATCCGCCTGGCGCGGCCAGCCGCAAAGCTCGTCTACCGCCACCTGGACATGGCGGACCTCGAAGCCCGGCTCAAGGAATGCCGGGGCCAAGCCAAACGGCTCATCGTGGTGACCGACGGTATCTTCTCCATGCGCGGCGACTCCGCGCCGCTTGCCGAACTGACCGCGCTCTGCCGGACAGAAGAGCCGCATTTCCCCGAGGGGATCATCACCGTGGTGGACGACTCCCACGGGGTGGGTGCCTTCGGCAATACCGGGCGCGGGGTGGAGGAAGTCTGCAACGCCCGGGCCGACATTTTGGTGGCCACTCTGGGCAAAGCCTTTGGCGTGAACGGCGGCTATGTGGTCACCAGCCGGCAGGTCATCGACTTCCTGCGGGAGAGTTCGCCCTTCTACATCTATTCCAACCCGATCTCGCCGGCCGAAGCGGCGGCCGCGGCACGCGCGGTGAAACTGGCCGCCGGCGACCAGGGCGCACAACGACTCGAACGCCTCCGCCACCTCACCCGCCGCCTCACCAGGGGCTTCAAGGATCTGGGCCTGGAGACCATCGCCAACGACCACCCCATCGTGCCGCTGCTCACCCGCGACACCGAAAGAACGAACAAATTGGCCAAAGAACTTTTCGAAGCGGGCATCCTCGCCACCGGCCTCGCCTACCCGGTGGTGCCAAGGGGCGACGAAGAAATCCGCTTCCAGGTCTCGGCCCTGCACACCGAGACGGACATTGATTTGGTGCTGGACACCCTGGCCAGCAGTCTAAAAAAAGACGAGAGGACAGCGTGAACCAAACGAGGCAACCAACTAAAACAAAAAGAAAATTCATGAAAATCCAGGTGGCGGCTCAATCGACCACGCCACCTTCCAGGGGCTCCGGTAACGGCACACCCGGAATTTTCGCTTCGATCGCTCACCTGTGCCATTCCCCAACCCTCACGGATTCAGGTCTTTTGTCCGGCCGGGCCGGACGGTTCTGCCTGATTTCCCGCTTCGGCCTGGTGGCAGATGGTTTCGAGCCGGTCGGCCAGTTCTGTAAAAAGGCGCCCGCTGGCCGATTCGGGGGCTGAGATCTGAAGCGGAACACCGGTATCGCCACCCTGCCCCAATTCCATGGCAAAGGGCAGGGAGACCAGAAGAGGCAGGCCGGTTTCGCGGCTGATCCGCTCACCGCCGCCGGCGCCGAACAGGGCGATGGGCCCGGCACCGGGCACCGGCTGGAAGGGCGCCATGTTCTCGACAAAGCCTGCGATCTGCAGCTTTTGTTTGCGAAACAGGGTCACTGCCCGCCGTACGTCGGCAAGCGCCACCTCCTGGGGGGTGGTGACCATCAGGACAAAAGCACCCGGCAGGGATTGGGCGATGGTGATGGAGGGATCTCCGGTGCCAGGCGGCAGATCGACCACCAGGTAGTCGAGCACTCCCCAGCGCACCTGTCCCAACAGATGGCGGATCATCTTGGCCACCAGTGGCCCGCGCCAGATAAAGGCATCTTCTTCCCCGGCGGCCAGGCCCAGGGAGAGCACCTTGAGGCCGTGCTTGGTAAGCGGCAGCACGAACCCGTTGTCACGTTCCGGCTCCCCGGCAAGGGCCAGCATCAGCGGTACGCTGGGTCCGTAGACGTCGGCATCGAGAAGCCCCACCCGGCGGCCGGCGGCAACCAGGGCCAGGGCCAGGTTGACCGCCACCGTGGTCTTACCCACCCCGCCTTTGCCACTGGCCACCGCCACGATCCGTTTCACCTGTTCCACCCCCGGCAGCCTCGCTTTCGGGAAGAGCCGCTCGCTCTCCTCGGCACCCAGGGCAGTGACGGTGACGAGTATCCGCCGCACCCCGGCCACCCCGGCCGCCGCCGCCTCGATTTTTTTCATAAGCACCTTTCTGAACGGAGAGCGCTCGTTCTTCAGGGCCAGGGTCAGGGTCACGTCGCCGCCCTCGATTTTCAGATCACGGAGCATGCCGGCCTCGACCAGGGGGCGTTTGAGCTTGGGATGCATAACCTTGGCGAGTGCCTGCCGCAGGAGTTTTTCGTCGACCATGGTCGTCTCTCCCGATTTTTTTTGGTTTTGGACGCCGCTGACGGCAGGGGGACCCGAGGGAAAGCGTTCCGGCGGGCGGGCCGTTATGCCGCCGGCGTCGGGTGCTGCCGGCTCAGGCGAAACGTTCGCCGCCCTCCCCTTCCGGACCCAGGGGTTTCAAGAGCAGAATGAGCCCGGGCAGCAGCAGCAGGTCGCCCAGAAGCGCCACCACCATGGCAAAACCGGTGAACAGGCCGAAATAGATGGTGGGGATGAAGTTCGACAACACCAGGATCGAAAAACCGATGGTGATGGTGACCGTGGTATAGGCCAGGGCCCGGCCGATGGAACGGTGGCAGCGGTACATGGTGGCGAGATAGTTGCGGTCGCGGGAAAACTCCTTCTGGAAGCGGTGCACGTAGTGGATGGTATCGTCCACCGAGATGCCGATGACGATGGAGGCGATGGTGATGGTCATCATATCCAGCGGAATGGAGAACCAGCCCATGGCGCCCAAAACCACGGCGGCAGGCAGGATATTGGGGATGATGGCGATGCAGGCCAGGTGCAGCGAGCGGAAGAGGATCAAGAACATCGTCATGATGGCCAGAAAGACCATGCCCATGGTGAGGATCTGGGAACGAAAGAGGCTCTGCAGCATGTTGTTGTAGAGCACGAACATGTTGGTAAGGCGGATGCGCTCGGGCTCGAGCCCGGTTAATTCAGAAAGCTCCGCCCGGATGCGGGCGAGCAGCTCCGGCCGCTCGAGCCGCTGGTCCGCCTCCCGGATTCGCATGGTGAAGCGGGCCTGGGGAATGTCCTCGGAGACGTAGGGCGAAACCAGCAGTTGCCGGATGTCCTCGGGCGTCTTTTTGAAAAGAAGGGCCAGCATGAAGTTGTCGAGCTCTTCGCCTTCGTTCATGATGGTGGTGAGCTCGCCGAGGGTGGCGAGCGACAGCACCTCGCCGCTTTCGGGCAGCGCCTCCAGATAGAGGTGGATTTGTTTCAAACGGGCCATCTCGGAAACATCGGCGTACCAGGGCGCTGTTTCCTCCTCTTCGGCAAAGACGTCTTCCTCGCCGAACTCGTCCGCAAAAGCCTGGCGCTCCGGAAAGTCGACGATGCAGTCGAGCGGCGTGGTGCCGCCCAGTTTGCGGTCGATGAGGCTCATGCCCTGGTAGATCTCGGTCTTCTTGCGGAAATAGTCGATGAAGCGGTTCTCAACCTCGAGGCGGGCCATGCCGATGGCGCTCGCCACCAAGAGCATACCGCTCACCAGCATGATGGGGGTGCGGTGATTTTCGGTTATACGGGCAAAGCGCAGAGTGAAGGGATTCGAGAAATCCTCCTCCACGCCGCCCGGTTCCTTTTCGAGCAACACCACGGTGGCCGGAAAAAGAAGAAAGGCAATGAGAAAGGCGACAACGAGGCCTATGGTCATCATCAGGCCAAAATCGATCACCGGCCGGATGCCGCTCACCAGAAGCGAGCCGAAGGCCACCACCGTGGTGAGCGTGGTGTAGAAGCAGGGCACGACGATGGTGCGCACCGTCTCCAGCACCATGGCCCGCTGCTCGAGCTGCGGATTTGCGGCGTGGATCTCGAGGTAGCGTTCGATCAGATGGATGGCGAGGCTCATGGTGAGGATGAGCATCAGCGAGATGAAGTTCGAGGAAATCACCGTCACCCGCCAGTCGGCGAGCCCCAGGTAGCCCACCATGGTGAGTACGCTGAGCGCGCAGCAGAAAAGGGGCAGCAGCACCCAGCGCGGCCGCCGGAAGATGACGGCCAGGGTGACGACCAGAAAGCACAGCACGCCGCCGCCGAACACCAGGAGATCGCCGCGGATGAAGCCGATCATGTCGGCCACGATCATCGGCACGCCGCCCAGGTGGAGATCGGCCTGCTCGCCGTGGCGGGCCATCACGGAGCGCACCGCCGCCACCAGCCGGTCCTCCTCGGCGTTGAGCTCGGTGAGCCGCTCCCGGTACTGGCGGGAAACCTCGGCAAGCTCTTCTCGTTCGGGCCCGGTGAGGGTGCCGGCCCGCCGTTTTTCCCGCAGCTCGTGGCGGCGGGCGAGAAGCTCGCGGTAAACCGCATCCACCGGCAGGGAGACAAGGAGCGCCGTGGTGGCGCCGTCTTCACTGAGCAGCCGGCCCCGGTAGAGCGGGTTGTCCCGCAGTTCGGCGAGCACCGTCTCCCGGCTGACAGCGGATTTTTCCAGGGTCTTGATCGCCTCCACATCCCCCACCTCCCAGAGCGAGACGCCGGTGGAGATGAGAAGCGGCACGTCGAGGATGCTGGTCACCTCCTCGACGCCGTCCACAGCCCGCAATTCGTCACGCAGGGCCTTGAGATCGGCCAGGGTGGCAGGCGAAAAAAGGTCGCCCCGGGGCGAGTAGGTGAGCACCAGCACGTCGTTGCGCTGGTAGCGGGTGGTGATCTCGCGGTGGAACTGGAGATCGCGGTCGTGCTCGAGGACCAGGGAATCCCCCGAGGCGTCGAGCTGGAACCTGGGCAGGTGCCAGGCGAAGAAGGAAACCGCCAGCAGGGTGAAACAAAGGGTCCACCAGGGCCGGGAGAGGATCAGCTTGTCGTAGAGACGCAGAAGAGTGGCGGGCATATGGCGGGCGGCGCTCCCTGCAGGAGATGGGGTTTCTCAAACTGTAGCCCAGAGAGCGGTGAAAGGGAAAAAACTTTTTTTCATTGACACCCCACCGGGTATCGATGGATACTGAGGCGCATTTTCGGAACGCCTACTCCGGCGCAGGTCGCCGGGGTCAAGGCGGGGGCTTCGTCCCCCATACCAAACACTCACCAGGACTTTTCAATGCGCCGCCTCCAGCTCCTTTTCTTCACCGCTCTCGCCCTTGCCGTCTCCTTTGCCGTTTTGCCGCCATCTCCAGCCCTGGCCGGCAACTACATCCTGCCTGCATTCATAACCAACGCCTATTTCACCCCGGGGCTTGCCAAGAAAGGCAACTCTGTTCAGCCCACCGCCGTATTCAACTCCGTCCAGGCCAACACCCAGGTGGCCTTCTTCCTGGTCCTCGACCTGCTTGGCGACAAGGGCACCCATAACGTCGAAATAGAAATGTACGACAACTCCGGAAAACAGGTCACGGCTCTCAAGCTCAAACCCTGGACCGCGCCGGCTGACAACAGCCTCTTCCAGGTGTCGGGCAAATTCCAGGGCAAATACCCGCCGGGCAGCGTTTTCTTCCGGGTCTTCGATACCCATGGCAAAGGAGAGAAGAGCCTGCTCGGCACCTACCGCCTACCGATCCTGGCCACCGTGCCCAAACTGGCCCCCACCCCTAAAAAGAAAAAATGAGGCTGGGATTGGCACCGTCCAAACCAAGCGTTTTCCAATTCAAGCACGGCTGGCGGAGTGGACGGACGAAAACAATACAACGAGACAAAGTTTCCATTTTTTCATGGGGAAAAGGTGCCGCCGTCCACTTGTCCACGTCTCGCCATTACGGTTTCCACCCCCTTCCTGTATGATCGCCTTGCAACAGTCTTGGCTCCGGCAGGGAGATTATGGTGAACATCCTTTTACCCCCAGCCGCCACCTCCGTTTCCCTGGAGGAACAAGACAAGCAGCCTGGACGCTGAAAACCAACGAGCACTTTCGAAGGTGGCGCCAGGTTCCAACTTCCACTTTTTTCATCAAATGAAATCAAAGAAAAAATCTTCCCAGGCCCATCACCGAAAAGACACCCCGGCAAAACGCCAACAGAACAGAATACCCGACACTCCCGTCCCACCTCTTGCGGAACTGACAGGAAGCACAACCGGGGCGCAGCTCGACATTCCCTTCTTTTACTACAACGCCGCTGAAATAGGCGTTGTCATTGAGCTTTGCCTACGCGGCAAGGCGTTGCCGCGGGCCCGAATTCTGTGCGAGCATCTCCTCAGCAGGGCACCGGACAACGAGGCCAACAGGTACCTTGCCGCGAAACTGGAACTGGCTGACGGACAACCGGAAAAGGCCCTCTCCCATATCTGTTTCTGCCTCGACCGCACTCCCGCCGCCATGCACCACGAGCTCCACGGCGAGATCCTGCTCGCAATGGGCAACAAGAAAGAAGCCGCCAAGGCCTTTGAAGAAGCCATCCGTCTGAACCCGAACCGGCTGCAGTCGGCGGTCAAACTGGGCCGCCTCGAACGGGAATCCGGCAACCTGGAAAAGGCCCTGGCTCTGCTCACCGATGCGGTGGGCAAGAACCCGGAAGATACCGACGCGGTTACCGAACTGGCCATAACCCTCAATCGATCGGGCCGACATGGGGAAGCCCGCCAAAGGGCGGAGGCGGTGCTCGCCCGGGAACCGAAAAACGAAACGGCCCTGGAAGTAGTCTATCATGCCAACATAGCGAGCGGGGACACCCAGGCCGCCATCGACCGGGCCCGCGCCCTGATCGCGCTGCAACCGGCAAACGGCAGGTATTACAACTTTTTATCTTCCGCCCTGTCGGAGTCAGGCCAGGTCGACGCAGCCATCGAGGAGATCAGGCGGGCGACCCAGCTCGATCCCGATGATTTCGGCTCTCTTCGCTTTCTGGCCATTCTGCTCATGGCCCAGGGCAAATGGGATGACCAGAGGGTGTTCAAGCTCATCGACCGCGCCCTGGAGCTGGCGCCGGGCAACGTCGAAACCCTGGCCGCCAAAGCCGACATCCTCGAGCGCAGGGGCGATCACGAAAATGCCTTCAAGATCGCCCGGGAACTTTGCCCGCCCGACGCCACAAGTCTGCATATCCGCTCCCTGCGCGTCTACCTGCGCTACGCCCCGAAATTCCATGAGGAAGAAACCGCTAAAAATTTCCTCGACCGCTTTCTGCCGGCGGTGCCGACCATGCAGGTGCCCATCGCCTCCTCCTTGCTCTTCGGCGCCGGCGAGTTCTACGACCGGCTCGGCGAATACGACAAGGCGTTCGAATGCTTCGAAAAGGCCAACACCCTTAAACCGAGAGTCTATAACCCGGCGATCATCGAGCGGGTGGTCAACCGGGCCATCGGCGCCTATACCTGCGAGGCCGTCGCCAAATCGCCCAAGGCCCACCCCAGGCCCCATGCCACGCCCCTCTTCGTGGTCGGCATGCCGCGCTCCGGCACCAGCCTCACCGAAAAGATCCTCACTTGCCACCCCGAGGTTTATGGCGCCGGCGAGTTGGGCACCATCGAGGGCATGGCGGGCAATCTGATGAACGTTCTGCAGACCAAGATCGCTTATCCGGAGAACGTCTTTTTGGCGAGCCAGGAGATTTTCGACCGGTTGGCCAGCCAGTTCATGGCCCAGTTCACGGAAGAGATCCGTACCACAAAACGTTTCATCGTCGACAAGATGCCGGCGAACGCCTTTTTTGTGGGGTTCATCCACCATCTGTTCCCGGAAGCACCCATCGTCTGCTGCCGCCGGCATCCCCTCGATATGGCGTTCTCCTGCTATTCCCTCGAATTCTCCATGGTCGGCCTGAACTATACCTTCAACCTCGCCAACATCGCCCATTACTACCAGAATTACCAAAAAATCATGGAGCATTGGGCAAAGATCCTGCCGCCGGGCAGGATAAAGTTCCTCGATTACGAAAAACTTGTGCAAAACCCGGAAACGGAAATCCGCGAACTCCTCGACCACTGCGGCCTTGCCTGGCACCCGGCCTGCCTCGAACCCCATAAATCCAAGCACACCTCGGCCACGGCGAGCTACGAACAGACCAGAAAACCGCTCAACACCAAGGCGGTGGGCCGTTGGCGCAACTATGAAAAATACCTGACCCCGTTCATGAAAGAGTTCGGGCTCCAGGAAGAGACCGGCTCGGATTCACGGGAGACTGCATGACCCTCAGCCTGCTGCCTGCCTTTCTGCGCGGCGAAAAAGAAATCATCGCCGCGGCCCGGGCCTGCCTCGAAGGCGGCGAGCTCGAACGTGCGGCATCACTTTATGGGCAGCTCAAGAAGTGTCTTCCTGCGGAAACGGCGGACTCTTTCTGCCTGCAGGCCGAAATCGCCCTGGCCCGTGGAGAAACGAACATCGCCCTCGACCTGGCGCGCTCGGGCCTGAACCTGGAGCCGGAGCATGGAAGTTGCCATCGGGTCTGCGGCACGGCCCTGGAAACACTTGGCCGGCCCGAAGAGGCGGCCAAGGCATACCGGCAAGCCCTGCACTGGACCGAAGACGAAACCAAAGCCGCCATCGGCCTGGCCAGGATCGAAAAGTCCAGGGGCAACCTGATAACCGCCGAAGAGCTGCTCGCCGCCGCCCTCGAAAAAGAGCCCGACCAGCCGGAACTTCTGGCTGACCTGGCGGACACCCTGTGCCGGCTCAACCGCTTTGCCGAAGCGCGGCCCTGCGTCGAGGCCTGCCTTGTTCTGGATCCCCACAACATCACCGCCCTGCGGAGCCTCTACAGCATTTCCCTCGACGCGGGCATCCTGCCCGACACCGTGGAAGCCTGCGACCGCCTCATCCGGGTGCAGCCGGCCGTGGCCGCCTGGCAGGTGATGAAGGCCGCCACTCTGGCCGCCAAGGGTATCGCCCCCCCCGCCCTGGCCGCGGCCCAACGCGCTTTGCTGCTCGAGCCCGACAATGTGGAGGCCCTGCGCCTTGCAGCCGGCTGCCTCATGGCCATGGGCTGGTGGGTGGACATCGAGGTGGAAGAAGCCATCTTCCAGCTCCTCGACCGGGCCCTCGAGCTGGCTCCCACCGAAGCAAGAGCGGACCTTCTTGCCACCAAGGCGGATTTTCTCGCCAAGACCGGAAAAAGCAAGGAAGCCTTTGCCATCGTCGACGCCATGTGCCCGCCGCAGGTCACCACGGTCAATGTGGCCGCCTTGACCCAATTCCTTTCCCTGGCCACCAAGTTTCAAGGGGAGACGACCGCTCGGGTTCTCATCGACCGTTTCCTGCCAGACCTCGAGCAGGTGGCGCCACAGTATGCCGCGCTGCTCTTTGCCGCCGGCAAGTTCCTGGACGGGGTCGGTGAATACGACCGGGCCTTTGCTTTTTTCAGCAGGGCGAACTCTCTGTCGGCAAGAAAATACGATGCAGAGATGGTTGAGGTCTGGAACAAACGGGCGGTGGAGACCTTCACCCAGGAATTTCTGGCCAACAGCCCCTCCTCTTCCCCCGGGCCGGTCACGCCTGTCTTCATCGTCGGTATGCCGCGGTCCGGCACCAGTCTTACCGAAAAGATCCTCACCAGTCATCCCGAAGTCTTCGGGGCCGGCGAGACCGGGGCGCTCAGCCATATCGCCGCCACCATGGCGAGACGGTGCGGCACCGACCACCTGAGCCCGGAGTGCCTCGCCACTTTCGATGAAAGCGAAAGACAACGGTGCGTTTCCACCTATTTCGAGCTCTTCGACCAGGAGACTCTGCACCAATTCCGGTACGTCACCGACAAGTCCCTGGACAACGTTTTCAATATCGGCCTCATCCACCTGCTCTTCCCGAATTCGCCGATAATCTACTGCCGCCGGGACCCCAAAGACATAGCCCTTTCCTGTTTTATGCAAAACTTCTCTTCCTCGGGACTGAACTTTTCCTTCGACCTTGGCTCCATCGCCCACTACCAGCGCCATTACCTTGATCTCATGGCCCACTGGCAGCGCCTGCTGCCCGGTCGGATCCATGAACTGCAGTATGAAAAACTGGTCCGTGATTTCGGAGACGAAACCCGAAAACTTCTCGACTTCTGCAACCTTTCCTGGCATGAATCATGCCTCGAACCCCACCGCTCGCGCCACGTGTCAGCCACCGCCAGCCACGACCAGACCCGGCGCCCGCTCTACGACAGTTCCATTGCTCGCTGGAAACATTACCAGAAGCATCTGGAGCCTTTCGACCGGGCTTTCGATCCATCCTGACCACACCCCGTTCCGTCAGGGCAGGGAAACCGCGCCATGAGTTTTTTCCCAGTGCCCCCTTTCAGGAACGTTTTTTATTGACAATGACTGTCAAACTAAGCTAGTTCTTAACCCATTATTTTGTATTGCAATGAGGTTTTTTCTGCTGCATCCGCCAGACAGAAAGAGACCGGCACCACACGGAGCGCCAGCTTGGGCGGAACATCAATAAGATAAAGGAGATACAGAGATGAGTAAAGGCACCACCAAGAAATCTGAGTCCAGCCGTCTTAAAGTATTCTCGGTCGCAGCTCTCATGGCCTTGAGCGGCGGCGCCGGGCAGGCGTTCGCCAGCCCCGTCGTCACCTCGGCAGCCGGCAACCCGGCCCTGTCGGTCACCGCCGGCGGCAACGTGGTTGCCACCGGCAACATCACCGCAACCGGCAACGTCTCCGGCGCCAATGTCACCACCGCTGGCGCAGTAACCGCTGGTTCCGTTACTGCAGGCACCGTCAATGCCACCACCGCCAACATCTCCGGCGTGGCTACCGCAGCTACCGTCAACGCTACCACCGTGACCGCTACCGGCGCAGTGACCGGTGCTACCGTCAACGCCACCACCGTGACCGCTACCGGCGCAGTGACCGGCGCCACCGTCAACGCCACCACCGCTAACATCTCCGGCGTAGCCACCGCAGCCACTGTCAACGCCACCACCGTGACCGCTACCGGCGCAGTGACCGGTGCTACCGTTAACGCCACTACCGCTAATATCTCCGGCGT
>JBFHWX010000105.1:0-11055 GCA_041599275.1 Desulfobulbales bacterium | reverse complement strand
GCCGGCGGGGGGGGGGAGGGCAGGGCGCTTTTCCCTGACTCCGCCTTCCGGGTCGGCCGGTCTTTTTTTTCACGCACCAGGGTGCTGTGCGGTTACTCGCGACCGGCACTTGTTGAGACTCGTGGTTCCTCGCAAGACGCGGAAATGAAGGCAGCGCAGGGTTGTGCCGAACTTCTCGCAACCCATCGAGGGGCCGCGAGGGACAATAATTATGTGCGGGATTAACCAAACCGGACACTAGGGAAGCAGCCCGGCGCCGCCGGGTGATGGGAGTCTGATGGCCGCCAAAAAGGATATCCTCTCTCCGCCTGCCCTGTGGCAGGAAGTGCTGGCCGTGGCTGGTTTCTTCGCCGGCTTTTTTCTTCTTCTGTCCTTTGTCAGCTATTCCCATCCGCTGGGGGCGCTGACCGGGCTGCCCGACGGCTCCTCCAACTGGGGCGGAGCTGTGGGGTTCTTTCTGGCCCGCTTCGGCATGACCTTCCTGGGCATTGCCGCTTTTTGGTTTGTGCTGCTGTTCGGTTTCTTTTCCGTGCAGCTCTTCCGCGGCTGCCTTTCCCTCGAGCGCCTGCCTCAGGTGTGCGTCGGCTGCAGCGGCCTGCTGCTTGCTTCAAGCGGCCTGGGGGCCTGGTTCATGGGGGGCGACGGCGAGGCGGTGGTGGGCCTCTGGGGCCATCACTACCCGGCCGGCGGCTATCTGGGCAAGCTTTTTGCCTCTTTTCTGGATTCCTCTTTCGGCCGGCCTGGCTCTCTGCTCGTTCTTCTCGCCCTTTTTCTGTTTGCGCTGATGGTGGGCACCCGGTTTTCGCCCCACGCCGCCCTGCAAACCCTGGTGCGCTTTTGTCGTGCTCTTTATGAAAAATGGCGGCAGCACGGGGTTGTGCAGCCGCCGGCCAACGTTCGTAAGCGAAATGGTGGCAAGGAAGCACAGACGGTCCCTGCTCCGGAACCCGAGGAAGAACCGCTGGTGCCTGACGTCCATGAGCCGGCCCGCTACCAGCCCGAAGAGGAGGAGCCCGGAGAATTCCAGGTGGTGCCGGTGGCGGCTGACAGCGAGTACCAACTGCCTGGACTGGCGCTCTTCGACCGGATCGACCGGGAGGAGGTGAGTCTTGACAACGAGCACTATTATGGGGTGAGCCAGACCCTGGAGGCGAAGCTCGCCGATTTCGGGGTCTCCGGCAAGGTGATCGGTATTTCCCCAGGGCCGGTGGTGACCACCTATGAGTTTTCACCGGCCCCTGGTATCAAGATCAACAAGATCGTGGCGCTGGCCGACGATCTCGCCATGGGACTGAAGGCCGAGTCGGTGCGGATCGTCGGTTCGATTCCCGGCAAGGTGGCCCTGGGCATCGAGATCCCCAACCCGGTGCGGCAGACCGTCTATGTCCGGGACATCCTGGCCAGCGACAGTTTCCGCAACTCGAAGTCGCGCCTCACTTTGGCCCTTGGCCTCGATGTGGTGGGCAAGCCGGTGGTGGCCGACCTTTCCCGCATGCCACACCTGCTCATCGCCGGCGCCACCGGTGCAGGCAAATCGGTGGCCATCAACACCATCATCTGTTCCATTCTCTGCAAGGCCACGCCCGACGAGGTGCGGCTGCTGATGGTGGACCCCAAGCGCATCGAGCTCTCCGGTTACGAGGACATACCGCACCTTCTTCATCCGGTGGTGGTGGAGCCCAAGATGGCGAGCCGGGCCCTGCTCTGGGCGGTGCGCGAGATGGAGCGGCGCTACCAGCTCCTCGAAGAGGCGCGGGTGAAGAGCTTTGCCTCCTACAACGAAGTGGCCGAGGAGAAGCTGCCGCTGATCGTCATCATCGTCGACGAACTGGCCGATCTCATGATGGTCGCCTCCCGTGACGTCGAGGCCAGCATCGCACGGCTGGCGCAGATGGCCAGGGCCGCCGGCATGCACCTCATCCTCGCCACCCAGAGGCCGTCGGTGGACGTGCTCACCGGCCTCATCAAGGCCAACCTGCCGACCCGCATCTCCTTCAAGGTCTCTTCGAAAATCGACTCGCGTACCATCCTCGACGGTTCCGGCGCCGAGCACCTGCTGGGGGCCGGCGACATGCTGTTCATGCCACCCGGCACCGCCCGCCTGCAGCGAATCCACGGTGCCTACATTTCCGAAGGTGAGACCGAACGCATCGTCTCCTTCCTCAAGGAACAGCGACGGGCCCAGTACGACGAGTCGGTCCTGCAGATTGCCGACGAGACCGAGGAGGGCGAAGGGGACGACGGAGAGGAAGAGTACGACGAAAAATACGATGAGGCGGTGGCCGTGGTCACCGAAACCGGCCAGGCCTCTATTTCCATGCTGCAGCGGCGGCTGCGGGTGGGCTACAACCGGGCCGCCCGGATGATCGAGCTCATGGAAAAGGAAGGCGTGGTGGGACCGGCCGACGGCGCCAAGCCCCGGGAAGTTCTGGCTCGGCGGGAATATTAGCACTTTCCTATCTTTTACTTGGTGCCTGTGGCGGCAAAAAAGAAGGCGCGGAAGGGCGGGTCGTTTTTTCTTGACTTTTGTCGGTAGTCAAATTATACAACCCGATGTTATAAAAAATGAGTGACCGTTCAGTCAAAAGTCGTTTCGCGTTTGCCTGAGAAATCCCCTGATTTTAGATGGTTACTTGTTGGAGAAGTTGTCGGCAGTGGTCTTTTCCGGGAGGTTGGTTTTGTCGCTTTCGGGTGACAGAATCCGAGCATTTTCAGGGGGATCGCAGCCGCAGAGGCACCCAGGGTAGTGCGGTAGAGAGGCTGCCATGGTCGATGCCGGGAGAAGATCTGTTTGCTCGCGAAGCAGGTCTGCTGCCAGTCGGCCGGAAACAGTCTTGATGGTATAGGTTAATAGGTTTCCTGTTTGTGGAACCGCAAAGGTCAATCCAATTGAGGAGGTAATTTAATGCCGAGCTATGTAGATCCTTCAAAGTGTGACGGTTGTAAAGGTGGCGACAAGACCGCCTGCATGTACATCTGCCCCAATGACCTCATGGTCTTGAACAAGGAGGAGATGCGCGCCTACAACCAGGAGCCCGATGCCTGCTGGGAGTGCTACTCCTGCGTCAAGATCTGCCCGCAGGGCGCTATCGCCGTCCGCGGCTACAACGACTTCGTGCCCATGGGTGGCCTCGTTCACCCGATGCGGTCCTCCGACTCCATCATGTGGACCGTGAAGTTCCGTAACGGCAACATGAAGCGCTTCAAGTTCCCCATCCGCACCACCGCTGAGGGTGCCGCCAACGCCTACAAAGACCTGAAGGGCGCCAACCTGGAAGACGAGTGCCTCTCCACCGAGAAGGCCCTCAAGAATCCGGATCCGGCCAAGATGGCGAAGTAATCTACCTTACGCACTTTTCGTAACCTACGATAATTATTCTTTTAAGGAGGAAGTAATATGGCGTTACCGAATAAACCGCTGGGTGAACTGCCCGCCGTTGCCAATCCGGAAATTGTTGAGCACTCCGTCGACGTTCTGATCGTCGGTGGTGGTATGGCCGCTTGCGGCTGCGCCTTCGAGATCAAGAAGTGGGCCCCCGCCGACCTGAAGATCAAGCTGGTCGACAAAGCCGCCATGGAGCGCTCCGGCGCCGTTGCCCAGGGTCTTTCCGCCATCAACACCTACATCGGCGACAACCCGATCGAGAACTACGTCAAAATGGTCCGTAACGACCTCATGGGCGTTGTTCGTGAAGACCTCATCTACGACCTCGGCCGTCACGTGGACGATTCCGTTCACCTGTTCGAGGAGTGGGGCCTGCCGATCTGGAAGATCGACGAGGCCACCGGCGACAACCTCGACGGTTCCAAGCCCGCCAAGACCCTGCCCGAGGGTGGCAAGCCGGTTCGTACCGGCAAGTGGCAGATCATGATCAACGGCGAGTCTTACAAGTGCATCGTCGCCGAGCCGGCCAAGGCCGCCCTCGGTGAGGAGAACATCATGGAGCGCGTCTTCATCGTGAAGCTGCTGCTCGACAAGAACAAGGAAAACACCATCGCCGGTGCCGTTGGTTTCTCCACCCGCGAGAACAAGGTGCATGTGTTCACCTGCAAGGCCATGCTCTGCGCCTGCGGCGGTGCGGTCAACATCTTCCGTCCCCGGTCCACCGGTGAGGGCAAGGGCCGCGCCTGGTACCCGGTCTGGAACGCTGGTTCCACCTACACCATGTGTGCTCAGGTCGGCGCCACCCTGACCATGATGGAAAACCGCTTCACCCCGGCCCGTTTCAAAGACGGTTACGGCCCGGTTGGTGCTTGGTTCCTCCTGTTCAAAGCCAAAGTGCAGAACGGCCTCGGCGAGTTCTACGCCAACAGCGACGCGGTGAAGGACGAGCTCAGCAAGTTCATGCCCTATGGTCAGTCCGCCGTTACCCCGACCTGTCTGCGTAACCACCTGATGCTCAACGAGCTGAAGGCTGGCCGCGGCCCGATCTACATGGCCACCGACGTTGCACTGAACGCCTTCCTCGACGAGCGCCGCGCCAAGGGCATGGACGAGAAGGAAGTGAAGAAGTTCTGGAAGCACCTCGAGTCCGAGGCCTGGGAAGACTTCCTCGACATGTCCGTTGGTCAGGCTGGTCTGTGGGCCGGTATGAACATCGAGCCCGAGGTCGTTGGTTCCGAGATCATGCCCACCGAACCGTACATGCTCGGCTCCCACTCCGGTTGCTGCGGCATCTGGACCTCCGGCCCGAACGAGGACTGGGTTCCCACCGTCGACGGCCCGCGCTCCCATCAGTACAAGTGGGGCTACAACCGTATGACCACCGTCAACGGTCTGTTCACCGCCGGTGACGGCGTTGGCGCCTCTGGCCACAAGTTCTCCTCCGGTTCCCACGCCGAGGGTCGTATCGTTGCCAAGCAGATGGTGAAGTACTGCCGCGACAACGCCGACTTCAAGCCGGAACTGGCCCAGTCCGCCGCTGAGCTGGCCGCCGAGATCTACGCTCCGGTGACCCGCTACCTCGAGCATGTTGGCAAGACCACCGCTGCCGACGTCAACCCCAACTACTGCAAGCCGGCCGGTCTCATGATGCGTCTCATGAAGGCCACCGACGAGTACGGCGGCGGCGTTGCCACCTACTACATGACCTCCGGCAAGCTCCTGAACATCTGCCTCGACCTCCTCCGCATGCTGCGCGAAGACGCCGAGCTGATGGCCGCCGGCGACCTGCACGAGCTGATGCGCGCTTGGGAGAACTACCACCGTATCTGGTGTGTGGAGACCCACATCCGCCACATCGAGTTCCGTAAGGAATCCCGTTACCCGGGCTTCTACTACCGGTCTGACTACCCGACCTGTGACGACGAGAACTGGCGTGCATTCGTCAACTCCACTTTCGATCCGAAGACCAAAGAGTGGAAGTGTGAGAAGGTCAACTGCATCAACATCGTTGAAACCAATCCGTGGATCTAATCTTGCCGGAGTGTCCTTCGCGCTGAATGACACTCCGATGAGAATCTCCGCTTGAAAAAATCTCCAGGCACCGGTATAGAGGTGCCTGGAGATTTTTCTATGATCTCTCCTTTTCGCCCGTTGTTTCATTCACTGAGCCGATTGCCTCTCGTGGATTTCTCCCTCTTCCGATCGTTCGTCCATCGGCTGAGTCAATGAAATGAATGCGTAAGACCCTCGTTTTACCTCATCCTGAAAAAATTAGTGAATGGAGGAAAGGCATGACAGATGAGCGCAGCACACCTGGGACCGGTGGCGTATTGGTCGTTGGCGGTGGCATCAGTGGCCTGACCGCGGCCCTCGAGGCGGCGGAAGTGGGCAACACCGATGTTTTTCTCGTCGAGAAAAACCCCTACATGGGAGGTCGCGTTGCCCAGCTCAACCAGTACTTCCCGAAGCTCTGCCCGCCGTCCTGTGGGCTGGAGATCAACTTCAAGCGCGTGAAGAGCAACCGTCGCATCCGGACCTACACCATGACCGAGGTGACCTCGGTGTCGGGTTCCGCCGGCAATTACGAAGTCACCATCGTGAGCAAGCCGCGGTTCGTCAATAACAACTGCACCGGCTGCAACGCCTGTGTCGATGCCTGCCCCGAAGAGCGCGACAACGCCTTCAACTTCAACATGGACAAAACCAAGGCCATCTACCGGCCCCATGAGATGTCCTTCCCCATGAAGTACGTGGTGGACATGAATGCCTGCACCAAGTGCGGCAAGTGCGTGGAAGCCTGCAAGTACGACGCCATCGAGCTCGACATGCAGGACAAGAGCGCCACCCTCAATGTCTCCTCGATCATCTGGGCCACTGGCTGGAATCCCTATGATCCCACCCGGATGGACAACCTGAAGTTCAACGAAAGCAATGCCATCATCACCAATATGATGATGGAGCGGCTTGCCGCCCCCAACGGCCCCACCGGTGGCCAGATCCTGCGGCCCGGCGACAACGTCGAGCCCAAGAGCTTCGCCTTCGTGCAGTGCGCCGGTTCCCGTGACGAAAATCATCTCGAGTATTGCTCCTACATCTGCTGTATGGCCTCTTTGAAGCAGATCACCTATATCCGTGAGCGCTATCCCGAGGCCAAGGTCTATGTTTTCTATATCGATCTGCGTTCTCCTGGCAAGTACGAGAAGTTCCGCGAGAAGTTGATGAGCGACCCGAACACCGTGTTCATCAAGGGCAAGGTTGCCGACATCGTTGCCGAGGCTGATGGTGGAGTCACCGTGGTGGCCGAAAATGCCGTTACCGGTGAGAGGGTCAGCCAGAAGGTGGACCTCGCGGTGCTGGCCACCGGCATGGAGCCCGCCCTCAAGAACGCCGGCGCCGCTCTGGGCATCAAAATGGATGCCAACGGCTTCGTGGTCGCCGACGCCGCCGCCGGCATCCTGTCCTCCGGTTGCGCCAAGAAGGCGTCCGACGTCGTGACCAGTGGCCAGAACTCTACTGCTGCTGCCCTTAAAGCCATTCAAGCGTCCAGGAGGTAAGATCGATGGATAAGAAATACGGTGCGTTTATCTGCACAGGATGTGGTATCGGCGATACCCTCGATATTGATGCCCTCTCCGGCGTGGTGAGTGGCGAGATGAAGATGGAGTGCAAGACCCATGCGGCACTCTGCAGCGCCGACGGCCGCGCCTTCATCGAATCCGACGTCAACGGCGGGATCAACACCGTGGTGGTTGGTGCCTGCTCCCCCCGGGTGATGCAGGACGAGTTCAATTTCGGTGACGACAAGATCACCGTTCGGGCCAACCTTCGCGAACAGGTGGTCTGGAGCAAGCCCGCCGATGCCGGCGACGATTTCATCCAGGAGCTTGCTTCCGACTACATGCGTATGGCCTGCACCCAGGCCAAGAAGACCGACCTGCCCGAGCCCTACAAACTCGAAGCCATCAACAAGAAGATCCTGGTGATCGGCGGTGGCATCTCCGGTCTCACCGCTGCCCAGGAGGCCGCTGCCGCGGGCTATGAGGTAACCCTGGTCGAGAAGACCGCCGCCCTCGGCGGCAAGGCCGCTGCCTGGCGTAAGCAGTTCCCCACCAAAGCCCCCTATGCCGAGCTCGAAGCTCCCAGCATCGGCGCCGTTGTTGCCGCGGTGCAGGGCGACAGCAAGATCACGGTAAAGACCGAGACCGAAGTGGCCCGTATCGCCGGCGCTCCCGGTGCCTTCAAGGCCACCTTCAAGGCGGCCGGCACCCAGACCGAATGGGACGCCCCCGAGAAGGTGACCACCGACCAGGCCGACGCCATTGCCAAGGGCACCATGGAGGACCCCAACAAGGGACTCAAACCCTACATGGCCGACAACCCCGACGCCGAGGTTTTTGGCGCCGTGATCCTGGCCACCGGCTTCACTCCTGCCGATGTGTCCGAATACGAGCACCTCGGTTACGGCAAATTCAAGAACGTGGTGACCAACGCCGAGTTCGAGAAAATGGCCGGCCAGGGTAAGATCGTCCGCCCCTCCGACGGCAAGCCCGCCGAGTCCGTGGCCTTTGTCCAGAGCCCGGGCGGAGAGGAGCATGACAAGGACTTCCCCTACTGCAACTCGGTGACCTCGATGGTCGCTCTCAAGCAGGCCAAATACGTCCGCGAGGACAATGCCAACGGCAAGGCCTACCTGCTCTACCAGCACATGCGCACTCCGGGCAACATGGAGCTTTTTTATAAGGCCGCCCAGCAGGACGACGGCATCTTCCTCACCAAGGCATCGGTCACCGGTGTCGAAGAGCAGAGCGACGGTTCCCTGAAAGTTGTTGCCAAGAACACCCTGCTGCAGGAAGACCTCGATCTCAACGTCGACATGGTGGTGCTCGCCGCCGGCATGGTGCCCACCACCAAGGGCGCCCACACCATCAACCTGGCTTACCGCCAGGGCCCGGCCTTCCTCGACCTCGACCTGTTCGACGGCTACGCAGATTCCCACTTCATCTGCTTTCCGTACGAGACCCGGCGGACCGGCATCTACACCTGCGGCGGTGTGCGCAAGGCCATGCCCATGGACGAGTGCATCGACGACGCCACCGGCGCCGCGCTGAAAGCCATCCAGTGCATCGAGAGCGCCGACCGCGGCGTGGCGGTGCACCCCCGCTCCGGCGACCAGACCTACCCCGAGTTCTTCTTCCAGCGCTGCACCCAGTGCAAACGCTGCACCGAGGAATGCCCCTTTGGCGCCCTGGATGACGACGAGAAGGGTACCCCGAAGCCGAACCCCACCCGCTGCCGGCGCTGTGGTACCTGCATGGGCGCCTGTCCCGAGCGTATCATCGGTTTCAAGAACTACAACGTCGATATGATCGGTTCCATGATCAAGAGCATCGAGGTGCCCGACGACGATGAGGACAAGCTCCGCATCCTGGCCCTGGTTTGCGAGAACGACGCCTATCCCGCCCTCGACATGGCCGGCATGAAGCGCCATGGCATGAACACCCTGGTGCGTTACATCCCGGTGCGCTGCCTTGGCTCGGTGAACATGGTCTGGATCAAGGACGCCATGAGCTCTGGTATGGACGGTGCCATCCTGCTCGGTTGCAAGTACGGAGACGATTACCAGTGCCACTTTGTCAAGGGCTCCGAGATCGCCAGCCGCCGGATGGACAATATCGGCGAAACCCTGTCGAGCCTTGGTCTCGAAACCGAGCGCGTCACCGCCAAGCAGGTGGCCATCACCGACTACGACAAGATCCCCGAGATCGTCGAGGAGTTCGTGCAGTCCATCATCGACCTGGGACCCAACCCGTTCAAGGGTTTCTAATTCCACCAACAAGGGGAAGCCGCCCGCCTGGGGAAGGCGGGCGGCTTTCTTCTACTGAATACCTTCATTCCAGTTTTGGGACACCGCCCGCTTTTTGGTCATGAACCGTTCATGGCGAAGAGGGGCGGAAGACAGGAGGCACGAGGATGACAATGAGAGTTGAGCCTGATTTGCAATTTATCAAGTATCTGAAGAGCGCCGGTGGCGACACCCTGAAAAAATGCTTTCAGTGTGCCACCTGCTCCGTGGTCTGCCCGCTCTCTTCTGACGGCAACCCCTTCCCGCGCAAAGAGATGATCTGGGCGCAGTGGGGTCTGAAAGACAAACTGGCGGCGGATGTCGATGCCCTTCTCTGCCATCAGTGTGGTGACTGTACCGCCTATTGTCCCCGGGGCGCCAAGCCGGGTGACGTTCTGGGCGCTATCCGCGCCTACTCCTACACCCATTACGGCTGGCCCCAGGGCCTTGCCAAGCTGGCCAGCGACGGCAAGAACCTGGCTTTCCTGGTAGGCATCCCGGCGGCCATCGTGCTGATTGCCTGGGTTATCTCCGGCGGCATGCACATTCCCGAGGGGCCGGTGGATTTCGGTGTCTTCTTCGGGCATTGGGATTTCAAGTGGCTGCCTAAAAATACCGCTTTTATCGATGCCATCATGCTGCCTGCCGCAGGCTTTGCTCTGTTCGCCGCCTGGAAGGGCGTTTCCGCCATGTGGAAGAAAATGGAGGAAAGCATCGATGTCAATCCGAAGTTCCGCCCCTCGGTGATGCAGTTCATCACCCAGTTTCTGGTGCCCACGGTCCAGGAAATCATCCAGCACAAACGCTTCAACCAGTGCGGGGCCAACAAGGACCGGGTCACCGGTCACCTGCCGTTGCTTCTCTCCTTCCTTGGCCTGCTCGTCGTGACCTCCTACGGTTTCGTGCGCAAAGACTTCATCGGCATTTTCAACCCGGCCATGCATGGCCCGATTCCGCTCTGGGATCCGTTCAAGATTCTTGCCAACGTTTCCGCCATCGCGTTGCTGTTCGGCATCTACGTGCTGTGGTCGAACCGCTCCAAGGAGGAGCAGCGTACCGGTAAGCAGAAGACCTTCTACGACTGGTTCCTCATCTGGGAAATCGCCGCCGTTGGCATCACCGGCTTCGGTTCCGAGATCTTCCGGCTGATGGATCTCAAAATCCTCGCCTATCTCTTTTATTACTGCCATCTGGTATCGGTGTTCATGCTCTTTCTGTACATGCCCTATACCAAGTTCGCTCACCTGGTTTACCGGACCACGGCCATGGCCTTTGAACGGTACCGCCAGAGCGACTTCGTCAACGGTGGCAAGTAGCCGAACCATTTGTTTTTGTTTGTGTTGTTAGCGGTTAGGGGCCTGGTCGACTTGTTTTTGGAATCGGCCGGGCTCCTCAAAAAAGATATTGATTTTTATAGATCGATCATGTAACTTTCGGTGCTTCATCGCTGGCGTAGCTCAATTGGCAGAGCAGCTGATTTGTAATCAGCAGGTTGCGGGTTCAAGTCCCTTCGCCAGCTCCAGCTGAGCACCCGTTGATCTCGCAAGAGAGCAAAAGCGACAAAGCACCAGATCCAGCGGCTTGAAACGGAGGGGTTCCCGAGTGGCCAAAGGGAACAGACTGTAAATCTGTCGGCGACGCCTTCGGAGGTTCGAATCCTCCCCCCTCCACCAATCGTGCGCCAGTTGGGAGAAGTAGCAGAATACAAAGATTCGCCGCGGGATGTCTCGGCGGGCGGATCCCCTAAAAAGCGGGAATAGCTCAATTGGTAGAGCATCAGCCTTCCAAGCTGAGGGTTGCGGGTTCGAGACCCGTTTCCCGCTCCACT
>JBFHWX010000104.1:0-11063 GCA_041599275.1 Desulfobulbales bacterium | reverse complement strand
GATATCCGCCGGCGCCGCCGCGCTGCTTGCCGGCGTTGCCGGCGCCGCTGCCGGCGCCGGAGTTATGGTCATGAAAAAACTCGGCCAGGAAGACTCTTCGAACGACTCGTCCTCATAAGGAGGTGCGGCCATGACTCTGAAGCGAAGAGATTTTCTGAAGCTGGCCACGGCCGGCTCCCTGCTCGCCGCCATTGCTCCCGATCCTGCAGAGGCCCGCATCCAGCGCGAGCCCCTGCCCCCCAACGCCCAGGGCATCCTCTACGACGCCACCCTCTGCGTCGGCTGCCAGGCCTGCATGGTAGGCTACAAGCAGGCCAACAACATGCCGCCGGAGCCGTCGCGGCCTGAAGGAATCTGGGACAACCCGCGGGATCTGTCGAGCCGCACCCTCAACGTCATCAAGAAATACGAAAACGGCAGCGGCGAGGTGAAGGACCGCGAAACCGACGGCTACTCCTTCATAAAACGCCACTGCATGCACTGCGTGGACCCCAGCTGCGTTTCGGCCTGCCCGGTCTCGGCGCTCCGCAAGGACCCGGACAACGGCGTGGTGACCTACGACAAGGACGCCTGCATAGGCTGCCGCTACTGCCAGGTGGCCTGCCCTTTCAATATCCCGAAGTTCGAGTGGGACAACCCCTTTCCGCTCATCGTCAAGTGCCAGCTCTGCTCGCATCTCCTGCGCCAGGGCGGCATCTCGGCCTGCTGCGCCGCCTGCCCCACCGGCGCCTCGCTCTTCGGGCCGGTGGAAAAACTTCTCGAAGAGGCGAAACGGCGGCTCGCCTACGAGCCGGGCAGCTACCGGGAATACCCGGTGGCCTCCATTGATTCGGGACTGCCGGAGCAGCGCCAGGTGAAGAAGGTGGCGCACTACATGCCCCACATTTACGGGGCCAACGAGGTGGGCGGCACCCAGGTGCTGGTGATGGCCGGTGTGCCCTTCGACCTGCTGGGCCTTCCCGAACTCCCCGAGGACTCCTTCGTCAAGGTGGCAGACGGCATCCAGTATGCGATCTACAAGGGCATGGTCTACCCCCTCGTGGTGCTGGGCGCTCTCGTCTATCTGGTACGAAAGTCCGGTAACGGCGAGAAGGCATAGTCCCGGTTCGTTTACAGCAAACAGGAGCCTCTTTATGGAAGAGAAAAAACCGCTGGGTGGAAAAATCCTCACCGCGCCGTTCCTGGTGCTGCTCGTCGTGGCCCTGATCGGCGCCTACTTCGTGGCCAAACGCTACATATACGGGATCGGCGCGGTCAGCAACATGAACGACGGCTACCCCTGGGGTATCTGGATCGCCTATGACGTGGTGGTCGGCACCGCCTTTGCCTGCGGGGGCTATGCCATGGCGCTGCTGGTCTATATCTTCAATCGTGGCGAGTACCACCCCCTGTTGCGGCCGGCGCTGCTGGCGAGTCTTCTTGGCTATTCCCTGGCCGGAGTCTCGGTATTCATCGACATCGGCCGTTACTGGCAGGCCTACAACATCATCCTGCCCTGGCACAGCAACCTGCATTCGGTGATGTTCGAAGTCGCCCTCTGTATCGGCACCTACGTGCTCGTTCTCTGGGTTGAGTTCGCTCCCGCCTTCCTGGAGGCCGCCAAAGCGGACAGGTTGAAAAAGAAGCTCGACCGGGTGATCTTCGCCTTCATCGCCCTCGGCATCCTGCTGCCCACCATGCACCAGAGCTCGCTCGGCACCATGATCCTGATGGCCGGCCACAAGCTCTCGCCGCTTTGGCACAGTGGTTTCCTGCCCTGGCACTTCCTGATCACCGCCATCACCCTGGGCTACGCGGTGGTGGTGCTGGAATCGATCATTGCCTCGGTGGCCTTCAAGCGCCCTCTGGAGATGGACATCCTCGCCAAGCTATCGGGCATCATACCCTGGCTGCTCATCGTTTACCTCGTCGTACGGATTGAAAACCTCAACCTCAAGGGCGCACTGCCGCTTGCCTTTTCGGGAGGACTCGTCAACAACTTCTTCCTGCTCGAAAACACCTTCTTCATTGCCGCGCTGGCCATCCTCATCTATCCGTTGAACCGCAAAAAACCACAGCTCCTCTTTCTGTCGTCGGTGTGCATCATGCTGGGCGGCGCCCTCTACCGCTTCAACGCCTATCTCATCGGCTTCGATCCAGGGACCGGCTGGCAGTACTTTCCTTCGGTGCCGGAGCTGCTCATCACCTTCGGCCTGGTGGCCGCCGAAATCCTTGGCTACCTCTGGTGCGTCAAGCGCCTGCCCGTGCTTCCCGCTCACAACCACGCCTAAAGGAGACGATCCATGTCGAAAAAAATCGTTATCGACCCCATCACCCGGATCGAGGGGCATCTCAAAATCGAATGCGAGGTGGACAACGGCAAGGTGGTGAACGCCTGGTCGTCGGGCACCATGTGGCGCGGCATCGAGCTCATTCTCCAGGGCCGCGACCCGCGGGAGGCCTGGATCTTCACCCAGCGCATCTGCGGGGTCTGCACCACGGTGCACGCCATCGCCTCGGTGCGGGCCGTGGAAAACGCCCTGCAGCTCGAAGTGCCCTTGAACGCCCAGTACATCCGCAACATGATCATCGCGGCCCACGGCGTCTTCGACCACATCGTCCATTTCTACCACCTCTCTGCCCTCGACTGGGTGGACATCGTCTCGGCGCTCTCCGCCGACCCCAAAGCCGCGGCCGCACTCGGCCAATCGCTCTCCTCCTGGAAGCGAAACAGCCAGCAGGAGATCAAGGCGGCCCAGGCAAAGCTCCAGGGCCTGGTTGACTCGGGCCAGCTCGGCATCTACGGCTCCGGCTACTGGGGGCATCCGGCCATGAAGCTCTCGCCGGAAGTCAACCTGCTGGCCGCCACCCACTACCTGCAGGCCCTCGAGTACCAACGGAAGATCAACAACGTGGTGGCAATTCTCGGCAGCAAGACGCCGCATATCCAGAACCTGGCGGTGGGCGGCGTGGCCAACCCGATCAACCCGGACAGCCAGTCCACCCTGTCGGTGGAACGGCTCTTCTACATCAAGAGCCTGATCGACGAGATCGGCGATTTCGTGAACAACGTCTACCTCATCGACGTGGCCGCGGTGGGCGCCATGTACGCCGACTGGACCGCCATCGGCGCCGGGGTCGTCAACTACCTGTCGGTGCCGGACCTGCCGCTCGACACCAAGGGCACGAGCTTCGCCCTGCCCGGCGGCTTCATAAAGAACGGCGACGTGGGCGGCTTCCAGGCCATCGGCTCCTTCGACGACCCCTTCTTCGGGCAAAACGTCAAGGAGAGCATCAAACATTCCTATTACAAGGGAGACTGGGACCTGCACCCCTGGGACGAGGAGACGGTGCCGGCCTTCGACGGTTACCAGCCCGACGGCAAGTACTCCTGGGTCAAGAGCCCGAGCTTCCAGGGCGAGCCCGCCCAGGTGGGGCCGCTTGCCAACGTGCTCGCCATGTTCGCGGCGGGCCACGAACCCACCCGCCGCATCGCCACCAGGACCCTCGAACTGGTGAGTTCCCTTGCCGGCGCCACGGTGGGGATCGACGCCCTGCACTCCACCATCGGCCGCCATGCGGCCCGCGCCATCCGCTGTGCGGTGCTCACCGAGAACCTCTCCTCCCAATGGCAGCTGCTGATGGACAACATCGGCCGCGGCGACTACGCCACCTTCAACCCGCCGACCTTCCCGGCCGGCGAGGTGCAGGGCTTCGGCTTCCACGAAGCGCCACGGGGGGTGCTCTCCCACTGGGTGGTGATCGACAACGGCCGGATCAAGAACTACCAGTGCGTGGTGCCCTCCACCTGGAACGCCGGCCCCCGCGGTGCCAAGGATCTGCCCGGCCCCTACGAGGCTTCGCTTCTCGGCACGCCGGTGGCCGACCCGGAAAAGCCCCTGGAGGTGCTGCGCACCGTGCACTCCTTCGACCCTTGCCTCGCCTGCGCCATCCACATGCTGGACAACGAACAACAGGAGATCGTAAGGGTCAGGGCTCTTTAACAAAACAGCGTTGTAGCGAAAAGGGGCCAGCGGAAAAATCCGGGGCCCCTTTTCGCTGGATGGATAGCCGATGGAAAAAAATATTCTGGTCCTCGGACTGGGCAATATCCTGCTCTCCGACGAAGGTGCGGGAGTGCGGGCGGTGGAACTATTGCAGGAGCGCTACCAGGCCAGCCAGGAGGTGGAGATGCTCGACGGCGGCACCCTGGGCATGGAGCTTCTGCCTCTTTTCGACCACCGCACCCACATCTTCATTCTCGACGCGGCCAAGAGCGGCAAACCGCCGGGCACTGCCAGCCGCACCCCGCTGCAGGGCCGAGGCAGACTCATGCGAACCCGCACCTCCCCTCACCAGATAGGCCTGCTCGATGTCCTGGCCCTTGCCGAAACAGGCGACGGCCCGCCGGCCCAAACCGTGCTTTACGGTATCGAGCCAGGCAGCCTCGGCGCCGGGCTCGAGTTGTCCGCCGCGGTGGAAACCGGCATCGACGAGGCACTTTGCCTGCTACTCGACGACCTGGCGGCCCTCGGCATCCGCCTGGCGCCGCGTTCGGCGCCGGATGAAGCGACAGAGCCGGCTCAGTCCGCCACCACCAGCTTCCCCAGGGCCGCCACCACCTGATCCCGGGTGTTGCGCTTCTGGTTGAGCAACACCACGATCTTTGCCAAGCCCGCCGGCCGCCGGAAATAGCCGGCGTAGCAGTAAACACCGGTCAGGGTGCCGCTTTTGAGCAGCATGCCGTCCTCCTCCGGCAAAGTGGCGGCATAAGGCTCGTAAGCCTCCAGCAACCGAAGAAGAGCCGCCGGTGTTATCCGGTTCGCCCGGGAAAGGCCGGACCCCTCCTCCATCTGAATGTCTGCTTCGCCCAGGCCGTAAGAGTCGGCCACGAAACCGCTCACCGCCCTTCTGCCCTTATCCCAGGTGGCCGGCGCCCCGAAGAGTTTGGCGCCGCAGGCCAGGAAGAGCTGGTTGGCGATGAAGTTGTTGGAATAGAGCATGAGGGGCTCGAGAAGCTCCGCCACGGTGCGGCTCGACCGATGGAGGTAGAGGGGCTCGAGGCCGGCCGGCACCGGCCGTGGTTCAACGGAGCCGGTCACGGTGATTCCTTCCTTCTCCAGAAAAGCCCGGAAGAGCTGGCCGGCATAGAGCAGCATGGTGCGGTCGTTGGCCTGCGCACCGCTCCGGGTGATGTTCAGCCGGTGCACTCCCGGCCGCATCCCGTCGGCCAGTTCCGCCATGAGCCCAACGGTGGGAGTCTGGGGTTCCGCCGAACGGACCCGGCCGTTTTCGCCGACCTCGACGTGCACGGTGTTGAAGTTCACGGCCAGTGCTCCGTTCTGGGCGTCGTAAGGGTTGTCAGTCGCCGAACTGCCGGAGGTGGGCCCATCGAGGGCAAAAAAGGAACCGTCCACGAAGAGGCTGCCCACCGAGGCCAGACCACGCTGCCGGAGAGCAGCGGCGATTGCCGCCACCTCCTCGCTGACCAGAAGGGGATCACCGCCGCCCTGGATGAAGAGGTTGCCCGCCTGGTCGGCGACGATGCGGGTTTCGAACCGGTACTCGGGGCCAAGGATGGCAAGAGCGGCAAGGGCGGTGGCGAACTTGAGGGTGCTGGCCGGAACCAGAAGAGTCTCTGGCTCACGGGCGGCAAGGACCCTGCCCTCCGCCACCAGCAGGTACCCACCATGGTCGACAAGCCCAGCCAACACGTCCGCCTCCCCTGTCTGGAAACGGCCGGCCGCCGCCGACTGGCTGCAGAAAAACAGAAAACTGAGCACAAAAACAGCCAACACCTGGCAGCAGCGGCCGCTTCTGTCGATGCCATGCCGTCGGCAGCCAGGAGGATTGCCGTGAGCCCTGTCCAGGTTGGTCGTTGTTTGCATGAAAAAGGTATGGTAAAAGAGGTTGGTTTCCGGCGGCTGGCAAGAACCCAGCCCGCGCACCGATCGCCCATGCACTCTATATTCTTCCCAGGAAAAAGAAAATGGTAAACAGCACCCTTCCGGTCATGCTCCTCGGCGGCGTCCTGGTGGGCGTGGGCGCCGCCTTTACCGGCCTCGGTGGCGGCTTTCTGATCATTCCCCTGCTTCTCTACCTGGGCTACCCGGCCCAGAAGGCGGTGGGCACCTCGTTTCTCGCCATCCTGGTGATTTCGGTATCGGCCCTGGTGGCCCACAACAAGCTCAGCAACGTCGATTACCGCACCGGGCTCCTCCTGGGCATCGGTGGGATCATCGGTGCCCAGGTGGGGGCCCGGCTCATCGAGCATGTCTCCACCGCCAGCTTCAAAAAAATATTCGCCGGGGTGCTGATGGGCCTGGCGGCCTACCTTTTTTTAAAAAAATAACCGTCCAGACAAGGGATTCTACGTCGTTCAACGGCACCGGCAGCTCTGCAAAAAAAAATGAGCCCTCACTCATTGTCTGCCATTTTTCAGGTTGCCTTCGCTTCAGTTTGGTGCTATAGGTTCTCAGATTTCGAGGGAACCCTGCCAAACCGTTTTATCGAAACAGCAAACATTTAGAGGAGAAAAGCCATGAAGAAAATCATCACCATCGCAGCGAGCGCCAGTCTCCTGCTCGGCGGCATCGCCTTTGCCAGCGGCGACGTGCACTGGGGCTACGAAGGAGCCGAAGCTCCGGCCAACTGGGGCCAGCTTTCCGAAAAGTTCGCCATCTGCTCGAGCGGCAAGAACCAGTCGCCGATCAACATCGAAAACGCCATCGAGGCCGAACTCGCCCCGATCAGCGTGGCCTACAAGCCTTCCGCCCTGGCCCTCAAGAACAACGGCCACACCGTCCAGGCCAACTACGACGCGGGCAGCTCCATCACCGTTGAAGGCCGCACCTTCAACCTGCTGCAGTTCCACTTCCACTCGCCCTCCGAGAACGCCATCAGCGGCAAGCTCTATCCCATGGAAGTGCACTTCGTGCATGCCGATGCCGACAAGAACCTGGCGGTGATCGGCGTCATGTTCGAGGAAGGGGCCGAGAACGAGGCCCTCAAGGCCGCCTGGGACAACATGCCCGCCAAGGCCGGCGACGAAGCCAAGCCCGAGGGCGCCACCATCGACGCCGCCGCCATCCTGCCCGCCAACCAGGACTACTACCGGTTCAACGGTTCGCTGACCACGCCGCCCTGCTCCGAAGGCGTGCTGTGGATGGTCATGAAGAATCCGGTGACCGCCTCCAAGGCCCAGGTCGAGAAGTTCTACAACACCTTTGGCCACGACACCAACCGGCCGGTGCAGCCCACCAACGCCCGCCCGGTGCTGCAGTAATTTTTGGGAAGCGTTGCGGACGCGGCATCTGCCGCGCCCTCAACGCGGACGAGCAGAAGTTCTGCCGCCCCTGTCCGCTTGAAGAAAAAACGGGACCCTTTTCGGGTCCCGTTTTTTTTATGGCCACAGACTGCGGTGCTTGTTTAAAGCTCAACGAGATTATTCTGGATGGCGAAACGGGAAATCTCGGCATTGTTACGCAGCTTGAGTTTCTTCAACAGCCGGAAACGATAGGTGTCCACGGTTTTCACCGAAATGTGGTAGGCGGCGGCGATCTCGCGGTTGGTCTGTCCCATGGCCAGCCGCCGCAGGACCTGGATCTCGCGGTTGGACAACTCGTCGAGCAAACTGCGCTCGGAGGAACCGCCGTCCATGCGCTCGGCCAAGGCCTCGGCCGCCTCTGGCGTGAGGAAACGGCCGCCGCCTTGCACCTTGCGGATGGCTGGCACCAACTGCTCGGGCGCCGAGCGTTTGGTGAGATAGCCCTTGGCGCCGATGCGGATGGCCCGCACGATGTACTGTTCCTCCTCGTGCATGGTGAGCACCAGGATCGGCAACTTGGGATAATAGGAAAGAAGCTGGCTGATGGCCTCGAGGCCGTCGAGCCCCGGCATGGAAATGTCGATCACCACCACGTCGGGTTTTTCAGCGTGGGCCTTCTGGATCGCCTCGCGGCCATCGGCCGCCTCGGCCACCACCCGGATGTCGTCGGCATCTTCTATGATGCGCCGCAACCCCTCGCGCACGATGCTGTGGTCATCTGCCAATAAAACGGATATCACGCAAGCAGGCTCCCTTCTCGGGGGCGTCCGGGCCGCCTCTCTACCACTGCGTGCCACAACACCCCTCTTAAAACTATTTCAAACTGTAAAGTTACCAATATACGCGTGAAAAAGCATCCGGGAAAATGACTTGCCTGGGCATCCCCGCTGCCGGTAGAATAGCCGGATCGTTTATGGTGCAGAGAGCTGCCGGCCACAGGGTGCCTGGCGCACTGCACCTCTTTCCGGGAACTATAATGGCCGACACCATCGAAAAGCAGGTCGAGGAGATGCTCCAGCAGGGCAAGAGCCGGCGCCAGGCATGGAACTTTCTGCGAGACCGCGAAAACCCTCACCGGCTCCTCTTTCACCTCAACAATTCCTCCCTGCCCGCGGACCGGCGCAAGGTCCAGTGGAACAACCTGGTGCTGGTCGTCCTCCTGGCCTTCCTCACCATCAAGAAGCTACTGGTCGCCTTCTCCTTCGGGTCCCTGGATCTGGCCCTCATTCTCTCCCTCATCCCGGCCGTCATCAACGTCTACATCCTGCGCGAGGTCCTGCGCTTCCGGCGCCTGGGCTACAAGTTCCTCTTCGTGCTCTCCATCGTCGCCTTTCTGCTGCCGGAGAACCATCACCTGCAGGAAGCCTCTCTGCTCCTCGCCCAGGTCTTGCTGAGCGGCTATATCCTCCTGGTGCTCTTTCCCAAGAAGGACCTGATCGGCCTCGAGGAGGCCAACCGGGTCGCCGGTTCCTGATACCGAAAAAGCCACTTCCCGACTTCCGAGGAAACCCGCCATGCCCGTCAGCAGCAACGTCCATGCCGTCCCCACCGAAGTGGTGCTCGATTTCCTCGGCAACTGTCTGCCTTTCAACCAGTTGCCGGCTGAGGACCTGCACCGGCTGGCGAACCAGGCGGTAATCGATTTTTTCCCGAAAGGGACCCTTATCTTCGAGCAGGACGCCACCGAGGTCCGCCACCTCTATCTCATCCAGAAAGGCGGCGTGCGCCTCTTCCTCAAGGACCAGTCCGGTGAGATCTCCCTCAAGGACTTCCGTGGCGAAGGCGAGTACTTCGGGGCCCTGCCCATCATCCAGAACACCCTTGCCAACCTCAACGTCGAAACCGTCGAGGACACCTTCTGTTTCCTGATCGCCAAGGAAGCCTTCGTGGACCTCATCGCCAGCCGGCCGGTGGTGGCCCAGCACTACCTGCGCAGCCTCTCCGACAAGCTGGTGCGCACCGCCTACGCCGAGCTCCGCCAGCACAAGGTGATGCCCCGCACCGAAGGCTCCCTCTACCTGTTCAACGCCAAAGTGGGGGACATCGTCAAGGACCGGCTCCATACCATCAACGCCGAAGAAACGGTGCAGGAGGCGGCGGCCCTCATGAGCCGCAACCACATCGGCTCGCTGCTCGTGCGCGACCAGGCAGAAGAGATCATTGGCATCGTCACCGACAAGGATCTGCGCACCCAGGTGGTGGCCCAGGGCCTCGACTACCGGACGCCGGTGCGCCAGATCATGACCTTTCCGGTGCGCACCATCGCCTCCCATGCAGTCTGCTTCGATGCGCTGCTCAAGATGATGGGCAACCGCATCCACCACCTGGGGGTCGAACGCCAGGGGAAAATCGTCGGCGTCATCACCACCCACGACGTCATGGTCCTGCAGGGCCACTCGCCCATCTCCATCTTCAGGGAGATCACCGCCCAGCGGCGGATCGAGGACCTCTACCCCCTGGCCCGGCGACTGCCCCAGGTGGTGCGCTCCCTGATCGAGGACGGCGCCAAGGCCAACAACATCACCCGCATGATAACCCTTTTAAACGACCATATCCTCGACCGCATCCTGGGTCTGCTCACCGAGGAGATGGGCCCGGCGCCGGCCCGTTTCTGCTGGCTGCTGATGGGCAGCGAGGGCCGTCGGGAACAGACATTCAAGACCGACCAGGACAACGCGCTGATTTACGCCAATCCGGAAAACGATGCGGCCCGCAAAGCCTGCGAGGACTATTTCAAGAAATTCAGTGAAAATGCCATCGAGCACCTGGTGCAGTGCGGCTACCCCCGCTGCCCCGGCAACATGATGGCCTCCAATCCCAAGTGGTGCCGCCCCTACAAAACCTGGCAAGGCTATTTCGACAACTGGATCGAAACCCCCGAGCCCCAGGAGGTGCTGCACGCCACCATCTTCTTCGATTTCCGCGGCTCCTTCGGCGACCCGAGCCTTGCCGCCCGGCTCCGCCGCCACCTGGCGGAGCGGGCCGCAAGCCGCGACATCTTTCTGCTCTATCTGGCCAAGGACTGCCTGGAGTCGCGGCCACCGCTTTCCTTCTTCCGCAACTTCATCGTCGAGAAGGACGGCGAGCACAAGAACCAGCTCGACCTCACGAGCCGAGGCCTGGTGCCCTTTGTCGACTTCGCCCGGGTCATGGCCCTGCGCCACGGGGTGCAGGAATCCAACACCCTCGAGCGGCTGCTGGTTCTTCACCAGGCAGAGCATCTTTCCAAAGAGCTCTACACGGAAACCGTCGAGGCCTACGAGTTTCTCATGCAACTTCGCCTCGTGCACCAACTGCGCCTGCTGGAAGAGGGCAAGCCCCCCAACAACCACATCAATCCCGGCGAACTCACCGACCTGGAGAAAAAGGCCCTGAAAGAGGCCTTCGCCGTCATCCACCGTTTGCAGAACTTCCTCCGCTACGAGTTCAGGCTCGACGCGGTATAGACCGAGCCCGCGCCCCCGCCATGTCCGCCGGCCCCCTCTCCCAGCTCTTCGGCCACAAAAGACCGATCCACCCTGATCTGGCGGCTGTCAACCAGGCGGTTTCCGCCATCGACCAGGACCTGCCCCTGGACCGTTTCGAGTTCGTGGTGCTCGACACCGAGCTCACCGGTCTCGACCGCCGGAAGGACGAAATCATCTCCATCGGCGCCGTGAAAGTGCGGGGGTTGCAAATCATCGCCGGCGAAACCTTCCATTCCTATATCCGGCCCTCTTCCTCGCTGCCCCGCACCAGCACCCTGGTGCACCGTATC
>JBFHWX010000103.1:0-11083 GCA_041599275.1 Desulfobulbales bacterium | reverse complement strand
GGCAACCTTCGCGGACCACAGCAGCGTGGCGGCCGCGGCCCCAGGTCCTGGTCGTCTGAATGCAGAGTGACGGGCCGGAAAAACAAGCCTGGTCGTTGCCGGCCCACCATCCACCATCACGCACGGGAGGCAACCAAATGCTTGCCGAATTCAGCATCATCCCCCTGGGAACCGGCGAAAGCCTGGGCCAACAGATCGCCTCGCTGGTCCGGATCGTCGAGGAGAGCGGCCTCGATTTCCGGATCAATGCCATGGGCACCGTGGTCGAGGGCGACTGGGAGCCGGTGCTGGCGGTGATCCAGCGCTGCCACCAGACCCTGCTCGCCGCCAGCCCCCGGGTCGTCACTTCGATACGAATCGACGACCGGCCCGCCGCGGGCGGCAACCGCCTGCACGGAAAAATCCGCTCGGTGGAGCAGGCCCTGGGCAGAGAACTTCCCCGCTGAGCGCCGCCGGCCCCGGTTACCGCCTTCCGGAAGCCTACGGCTCGAGAACCCCCACCTCGGCCAGCATGAGCCGGGCGGCACGGATCAGGCGATCCTTGTCTTCCGGACTTCGGCCTTCCACATAGAAACGCACCTTCGGTTCGGTGCCCGAGGGCCGGATCATGATCCAGGAACCGTCCTCGAACACCATCTTGCGGCCGTCGATGGCGATCACCTCGGCGATCCGGCGGTCGGCCCCGCCCACCGACACCGTGCCGCCGGCCTGATATTTCTCCAGCCCGGCAAGGGCGGCGAGCAGCGCCTCACCCTGCAGATGCACCGCCACCCCGGCCCGGTCGGGATAATAAGCCCCGAACCGCTCCTCCAACCGGGCCAGGTAATCGCCAAGATTGAGGCCGCTTGTCACCACCATGTCGAGGGCCAGCAGCAGGCCGATGTAGGCGTCTTTTTCAGGGGTATGGCCGAGCACCGAGATGCCGTCGGACTCCTCGAAGCAGACCAGGGCCCTGCCGATCACCGGCTTGAACTCCTTGAAGCCGACGGGCGGCTCGAACACTTCGGCGCCCAGCCTGGTCGCCACGGCGTTGGCAAGGTTGCTGGAGGCCACGGTCTTGGCCACCAGGTCGCGCCGGCCTTTTTCCTCGTGCAGAAACAAATAGGCCATGGCGCCGAACTGGTTCATGCTGATCTCGGTCCTGCCGTCGGTGAAACGGATGCGGTCGGCGTCCGGATCGATGATGGCGCCGAGCTTGAGCGCCTGCCGGCGTTCCTCCAGCAGGGCGACCACCGGCCGCATGTTGGCGGTGGAAGGCTCAGGGGCGATGCCACCGAAGGTGAAGTCCTGGTTGCCGCGCAGCACCGCGACCTGGTCCGGCCGCAGTCCGGCCAGCAGCCGCGGCACGTGCAAGCGGCTCGCGCCGTGCACGCAATCCACCGCCACCACGAGATCGGCAGCGGCGGCGGCCTGCAGGATGCGGTCGAGATCGAGGCCGTGCAGGGCACTGTTTTTCCGCACCAGATCGAGCCAGAGCCCAAAGGAATCGATGTCCCGTACCAGGGCGTCGTTGCCCTCCAGGCCCGGTTCCTGGTTGGTGCCGATGAGCAGCCTGGCCTTTTCGGTGATCCTGCTGGTGAGTTCGGAGGCGGCCGGACCGCCGTCGGCGGCGTTGTACTTGAAGCCGCCGTATTCCAAAGGGTTGTGGCTGGGGGTGAGGTTGATGGAAAAGGCCGCCCCCAGTTCGAGGAGAGCGGCGGAGAGTACGCCGGTGGCCGACTCGCCGGCGTAATGCACCGTAAAGCCGTGTCCTGTGAGCACCTTGACCACCTGGCGGGCCAGCAGCTCGCCGCCGAAGCGGTTATCAAAACCCACCACGCAACCGCGCCGCCTGGCCTCGGCCAGGTTTTGCACGCCAAGCAGGCCGGCCAGTCCGGCGTCGGTTTCAAGCTCCAGATAGAGCCCGGCGATGGCTTCCGTCACCTGGGCCACGGACCGGCAGAAGAGATCCTTGCCCAGCACGCCGCGCCAACCGGAGGTGCCGAAGGATACGGGCCGCGCCGGCCGGCCCTGGTTACTGCGCAGCTCATCTTCGAGAAGATCGTAGACCCTGCGGATTTCCGTCTCGCAACCGATGAGGGCACTGCCCTCCAGGCCACGCCGTAATTCGACCAGTTGCTTCAGGAGCCCGAAATAGTCGCTTGCCGGGTGATCGCCGGGAACGACGAAACGCCTGAACAGATCCGTGTATTCAACCTGCTCGCTCATCTTTGGTCTCCTCGATGGGGTAATGGTCCAAAGCAAAGAAAAAGACTTCCGCCGGAACGGAGGCTTTCCAGCGCCTGACGCCGCCACCATGGCAGGGCCAGGCAGAGAGTACAGCTATTACGGCACATTTCTCCTCTTTTGCAAGTGTTTTTCCTTCTTCGGGGTCCCCCGGGGTAGTACCGCCCGCCGAAAATCAACATTGCCATAATTTCGAAAAAAGGCTAAAAATCCAGATTAAGCGTTGAATCTCAGAGTAAGATCTACTATAGATTGGGCTCGCTTTGTACGCTTACCCCCGCAAACAATTTGTTCTATTTCGTCATTTCGGCGGAAACTCAACAGACAACCCACCTCATGTCTCGGAGAATACACAATGGGAGCTGACCACAAAACTGCCTTGATCCTCTGGTTTGATGAAATCGGTATTGACGATGTTCCGATGGTAGGCGGCAAGAACGCCTCGCTCGGTGAAATGTACCAGAAACTGACCGGCAAGGGAGTTGCGGTTCCATATGGTTTCGCGATCACCGCTTACGCTTACCAGCATCTGATCAAGACCGCCGGCATCGAGGACGCCGTGAGGAACGCCCTCGACGGCCTCGACACCCATGATCTGCGCAACCTCCAGTCCCGCGGCGCCAAGGTCCGCGACATCATCCGCCACGCCGAGTTCCCCGCCGACCTGCGGGCCGAGATCTCCGTTGCCTACAAAAAGCTCTCCGAGAAATACGGCACCGATTCCGTCGATGTCGCGGTCCGCTCGTCGGCCACCGCCGAGGACCTGCCCGACGCCTCCTTTGCCGGCCAGCAGGAAACCTACCTCAACATCCGTGGCGAAGAGGCGCTGATCGAAGCCTGCCGCCGCTGCTTCGCATCCCTCTTCACCGACCGGGCCATCTCCTACCGCCACGACAAGGGCTTCGGCCAGTTCGACGTCTATCTCTCCATCGTCGTCCAGAAGATGGTACGCTCCGATGCCGCCAGTTCCGGCGTACTCTTCTCCATCGACACCGAGAGCGGCTTCGAGGATGCGGTGTTCATCACCGGCGCCTGGGGCCTCGGCGAGAACGTGGTGCAGGGCGCGGTCAACCCCGACGAGTACTACGTCTTCAAGCCCACCCTCAAGGAGGGCAAGCGGCCCATCGTCAGCAAGCGGGTGGGCAGCAAGGAAATAAAGATGATCTACAGCCACGATGAGGGCACCGAGCACCCGGTGAAGAACATCGACACCACCGCGGAAGAGCGCAACAGCTACGTGGTGAACGACGACGAGATCCTGCAGCTCGCCCGCTGGGCCTGCATCATCGAGGACCATTACAACAAGGCCATGGACATCGAGTGGGCCAAGGACGGCGACGGCAAGACCGTCGGCACCGGCGAGCTCTTCATCGTCCAGGCCCGGCCCGAGACCGTGCATTCCCAGGTGGCCAAGGGCACCATGGAGACCTACAAGCTGAAAGAACGCGGCAAAGTGCTGGTGGAGGGTCTCGCCGTGGGCACCAAGATCGGCCAGGGCGAGGCCAATGTCATCGACAACGTGAGCGACATCCACTCCTTCAAAAAGGGCCAGGTGCTCGTCACCGACATGACCGACCCGGACTGGGAGCCGATCATGAAGATCGCCGCCGCCATCGTCACCAACCGCGGCGGCCGTACCTGCCATGCCGCCATTATCTCCCGCGAGTTGGGCATCCCCTGCGTGATCGGCACCGGCGACGGCTCCAAGAAGATCCCCCACGGCCAGAACGTCACAGTCTCCTCGGCCGAGGGCGAGAAGGGCTTCGTTTACGAGGGTCTTCTCGACTTCGAGATCGAGCGCCTCGACCTCGGCGACCTGCCGAAGACCAAGACCAAGATCATGATGAACCTGGCCATCCCCGAGAAGGCCTTCTCCGAGTGCCAGATCCCCAACGACGGCGTCGGCCTGGCCCGCGAGGAGTTCGTCATCAACTCCCATATCGGCATCCATCCCCTGGCACTCGTCAACTACGAGGAGCTCAAGAAATCCTCAGATCCCAACAAGCAGACGGTGGTCAAGGTCATCGACGAGAAGACCTCCGCCTATGCCGACAAGCAACAGTTCTTCATCGACAAGGTGGCCGAGGGCGTCGGCCGCATCGCCGCCGGTTTCTATCCCAAAGACGTCATCGTCCGCCTCTCCGACTTCAAATCCAACGAGTACGCCAACCTGGTGGGCGGCACCTTCTACGAGCCGGAAGAGGAAAACCCGATGATCGGCTGGCGCGGCGCCTCCCGCTACTACGATCCCAAGTACCGGCCGGCCTTCGAGCTCGAGTGCAAGGGCCTCCTGAAGGCCCGCAACGAGATGGGTCTCCACAACATCAAACTGATGGTGCCCTTCTGCCGTACCCCCGACGAGGGCCGCAAGGTCATCCAGGTCTTGAAGGAATGCGGCCTGGTCCAGGGCGAGAACGGTCTCGAGCTCTACGTGATGTGCGAGATCCCCAGTAACGTCATCTCCGCCGATGCCTTTGCCGACATCTTCGACGGCTTCTCCATCGGTTCCAACGACCTCACCCAGCTCACCTACGGCCTCGACCGCGATTCGGGGCTGATCGCCGGCATCGCCGACGAACGTCACGACGCGGTGAAGGACATGATCCGCATGGTGATCGCCACCGCCAAGCGGCGCGGCAAGAAGATCGGTATCTGCGGCCAGGGCCCGTCGGACTTCCCCGAGTTCGCCACCTTCCTGGTGGAGTGCGGCATCGACTCCATGAGCCTCATCCCCGACACCGCGGTGAAGACCCGGCTTGCGGTGGCGGCCAAGGAGAAGGAAATGGGCATCAGCCCCGCCTGATCGCAAACCCTTCGTCCAGCCCAACAAAAAAGGCTTTCCGCACGCGGAAAGCCTTTTTTGTTGGGAAACAGGCGACAAGAAAAGATAAACAGCGGTGACTCCGTCCTTTTCGAACTTTAAAAGAACTTGACGGCGAGCGCCGAGAAAATTATCCTGCGAGGGTTGGCAGGGATGCCGCATCCGAGAGAACCACGCCGGACGGCGGGCCGGAATACCAGGGAGGCGGCCCCCGGCGGCGAACTGCCAATGGATTCAGAAGAAGACGCCCATGGCCTCCACCATCCCCAGCCTCGCCACCACCGCCGCCTGGGTCAGCGCCCAGTACGGCGAGCGGCTTGCAGCCGGCGGCCGCCAGTCGGGACCGCCGCCGGAACATCTCCTGCCGGCTCGGCAGAACGAAGCCCGGCCCGATCCCCGACTTCCCGTCTCCTCCGAAACCGAACGGCTGCCGGTGCAGGCCCGCCGCTTCTCCTCCCCTTCCACCGTCGAATTCCTGCATCATTCCGGCGACGATCTCCTGCACGTCGATCCGGCCCGGCAACGGGCGCACGGTTCCGCCGGCCCCCGGGCCAGCGCCGCCTACGAAAACAACTCGGGCATTCCCCTGCCCAAGGCGACCCTCATCGACACCTACGCCTGAGCCGAGCGCTCTCCCGCCACCAGATGCACATCCCGCTGGGGAAAGGGAATCACCACCCCTTCACGCTGAAAGGCTCCGTACACGGCGCGCAGCAGAAGGTGGGTCTCAAGCCCCTTGAGGCTCGGTTCCCGCACCCAGCAGAGCAGTTCGAAATTCACCGAAGAATCGGCAAAGAGTCGCAGCCGCACCCGCGGCTCGGGGGTCTGGGCCACATTGGGGCTGGCCGCCGCCACCTCGAGCAGAATGCGTTCCACCTGGTCGAGATCGGTACCATAGGCTACCCCCACCGGCACCCGGATGCGGAAACGGGGGATCGGCGCGCTCTCGTTGATGATCTTCGTGTTGGCGAGAATCGAGTTGGGCACCGTGACCAGCACGTCGTCCCGGGTGTTTATTCTTGTCGAACGGATACCGATCTCCACCACCTCACCCCGTTCGCCGGTATCGAGAATGATGTAGTCCCCCACCTTGAAGGTTTTGTCGGCAAAGATGGAGATGCCACCGAAAAAATTGGCAAGAGTGTCCTTGGCGGCCATGGCAACGGCGATGCCGGCTATCCCCGCCGAGGCGAAAAGCGGCGTCATGTCGATCTTCCACACCGCCAGGAGGGCAAAGAGCGAACCGATGAGAAGCAAGACCCGGGCCAGGTTTTTGATAAGCAGCAGAACGTCCCGGCCTATCTTGTCCTGAAAACGGGAAGAGAGCAGTTCCAGATCAGCGGCCCGGTTGGCGAAACGCAACAGGGCCAGGACCCAGAGCACGAGGAGCATGGTGCGCACTGCCCGGGGCAGCACGGTGAGCCAGGGAGCGGGCAGAACGGGCTCGAGAACCAGGGCATGCTGGACGCCGAGCAGAAGAATGGTGAGGCAGAGTGGCGTGTGCAGAAAGGCAATCAGCGCATCGTCGAGCCGGAAACGGGTGTAACCGGCCAACCGCCGCAGGACGCGGTCGATGAACAGATCGGCGCCCTTGGCGAGCAGGGCGTAGACCAACACCACCACCAGACGCCGGAGCAGCGGGTTGTGCTGGGCGATGTGCAGACTTTCGAAAAGATATGAAAAATCCATCTTGATTCCCGAGGCTGAGGCAAATGTGCCTGGAGGCAGGGGCGGAGGGCCCCGGTTGCGGCGACTCTCCCCTAGTGCCCTGTCTGGTTGCTCCCGTCACATGACGGTTGGCCCTCGCGGCCCCTCACTGTGTTGCGAAAAGTTCGGCCTAACCCTGCCCTGCCTTCATTTTCGCGCCTTGCGGGGGACCACGATGCCGCAACAGTTCCCGGTCGCGATTAACCGCACAGCACGCTAGTCCTCCAGGGGTTTGGCCTCGTCGATCAGCATGATCGGTATGTCATCGCGGATTTCATAGAGCAGCCGGCATTTTTCGCAGACAAGCCCTTTCTTCTCCGGGGTCAGGGCCACCGGTCCCTTGCATTTCGGGCAGGCCAGAATATCGAGAAGTTCCGTCTTTATCATTGTTTCATCCCAGGTTGAGGTTCGACGGCCAGGCAGGATTGCCGGCGGCGGGCCGGCTCATTTTTGAAACTGCATGTCGTAGAGGTGCTTGTAGACTCCATTTCTTGGCAACAACTGGTCATGGGTGCCCTGCTCGACGATGCGGCCCTTCTGCAGCACGATGATACGGTCGGCATTGCGCACCGTGGAGAGGCGGTGGGCGATGACGAAGGTGGTGCGGTTCTGCATGAGATTTTCGAGGGCCCGCTGCACAAGGCGCTCGCTTTCGGTGTCGAGGGCCGAGGTGGCTTCGTCGAGGATGAGGATCGGCGCGTTCTTGAGAATGGCCCGGGCGATGGAGATGCGTTGCCGCTCGCCACCGGAGAGCCGGGCCCCGGATTCGCCGATCACGGTATCGAACCCCTGGGGCAGTTGGCGGATGAAATCGAGGGCATGGGCGGCGGCGGCAGCGGCCTCGATCTCCTCCATGGAGGCATGAAGCGAACCGTAGGCGATGTTGTTGCGCACCGTGTCGTTAAAGAGAATGGTCTGCTGGGTGACCATGGCTATCTGGTGGCGCAGGGAATGAAGGGTGACCTCACGGATGTCCACCCCGTCCACCAGGATGGCACCATCGGAGACGTCGCAGAAACGGGGGATGAGGTTGACCATGGTGGTCTTGCCGCCGCCGCTGGAACCGACGATGGCCAGCACCTCGCCCACCCGAACCCGGAGGTTGATGCCGGCGAGCACCTCGTTGTCCGCATCGTAGCGGAAACGCACCTCACGGAACTCGATCTCCCGTGATACCGCAGGCAGAACCCGGGCGGAGGGCTTCTCCTCGATATCCGGCCGCACCTCGAGCATCGAAAAAACCCGGACCGAAGCGGCAAAACCCCTCTGCACCGTGCTGTTGATCTTGCTCGCGCCCTTCAGAGGCTCATAGAGCATGATGAGCGCGGTGATGAAGGAAAAGAAGGTGCCCGGCGTCGAGTGGCCGTTCAGCACCTGGAAACCTCCGTACCACATGACGCCGGCGATGCCGAAGGAGGCGAAGATTTCCATCAGCGGGTGGGACAGGGCGGAGACCCGCACGTCGCGCAGGAAGACATTGAAGAGCCGCTCGAGCACTTGGCCGAACCGCCCTTTCTCGTGCTCCTCCATGCAAAAGGCCTTGACGATGCGGTTGCCGGTGATCGTCTCGTAGAGGATGTTGGAGACCTCGGCGGTGATCTCCTGGCTCGAGGTGCTCAGCTTCCGGTGCTTGCGGCCGAAGCGGACGATGGGCAGGATGAGCAGGGGCAGGGAGAAAAGGGCGATCAGCGCCAGCTGCCAGTCGTGGAAGAAGATGACACCGAGCAGAAAGACGGCCATGGCCGAATCCTTCAGCACACTCACCAGAACGTTGGAAACCATGCCCTGGACCAGGGCGACGTCGGAGACGATGCGGGAGATGAGCTCCCCGGTGGGGGTGCGGTAGAAGAAGGAAAGTGGCAGGTTCTGGGTATGGGAGTAGAGCTTGAGGCGCATGTCCCGTACCACCGCCTGGCCGACCTTGCTCAGCAGAAAGCTGTAGGAGTAGTAGCAGGCGCCCTTGACCACGAAGAGTAATATCAGGGCGACGGGAACCAGGGTCAGCATGAGCCGGTCCTTCTTGATGAAGATCTCGTCGATGAGCGGCTTCATCATGTACGCCTGGGCCGCCGACAGCCCCGCCACCGCCACCATGCCGAGCATGGCAAGAAGCAGCAGGCCGCGGTAGGGCCGGACCATTTCATACAGTTTGGGAACGATTTCCCGATCGGTCATCGCGCTTTGTTTCTCTCGAGATGTTGTTTACCAAACAGGCCGGGAAACGGCGCTGCCGCAGGAGGCTGGCCCCGGCATGTTGCTTATAGCCGGAGCCGCCCCCCTATTCAAGCAGAATATGGCTCTTTTGCCCAGTCCTGAATCCGTGACGGCTCAGGGATGGAAATGAGCACTTTTTCAAACCAAAAAAAGAATGCTATTCATCTCGAAGGCGGAGTATGCATTGCGCCGCCTCGTGGCCCGTGCGGTTATCCAGACCGGGAATTGGCGAGGAATCGCGATGCCTGGCAAGGCGCGGAAACGAAGGCAGAGCACCGTTATGCCTTGTTTTTTCGCAACACAGCGAAAGGCCGCGAGGGCCAACGATCATGAGACAGAATCCCCCGAACAGGCCACGAATTTCTGCAAATTTCCGAACGCTCCCGGCTTCAGGCCAGCGTTAAAAAAACCAGTCTGCCGGAGCCGGCCTTTCCGTTGCCAAGCCGCCGCGGCCGCCGTATAGTGGACAAACAGCACCGTTTCCCCTTTCCCGAGCCCCGGCCCCTTTCGACCAGGGCCGCAACGCAAAAACAAAAAACATGCGCAAGAAAATTCCCGTCGACCAGGCGGTGGGCATGGTCCTGCCCCACGACATCACCGAAATACGGCCCGGCGAGTTCAAAGGCCGGGCCTTCCGGAAAGGCCACCTCATCCGGCCCGAGGACATCCCGCATCTCAAGCGTCTCGGCAAGGAACACGTCTTCGCCCTGGAGCTGGGTGCCGACGAAATCCACGAAAACGAGGCCGCGCTGCTGCTGGCCGAAGTCCTTGCCGGCCCCGGCACTGCCTTTTCCCGGGACGTGGTGGAAGGCAAGGTGACCATCACGGCGGCCACCGACGGCCTGCTCAAGGTGGATCCGGAACTTCTCTACCAGTGCAATCTGCTGGGGGAGGTGATGTGCGCCACTCTGCACACCAACACCATGGTGCGGCAGGGTGAAGCGCTGGCCGGCACCCGCCTCATTCCGCTGGTGGCCGGACGGGCCCTTGTCGAACGGGCGGTGGCGGTCCTCGGCAGCGGCCCGGCTCCTGCCCTCCGCGTCCTGCCGCTGCGGCGGGCCCGGGCCGGTCTCGTGATCACCGGCAACGAGGTTTTCCACGGCACCATCGAGGACCGGTTCGAACCGGTGCTGCGCCAAAAGCTCGAAGAACTCGGTTCCGAGGTCCTCGCGGTCCGTTTCGCACCCGACGATGCCGACCACATCGCCCGAGAGATCGGCGCCTGCCTCGAGGCCGGCGCCGATCTCATCGTCACCAGCGGCGGCATGTCGGTGGACCCCGACGACCTCACCCGGGCCGGCATCGGCAAGGCCGGGGCGACGGATATCGTCTACGGCACGCCGGTGCTGCCCGGTGCCATGTTCCTGGTGGCGACCATCGGCACGGTGCCGGTGGTCGGCCTGCCGGCCTGCGGCATGTACAGCAAAAGAACCGTCTTCGATCTCATCCTGCCCCGGCTGCTGGCCGGCGAAAAGATCGACCGCCGGGCCATGGCCGCCCTGGGCCACGGCGGTCTCTGCCGCAACTGCCCGCAGTGCGTCTTTCCGGCCTGCAGTTTCGGCAAATAACCCCTTACGGAGCTTGCCCCGGCAGGGGATGCAGGCGCACCAGAGTGGCGCCCCAGGCGCCGCCGGATTCGTCGGCCAGCCGAAAGCAGGCCACCATCTCGAGCCGTTCGAGGATGGCGTGCACCGAGCGCCGCAGGGCACCAGTGCCCTTGCCGTGGATGATCCGCACCTGGCAGATGCCCGCCCGCCGGCATTCGGCCAGGTAATCGGGCACCAGGTGCTTTACGTCGCGGGGCGAGAAGGCGTGCAGATCGAGGGTGCCGTCGATGGGCAGTTCGACCACATCTTGGTCGTTCATCTCTGTCTTCCCTTCAAGAGTTCCATGGCAACCCCGGCGGCCCGCCGGGCGGCTCCCGGTTCGCCCAGCAGCCGGGCGACTTCCCGAAGTTCGCCGCGCATGGCTTGGTTCGCCGCCGGCTCGAGCAGCCCGGCCAGGGTCCGGCAGAGCTCTTCCGGGTTGGCCCGCTCCTGCAGCAGTTCGGGCACCACCTCCCGACCCGCCACCAGATTGACCAGGGAGACGTGCTGCAGCTTGACGAGCCTCTGC
>JBFHWX010000102.1:0-11087 GCA_041599275.1 Desulfobulbales bacterium | reverse complement strand
GCGACCTTCTACATCCCGACCTTCGACACCCTGGCCGGCGGCGATACCATCAACATCAGCAGCGCTTCCTACTCCGGCGGCAACGTGTCGGTGGCGGCCACCAACACCAACACCACTTCGGGCTACACTCTGCATGCCGTCTACTCCGGCCGCGGCTACCCGATGACCAAGAGCGGCGCGGCCAACTGGTCGGTGACCATCCCCAATGTCCGGAATTTCTCGAGCGACGGCTACTTTGGACGGGTGTTCGTCATCTCCATCGATACAGCGGCCAACCAGAACAAGGTGCGGGCCCAGGCGGTGCGCGACATTAATTGATGAGGAGGAAGACAAGGGGAGCCCGAAAACTGCAGTTTCTCTGCTTGCGGCGGGGTGGGGGATGAGCTAGGGTACGGAGCAGTACGCTAAATCAGCGGTATGCGTGACATTAACGCATCTCTGTCCCTTTCTCTCCGTCTTGGGAGCGCTTGCCATGAAAACGGGTATTCGGACTGGAAAAGGTTTTCTCCGGAGTCTGGTCTCTCTGACAGGCGTCCTCCTTGCCCTGGTGATTGCCGCGCCGCTGCCGGCAACGGCACAGCCGGGCGCCGCAAAGTCGAACGCTGGCATCCTGGCCGGCCGCCTGCTCCACGAGGACGGCAAGCCGGTGGCCGCTTCCCTGGTCGCCTTCTTCGACGGGGAGAAGGGGCCGCCGCCGGATCTGGCCTCCATCCGCCGGGTGCCCCAGGCCCTGACCTTTTCGGCGGCGGACGGCGGCTTTGCCGTGCCCATGCAGGCGGGCAGTTACTTCATCGGCTCCATCCTGCGGCCGGCGAGCGAAGGCATCGGCCCGCCGCGGCCGGGGGAGCGCTTTCTGTTCGTGAAGAACGAGGCAGGGGAGTTGCTGCCGGTGGAGGTGAAGGCAGGCCGAACCACCGATATCGGCCAGGTGATCGGCTACGTTTCGAGTTTTAGCGGCACCATGCAGGAGGCCTGCATCGTCGAGGGCAGGGTGCGGTCCACCACGGACGGCCCGGTGCCGGCGGTCTTTCTGCTCGTCAAAAAACATCTCGGCACCCCGCGGCCTCTTTACATCGCGGTTTCCGAGGAGGGCAGCGGCGCTTTCCGGCTGCAACTGCCGGCGGGCGAACCTCATTTTCTGGTGGCTAGGGAATCAATCGATGCGACCAGGCCGGCGCCAGGCACCCTGTTCGGCAGTCACGGCGCCCAGACGGGCAGCGTGGCGATCACCAAGGAGGTGGCGCCCGGGCTTGTCGGCGGCAGCGGCCGGGATTACATCCAACCCGGCGCCATGCCCATCGCCTGCCAGCAGGGCGAGGTGTTGGGCGGTGTGGAGATACATCTTGGCATCATGCCCGATCCGGAGAAGATCCGGGAGGCCATGATCAAGGAGCAGCGCGGCGGTTTGGGGACGGGGGGAGGTCCCGCCGGCCTGCCCAAGGGGCAGGTGCCGGTGCGGCCGGGGCAATAGGGATATTCTGGACTCCGAACGACCTCTCACCCTCTTTTTGGGTGCATTGTGTCTGTTGGAGTTTTGTTGTGGTTTTCGAACAACTCTTGTTGTTTTTTGTGGTTTTGTGATGGGTGCTTGCTGTGAACTGGGGGGCGCTTTTCGTTTAGGACACTTTTCGACACAGATTGCTTCGTCCGTAGCCTAGGCTGTTTCAGGAGGGGCGGTGGTCAGTCCAGGTGGCTCTCTGTTTGGTTGTGGCATGAATTTTGATTAAGACTTTGATTAGGGGATGTTTCATTTTGCAGGAAGACCGGGCGGTTTAGTTTTGTTCGAATGTGTCCGTTGGTCGGCAAAGATGATCTGTTGGGGCAGGCAGGGCCAGCCTTTCGAAACGAGAATACAGGAGAGGATATGAAAGTGAAGGCTGAATGGACCAGGACGTTTGGACCTCTGGTGGCAACGGCGGGCCTCTTGGCCGCGGTTTTGTTTCTCCCGGCTGCGGCCGGGGCAGCGGTGGCCTACGAGGAACTTCCGGGCGTGACCGCCGGTCTGTCGTATCCAGAGGATGTGGCGGTTTCTCCCGGCGGTCGGGTCTACGTTGCCGACAGCAAACGGAACCTGGTGCTGGTTTACGACCGCCGCGGCGTCGAGACCGGCCGCATCGCGGTGCCGGCCCCCGGAGCCGTGGCCGTCAACCCCGATGGCACGGTCTACGTGGTGGATGGTGTCGACCGTTCGGTGCGTTTTTTTACCACTTCCGGCGATTCCGGCGTACTGGGGCAGGGCAGCGGCGAGTTCCGGGCTCCGGAGAACATCTTTGTCGACAAAGCCGGCATGGTCTATGTAGTGGATTCCTCCACCGCCAGCATCCGGCTCTATACCGCCGGGGGCGGCTTCGTCAAGGCCCTGTCCGGGCAGGAGGCCGGCTCCGCTTCCTTTACTCTGCCCATCGATGTGGCGGTGTTCGGCAACGAAATCTATGTTCTCGACCAGCCGCTGATCGACGACGGCTCCGGCGGCCGCATCCACGGTTCCCGGATCCAGGTGCTTGACATGAACGGCCGGCTGCTGCGCAGTTTCGGATCCTACGGCGGCGGCGCCAGCCAGTTCATCCGGGTGAAGGGATTGACCGTGGACCTCGAGGGCCGGGTCTTTGTTTCCGATTCCCTGAAGCGGGTGGTCAAGGCTTTCACCCCCACCGGCACCTACCTGGGTGACCTGGTGGCCAATCCCGTCATGGAAGGTCCGCGCGGGGTTACCGTGTCGAGCTCCAACCGCCTGATGGTGGCGGCGCCCTTTTCGAAGAAGGTTTTTTCCTTCGGCTTGTTTCTGGCCGATGGTTCGGCGCCGTGGAGCAATCTGGAACCCACCGCCGTGGCCGGGCCGGAGCAGACGGTGCGGGAAGGGGAGACCGTCACCCTGGACGGCAGTGCTTCCAGCGACGACGACGGTTCCATCAGCGGCTATGCCTGGACCCAGGTGAGCGGCCCGGCGGTGACCCTTTCCGGCGCCACTTTGGTGCAGCCGACCTTTACGGCGCCCCAGGTGGGAGGCGCCGGCGCCGAGCTTGTTTTTTCCCTCCAGGTCACCGACGACCAGGGCCTGGTGGGGCCGGCCGCCACGACTTCCGTTCATGTGCAGAATATCCTGAGTGGCTCCCTTGCCGTCAACGGTGGTGCCAGCTATACCGCGAGCCGTTCGGTGACCCTTGCCTCCGTGGCCGAGGACGCTGTGAAGATGCGTTTTGCCAACGGCGTTGCACCCACCGGCGACTGGCTGCCTTTTACCGCTTCCCATGCCTGGCAGCTCGCCGATGGCGACGGAGAGAAGACGGTATACGCCGAGTTCGAGGATGCCGGTGGCAACCGGGCCTCAGCCAGCGATGCGGTTATTCTCGACACCACGCCCCCGGGCGGCAGCACGGGCGCTTATTCGGGCAACGGCTCCGGCTCGGTCTCCTGGTCGCCGGTGGCCGGCAGCAGCGGTTACCGCCTGCAGTATGCCGACAATCCCCAGTTCACCGGCGCCTCTTTGCTCGACTCTCTGAGTCTGACAAACCATGTCTTCGAAGGCTTGGCCGACGGCACCTGGTACTGGCGGGTGCAGGCGGTGGACGAGGCCGGCAATGGCGGCGAGTGGAGTGAGACGGAATTTTTCCTGGTGGGTGATGTGGGTGCCTGTTCAGCGCCGCCCGCCGCCCCCGTGCTGCGGTCTCCGGTCGATGGGGAAAGCCTGGAGAATTCGACCCCTGATCTCAAAGTCCACAAGTTCTCCGGTGATAAGAATTGCGCCAGTGCCTGGCAGACCCAGTGGCAGGTGAAGGGCGCGGGTGGAGCGGCGGTGCTCGAGGCGTTACGAAGCGATGGGGCCGATCAACTCTGGCTGCCGCCCCTCCTGCTGCAGCCGGGCGCCGCCATTATCTGGCGGGTGCGGTATGTCTCCGTCGAGGATACCTGGTCGACCTGGGCGGCGGCCTCTTCCTTCAACGTACCGGCACCCAGCGGTGACCAGAACGAAAACGGCGTACCCGACAACCAGGACGTCGATGCTTCCGTGGACCTCGATAATGACGGCACGGCCGACATCTGGCAGACCGGCATGCTCAGTGCCCGCCTGCCCGGCAAAGGCGGCATGGTGGGAGTCAAAGTAGTGGGCGAGGCCGGCACCGCCGCTTCGGCCGTGATAGAGGGGCTTTCCCTTACGGAGAGTCGGGCTCTTCGTGCGACTTCGGCGCCAAAGGAGATCGAGGCAATGGCTGCGGTGCGCCTGCGGGCGGCAACGCCCGGTGCTTCCGTGAAGATCATTGTGCATCGTTCAATTCCGTTTGTTGCCGGTTCCGGCCTTCCGACCTATGGACTTTCTTCGGGTTGGCAGCTTTTTGCCGGCGACATGAAGCCGGGGGACGACGGTTTGTCCGTGGCAATGACCCTGATCGACGGCGGAGCCGGTGACGCCGACGGCGTGGCCAACGGGGTGATCGTGCACTATCTGGGGCTCTTGGAAGATAAAAGCCGCCCCGCTGCACCGGGCCGCAGACTCGGACGATAGAGAGGAGACCGGAGAAACCGGAGAAATCTTTTGTCTGAGGAGAAAAATTCGCAACCAGCCGGAGGCCGGACGGAGGCAAGGCCCCCGGCTGGAACAATCAGGGGGAGAAACCATGGGCAGATCGGGGCTGGGCCTATTTTTCGGGTCCTGGGGAGTTCTTTGTTGCCACCTGCTGGCCACGCCTGCACAGGCGGCCATCGACGCACCGCACAACGACTCCAACAACATCTCCTGCGGGGCCTGCCACAATGCCAGTGTGCCCAACTCGCCCCTGTGGGTGGCAGACGCCGACATTAATGCCTTCTGCATGGAGAACTGCCATGGCGAGGTCAGCCCTCCCTACTCGGGAGCGGCGGCACCGCTGGCCATGGGGCATTCGAGCGCCAATACGAGCGCTCAGTATGGCTCCTGGACCACCCAGTGCACCGACTGCCACGACCCCCACAACCAGCGCCAGAAACTGTGGAAGAGCACGAACGGAGCGGATCTCTTCCTCGCCACCGGCACGGTGACGGGGTATTCCTGTTTCGAGGACGGCAACGAGAACCTGATCGAGGACGCCGGCGAGCAGAGCTGCCAGGCGGTGCTCGATGCAGGCGGCACACCGGAGCATCCGGTCAGCGTGTTCCTCTACACGAACGGCTCCTTCAAGTCGGGGTGGGATCAAGCGTCACTCATCGACAAAACCGGCGAGGAGCGGCATCCGATCCTCCTGCCCAACACCGGGCGCACCGCCTACACTTATCCGGTGGTGGCCATGGACGGCAGCACCATCACCGTGGAGGGCAATGCCGGGCCGCTCTATTCCTATGTTTCACCACCGACTTCCTTCGGCATCATCTACGGCCAGTACGTCCAGAATGCCGTCAAGCGGGACGGGGAAACCAGAGTCGTCAAGTTCTTCGACAAATCTGGCGACTTTGCCTTTGCCAGCGACGAGGGCGGCACCGGCAGCGATGCCACTCCCACCGGCATCTGCCAGGTCTGCCACACCCAGACCCGGCACTGGCGTAACAACGGCAACCAGGCCGATCACTATTCCGGGCAGAACTGCACGGCCAGCTGCCACCGCCACGAGAATGGTTTCGCCCATGCCGCCGGAGGTGCCGGCGGCGGCTGCGAGTCCTGCCATGGGCATGATCCCGGCTACGAATACCAAACCAATCTCTTTTCCGCTGGCGAAGGATCTTTCCAGAGCCATTCCACCCATACGGAGCAGGATTTCGACGACCAGCGCGGCCCGCGCATCGCCTGCAACGTGTGTCACGACACCGGGGCCTTTCCCTCTTTCACCTCAGGTGCCGACCTCAACGGTGACGGCCGGATAAACCTGGCCGAGACCGACGTCTGCGACAACTGCCACAGCAAGGCAGGAGTGGTCGACGGGGTGAACGATCCCGAGATCGGCGCCAAGGCCAACTGGAAGCAGGGCATCTACGACGGTATTCTGCCGCGGGCCGGCAAGGAACGCTGGTGCCTGGGCTGCCACGACAGCGCGCCGGCCACCGCCAGGCAGAACGGCATGGGCAGCACGGCGGCCAACATTGCCGGCGACGACGCCACCTGGGGCTACTACTTTACCGGCCACGGCCGCAACAGTGCCAACATGGTGTTCTGCGCCGATTGCCATGCCCTGAATTCACGCCATATCTTCTATCCCGACTTCAACAGCGTCTACCAATCGCGCCTGTACGAAGGCAAGGACATCTACGAGTCGGCGACCTCGAAGTCCAGGATCTGCCTTTCCTGCCACGACGACCCGACCGTGGTGGCCACCAATTTCAGAACCGATACCCTTGGCAATCTCCATCAGTTCCACCTCAGCCACTGGGTGTCCGGCAGCGGATTCGAGGACTGCCGGATGTGTCACGATCCCCACGGCCGCAACGCACCGCGGATGACCGACTCGATGACAACCATAGCCAACCGCCCGGATCTTTTGCGGGTCATCGACGCTCAGGGGGCGATCGTCACCGACAAGGCGCAATGGGACGACCCCCTGGTCAACGCCGGCGGCTACATCATCAGCCAGCCAACCTGCAGCAACTGTCACCTGCCGCCCGGCTCGGACGACCGGACCTACTATCGGGAGTACATACCGAAAAGCTACGTGAAGGATGTCGATTCCGACGACGACGGTGTCGAGGACGCGGTGGACAACTGCGTGGCGGTGCCGAATCCCGGCTCGCCGCAGCTCGACACCGACGGCGATTTCATCGGCGATGCCTGCGATATCTGCCCGGATTTCGCCTCCCTCGACCAGACCGACAGCGACGGGGACGGGGTGGGTGATCTGTGCGACAACTGCCCGTCCCTGGCCAACCCGGCCCAGGACTACAATCCAGCCAACGATGCGGACGGCGACGGCATCCTCGACGCCTGCGACAACTGCCGCACCGTGGCCAACCCGGACCAGGCCGACGGAGATGGCGACGGCAGCGGCGACCTCTGTGACAACACCTGCTACGAAAACCCGGCTGCCGACTGGTCGGCGTGGATCGAAACCCCCACTATTGATACGGCCGATGGGGTGGCCGCCGACAGCCAGGCGAATGTCTTCGTCACCGGTTTTACCAGTGGCAGCCTGCCGGGGCAAACCCTCATCGGTGGGTTCGATGCCTACCTCCAGAAGTTCGATGTCAACGGCAACCTCCTGTGGACCTGGCAGGGAGGAGTCGTCGACGGGTCGGTGGGAGGCTCGGATGTGACCGTTGCGCCGACCGGCGCGATCTATGTCCTCGCCAATACGGGTTCAGGCTCCGAGATGTTCGGGGCAGGGGAGTCCATTCTCATCAAGTTCCGTGAGGATGGCAGCCAGGAATGGGGGGCGCAGTGGAACGGCGGCAGCGCCGGAAAGGTCGCCATCGACCCGGCGGGCGACATTGTGGTGCTTGGTTCGAATTGCGCGGTGACCAAGTTCCATCCCGACGGCAGCCAGGCCTGGATTTCGTCATCGGCCTCGTACACCAGCAGTTGCACGGGGATGGACATCGACGCAGATGGCAACATTTACCTGATCGGTTCTTACAGGTCCCCGAATCCGATGGACTACGAGGTCGCGGTCAACAAGCTCAACCCGGACGGCAGCTCCAACTGGTCGCAGCGTTACGACCTTTCGAACGGCAACCACGACTATGGGCGGGGGATCGCGGTGGATTCCCAGGGCGATCTCTACCTCACCGGTTACACCTCGGGCACGCTGCCCGGCTTCGAGCGGGATCCCCGTGGCACCGACAGTGATATTTTCGTGGTCAAGATAAACGGCACCGACCGGCAGATCGCCTGGAGCAAGCAACTCTATGGCTATTCAACCAGTACGGATGAAGGTTATGTGATTAAGATCGGCCCCGGGGATTTCGTCTACGTGACCGGAAAAGCAACCGGTAATCTCCTGACTCACGGCACCAATGGAGCCAACAGTGCCTTCCTGGTCGCCTATGATTCCGGCGGTGCCCTGCAGTTCCTGAAACAATTCACCGGCGGCTTGCTGCAGCCGGCGAGCGGCACCGATCTGGAGATCGCGGATACCAGCACCATCTACATTTCCGGCAATTATTCAGTTGTCGGGGGGACAAAAGCTGGCGTCGTTCTGCGCACCGGCCACGAGTGCCAGTCGACCGGGCCCGTGGGGTTCTGGAAATTCGATGAAGGCGCGGGCACGGTCACCCAGGACGAAACGGCAAACAACAACGACGGCCAGTTGATGAGCAATGCGACCTGGACCACCGGCAAGGTGGGGAGCGCCCTGTTCCTCGGAGGCTTGAGCGCTTATGCACAAATTAATGATTCCCCGGTTTTCCATTTTGGCACCGGCAGCTTCACCATCGAGTCCTGGGTCTACCCGTTCTCGCTTTCTTCGAGCCAGGACTCGAACATGGTCCGCTGGGTGACCCGGAGCAACTATTGTGAGGGCTGGACGACGAATCCGTCCTGTAACTGGTTCGTCGGCGAAATCGACAAAACCGGGCATCCTCGCTTCAGCGGCCGTGGCTATGGCGATGCCGCCCAGTTCGGGGCGACTGCCGCCGGAACCATTTCCACCATGACCTGGAGCCATATCGCCTATGTCGTCGATCGCGACTCGAATCCGGCCAAAGGCTTCATCTACATCAACGGCGTCAACCAGAGCGGGGATGGGGTCGATCTTACCGCCCTTGCCGGTGAGCTCAGCATGACCGGCGCGCAACTGCTGCTGGGGGGAACCTATGCCTTCTTTCCCGGCAGGTTGGACAACCTGATGATCTACGACCGGGTATTGACGGCCCAGGAGATACTTCTCCATTACCAGAATCCCTGAGAAGGCTGCGAGCGATGCGGCGTTGTGTGGTTAAGTGTCAGGGAAAAAGGTGTTCTACGGTTTGGAGGTGGCACCATGGAATGTTTGAAGCAGGGTGTGAACGGGGTGCTGTCCGTTGCCTGCCTGTGTATTCTGCTGCAAAACGTGCCGGCCAATGCTGCCATCGACGCGCCGCACAATGACTCGAACAATATCTCCTGCGGTTCCTGCCACAATCCGATCGTTCCGAATTCGCCGCTATGGGTGGCGGGCGCCGACATCAACGCCTTCTGCATGGCCAATTGCCACGGCGAGGTGGCGCCGCCCTATTCGGGATCGGCGGCACCGCTGGCCATGGGGCATTCGAGCGCCAACACGAGCGCCCGGTACGGCTCCTGGTCCACCCAGTGCACCGATTGCCACGACCCCCACAACCAGCGCCAGAAGTTGTGGAAGAGCACGAACGGAGCGGACCTCTATCTTGCCACCGGTACGGTGACGGGGTATTCCTGCTTCGAGGACGCCAATACCAACCTGGTGCAGGACGCCGGCGAGCAGAGTTGCCAGGCGGTGCTCGAGGCAGGCGGGAGGCCGGCGCATCCGGTCAGCGTGCTTACCTACACGAGCGGTTCCTTCAAGTCGGGCTGGAGTCTTGCCTCCATCGTCGACAAAACCGGGCCGGAACGGTACCCGATCCTGTTGCCGAACACCGGGCGCACCGCCTCCACCTACCCGCTGGTAGCCATGGACGCGACGACGATCAGCGTCGAAGGAAACGTCGGGCCACTCTACAAGTATGCCCTGCCGCCGACTCCCTTTGGCATCATCTACGGACAGCTCCTTCGCAACAGCATCGATTACCCGGCCACCGGCACCTCGCTCAAGTTTTTCGACAAGCAGGGCAATTACAGCTTTGTGCGGGGTAACGGCAGTGGGATTTGCGAGACCTGCCACAGCCAGCCGGACCATTACCGGAAGGACGGTTCCGGCCCGGACCAGGCCCATGTCAATATAGAGAAACTCAAGGTGGGCAACCCGAACCTGGACACCTCGAACTGCATGTTCTGCCACAACCACCAGGACGGTTTCCGGCCGAGTTGCCCGGATTGCCATGGGTACCCGCCGCTGCAGTCCACCGCCGGCGGTCCCGACGGCCTGGTGGGGCCGGGGCCCAACCTGCCCGCCCCGGGCGTTGCCTACGGAATTTCTGCCGCCACCGGCAGTGCCACCAACGGCCAGCACGAACTGCACGCCACCGCGGCGGGCTACGACTACCCCTGCGCCACCTGCCACATGGGCGGCATGACCACCACCATGACCGCAACCGATGCCAAGGTGGACCAGCAGATCCAGATCGGTTTTTCCGGCGTTGCAACCAGCGGCGCCATCGACGCCTCTGGCATGGCCTATGACGGCCAGACTCTTGCCAACGGCTATTCCTACCAGGGGGAAAACAACACCACCTGCACCCAGACCGGCAGCCGGACCTGCCTCAATGTCTACTGCCATTCCGACGGCAAGGCCTTGATCGACCCGGTGGGCTACGCCCCGGAAAACTACCCGCCGGGCTATCCTCCCCTGTTGAATCCGCCGGTCTGGGGCGAGGCCGCCTGGGATCCCCAGGGCGACGTGGTCAAGTGTAACAACTGCCACGACAAGTGGCCGCGCTACGATTCCCACGACTATCACCTGGTGCGTCGTATTTTCTGCGACGTCTGCCATTTCGGCGTGGTGGACGATGTTGACGGCGATGATGATTTCGAAACCATCCTCGACCGCAACCGGCACGCCAACGGCACCTACGACGTGATCCCGGCTCCGACCTATACCAAGCCAAACGGCACCCAGATGGCCAATTCCTTCGTCTACACGCCGGCCCCGGGGGGTGGTACCTGTTCGAGCAACCTCTGCCACCAGGATTACCGGTTTACCGATCCCAAGACCTGGGGCAACCGGGCCATTCCAACCGAACTCGCCCCCTTTGTCTCCTGGGCACCGAGCGGAGCCCAGCAGTGCGGCGTGGGGGGAACTCCCGAACGAAAGATTCAATTCTCCTTGGCTCCGAACTGCAGCACTTGTACCACCCCCTACACCCTGTCGGTGAACTGGGGAGACAATCCAGCCGACCCGGACACTCTCACCGATATCCAGGCCACCAGTGCTATCCATCCGTATACCTACAATTACGACCCGGCCAATCCCAGCGACCACCCGGACCGGGCCTATACCATCAAGTGGCGCCTGAAGGACGCCGAAGGCATCACCATTCCGGCGCCTGATCCTCGCGAGACAAGAGTGGTGGTCTGCCCT
>JBFHWX010000101.1:0-11140 GCA_041599275.1 Desulfobulbales bacterium | reverse complement strand
CCACCCGTACCGGCGCGGTGGCCAAGGTCGAGACCGAAGATTTCGAGGCCATGCGGGCCGGCCGCTTCGATCCGGGCCTGGTCGAGGCTCTCATGCCCCTCGGCATGGTGGTGGAGGATCTGGCGGCGGAGCGCCAGGCGGTGTACGGCATGCTGGACGAGATCAACCGGTTGCACGAGGGGCTCACCGTGTCGGTGATCCCGGGGCTTGCCTGCAATTTGCGCTGCGTTTACTGCTACGAGGGCTCGCAAAAGGGCGGCGCGGCCATGGACGACGCCACCGCCGGCCGGGTGGTCGAGTTCCTCAAAAAACGCTACGTCGAGCACAATCGAAAAAAACTCTCCCTCGATTTCTACGGCGGCGAGCCGCTGCTGTACGTCGAGCGTATCCTGTCGCTTGGCCTGCCGCTCAAGAGCTTTGTGGAGGAGCGGGGCGGCGAGTTCGAAATCACGCTGGTTACCAACGGCTCGCTTCTCAGCCCGCAGGTGGTGGCGCGGCTGGGGGAAGTCAACCTCACCAGCCTCAAGGTGACGGTGGATGGCCCGGAAGAGGTGCACGACCGGTTGCGGCCTCTTGCCAATGGCCGCGGCTCCTTCGATATCATCATGAAGAATCTGGCTGCGGTGCGCGGCACCGTGCGGATACGCTTCGGCGGCAACTATACCCGCGACACCTTTGCCGCCGTCCCCGAACTCCTCGACCTGCTCCCCGGTTACGGCATGGGGCCCGACGATCTGGGCAACGTCCAGTTTTTTCCGGTGCAGCAGACCAGCGACCAGTTCGCCAACCCCGACTTCACCGGCGGCTGCATGACCGCAAGCGAAGAGTGGCTGGCCGAGGCCGACAGCTTCCTGCGCCGGCAGGTGCGCGCCCGCGGCTACAAGAGCCCGGAAATCAAACCCTCGCCCTGTATGATGGACGTCGACGAGGGTTTTGTTGTGAACCACAACGGCGACCTCTACAAGTGCGTGGCCCTGATCGGCCACGAGCAGTACCGGGTGGGCTCGGTGGGCGACGGCATGCAGTCCGCCGCCGCAAGCCTCCAGCCGGAGCGCTGGCGCCAGGAAAAAAGATGCCTCACCTGCGAATACCTCCCGCTCTGCTTCGGCGGCTGCCGCTTTGCTTCCTTCCAGCAGCGTGGCCACATGGTCGGCGTCGACTGCAAGCGCCGGCTTTACGACGGGGTGCTGGAAGAGTACTGCCTGGAGATGGCGGTTTAAGAAGCGGTTCAAATGTTTTCGGCGACAGACCTCGGGCCTGTCCGCGATGGTGCCAGCAGGTTTGTTCCCTATGTTTACTCAGCACTTAGTCCCCAGCACTCAGTCCTCGTTTTTCCGCCTCGCCGGCTCTGGGCAGTACTTTTCTTTGCTTGCCCAAAGAAAAGTACTCAAAAGAAAGGGCACCCCGTTCACTTGTCCCGCCTGCGGCGGGATACCCTGCGTCTCCTCGCGGCAGCCGGGGAGTTTGGAAACTCGCCACAAACAACGTGGCCCAGACAGTCCAAACTCCTTTTTCCGGCCGCCGCTGCGGTGCTCGGCTGCGTGAAAGGGGGGAACTGCATGCGCCCCCCGTTCGGGGGCTGCAAAGGAAGGCCGCTTCGCGGCCGACTATTTCACATCTCCCGTCTCACATCTCCCGTCTCCCGTCTCACATCTCTCGTCTCCCGTCTCACATCTCCCGTCTCACTTCCTTTTCAAACCCTCTTCCCACTCCATGGGCAGCATGGTCTTCTTGCGGTTGTTGCATTCCTTGCAGCAGGGAACCAGGTTGTCCTTGGTGGAGCGGCCGCCGCGGGCGAGCGGCACGATGTGGTCCATGGTGAGCTCGGCGGCCGGTTTCTTCTCGCCGCAGTAGTAGCAGAGGCCGGCGGCCAGTTTCTGCTTCCACCAGCGGGATTTCCGGAGCTCCCGGGCCTTGCCCTTCTCGCGGCGCAGGGTGGCGTCGTCGATGCCATCGAAGCCGAAGAAGTCGTTCATGCCAGCTCCCCGAGAAGCAGCGCACGGGCGGCGCCGATCAGGTAGAGGGAGCCGGCCACGCAGACCAGGTCGTCGGGGCCGGCAAGTTCCCGGGCGCGCTCCAGGGCGTTGGGGACACCGGCCACCTTTTCGGCTTTGGTGAGTTCCTTTTCGTCCAGATTCTCTGCAAGCTGCTCCGGGGTGGCGGCCCGCTCGCCAACCGGCTGGGTGAGGATGATTCGGTGGGCCAGGCCCGCCACCGGGCCGAGGCTCTTTCTGCTGTCCTTGTCGACCATGGCGCCCCAGACCAGGATGAGTTTGTCGTAACGGAAATCCTCTTTCAGAGCCTGGCGCAGGGTGGCGACCCCGGCCGGGTTGTGGGCGCCGTCCAGCAGGTAGCGGACCCGATCGGCAGCGGCGCAGTCGGTTTTTTCGCCGCTTGCCCGGTCGAGGCAGAAATACTCGAGCCGGCCCGGCCAGCGGGCCGCGGCCAGGCCCTGGCGGATGTCCTCCGGCTGGGCGGAAACCCCATGGGGCGCCAGGAGTTCGAGGGCGGCCAGGGCCATGGCGGCGTTCTGCCGCTGGTGCTCGCCGCGCATGGCAAGCTGCAGGTCGGCCAGGGTATGGCGCAGCTTGCAGCAGCCCTCTTTTCGTGCCATACACCAGTAGGTCCAGGTGCCGTCGTTGGTCGGCTCGGCGGCAAAATCCCGGTCGTAGACAAAGAGCGGCGCCTCTTGCTCGCGGCAGCGCTGGTCGATGACCGAGAGCACGATGCCGTAGGGGTCTTCGGGGTCCTGGCCGGCGCCGGTCACCACCGGCACCCCGGGTTTGACGATGCCAGCCTTTTCGCCGGCGATTTGGGCCAGTGTGGTGCCGAGATACATCTCGTGGTCCATGGAAACGTTGGTGATCACCGATACCAGCGGCTCGACCACGTTGGTGGCGTCGAGCCGTCCGCCCATTCCCACCTCCATGATGGCGAGATCAACTTCCTGCTCGGCGAACCAGAGCAGCGCCAGGGTGGTGGTGAATTCGAAGTAGGTGATCTGGCGGCCCTGCAGGATGGCGATGATTGCCGCGGCATGGCGGGCGAATTCTTCTTCCGGGATGTAGCGGTTGCCGATCCGGAAGCGTTCCCGCACCGAGGAGAGGTGCGGCGAGGTAAAGAGGCCGACCTTGTAGCCCGCCTGGTTGAGCACGGAGAGCAGGTAGGTGGCCACCGAGCCCTTGCCGTTGGTGCCGGCCACGTGCACGAAGCGCAGCCGGTGGTGGGGCCGGCCCAGTTCGCCCAGAAAGAGGTTCATGGTGTCGAGGCCGAGCTTGATCTTGTGGAACTGCAGGTTGTCGAGAAAGGTCCAGGCTTCTTGGTAGTTCATACGGTACCGCGCTGACGGCGGAATGCTTGGTTTGTGGGAAAGGGGAAGAAAACTATTTGACCAGTTCGAGCTTGGCGTAGTCGAGGTGCAGGGTTTTAGGTCCGTGGGCCGTAAAAAAAACCTCGACGGAGCGGTCGCCCAGGATTCTTTTGACGGTGCCCTGGCCGAAGAAGTTGTGGCGCACCTCGGTGCCGGGCGGCAGTTGCGAAGCGTCGAGCTTGGCCGCCTTTACCGCCGACGGCGCGGCGTACCGGCTCGAGACCCCGGAGGCCCGGGAGGATGGGGTGGCGGCAAAACCCATGGTGGAGACCGGCCGCTCGAAGGAGGTGGCGCCGCTCTTTTCGTAGAGCGAGGCCGGCAGTTCGGCGAGAAAGGGCGACATGTCGGCGATCTGCAGCATGCGGTCCTGGGGGTTCTCCCGGGGAAAGGTGAGAAAGAGCTTTCGCTTGGCCCGGGTGGCGGCCACGTAGAGCAGCCGCCGCTCTTCCTCCATGCCAGGACCTGGCAGGGTGTTGCCGAAGGGAAATTTGCCTTCGGCAAGGGAAATCACGAACACCGCGTGCCACTCCAGGCCCTTGGCCGAATGGATGGTGGAGAGCACCAGGGTGTCGCCGGGCAGACTGGTTGCGGCGTCGGCCTCGGGAGGGTCGAGGGCGGTGTCGGCGATGAGCGAGGCGAGGTCGGCGTAGCCCGCGGCGATGCCCTCCAGGTGCTCGAGGTCCCGGGCCCGTTTCGGGAAATCGTCGAAGTAGACGCGCTCGAAGGTGGGCCGGTAGAAATGAAGCACCCGTTCGAGCTGCTCACCAGGAGAGAGAGCCGGGTCGCGCAGCTCGCGGATCAGCGAAAAGAGCCCGGTCATCGCCGAGGTCCAGGTCTTGCCGGTAACGAGCCTTGCCAGCTCGCTGCCGGGCTTGCCGCCGGCTGTGAGCTCGTCGGAGGCGGTGTCGAAGGCGGTCTCGTCGGTTTTCATGAGTTCGAGGATGCGGCCGGCGGTCTTCGGCCCCACCTTGTCGACCAGGAGCAGCAAACGGTTCCAGGACAGGTTGTCGTCGGGGTTGGCCACCACCCGCAGAAAGCAGAGGGCGTCCTTCACGTGGGCCGACTCGGTGAGCTTCAACCCGCCCCGTTTCTCGAAGGGAATGCCCTGGTTGGCGAGCTCCATCTCGAGCTTGTAGGAATGAAAGCTCGAGCGGAAGAGCACCGCCATATCGTGGTAGGGCACGCCTTCCCGGTGCAGCTTGGCGATCTCGTCGACGATGAAGCGCGCCTCGCCACCGGCGTCCCGGGCGGCGTGCAGCACCGGCCGCTTCCCTTCATCGGTGCGGGAAAAGAGCTCCTTGGTGTATTTTTCCGCGGCTCCTTCGATGAGCTTGTTGGTGAGCTTCAGGATCGGCTGGGTGGAGCGGTAGTTCTCTTCGAGCTTGATGATCCGGGTGCCGGGGAAGAACCGTGGGAATTCCATGATGTTGCGGAAATCGGCACCCCGGAAGGAATATATCGACTGGGCGTCGTCGCCCACCACCATCACGTTGTTGGCCGGCGCCGCGATGAGCCGCACGATCTCGGCCTGGATCGGGTTGGTGTCCTGGTACTCGTCCACCATGATGTGGCTGAAGCGGGCAGAGACCGCCTGCCGCACCGGCTCGAAGTCGCGGAGCAGGCGGCGCAGGTGGACGAGAAGATCGTCGTAGTCCATCAGGCCGTGGTCGAACTTGAACTGCTCGTAGTGCTTGCGCAGCAGCAGGATGTCGTCGAAGAATTCCTCGAGGTGATTGAATTCGTCGGCAAGGAGCGTTGCGAGATCCACCGACTTGTTCACCGCCTTGCTGAGAGCGTTCAGCACCACCCGTTTCGACGGGAACCGCTTGCCGGAGCCGGCCAGGGACAGGGAGCTTTTTAAAATATTGACGATGTCTTCGGCGTCGGAGCGGTCGAGGATCGTGAAGTTGGGGGCGAACCCTATGTGGTGGCCAAACTGGCGCAGCAGGATGTTGGCCACCGCGTGGAAAGTGCCGCCGGTTACCCGCTGGCAGGAGCCGTCGGTGAGCGCGCCGGCTCGCCACAGCATCTCCTGGGCCGCCTTGCGGGTGAAGGTGAGCAGCAGGATCGACTCCGGCGGAATGCCGGCGCCGATCAGGCTCGCCACCCGGTAAACCAGGGTCCGGGTCTTGCCGCTGCCGGCGCCGGCGATGACCAGAAGCGGCCCATGGTGGTGGGTGGCCGCCTCGTACTGGGCCGGGTTGAGGTCGGCGCGGCTCACCGTGAAGCCGCGCTCACCTCTGCTGGTGGCATGGCGGGAAGCGGCCGGCGAAGGCTTTTGGGCGTCACCTGCGGCGTCGATTTTTGTCGGAAAAAGGGAGGGCTGCATAAGGGCGACAGCGTACCATGAGCCGGAGCGGCCCGCAACCGGAGAGATGGGAAGGCAGGGCAGAGGATTTTGCCGTTGACGGCCACCGCCGGGGATTGGTAGTTTTTTCGGGACGTGAGACGTGAGACGTGAGACGTGAGACGTGAGACGTGAGACGTGAGACGCGAGACGCGAGACGCGAGACGTGAGACGTGAGACAAGACGTGAGACGTGAGACGTGAGACGCGGGACGGCTTTACGGTCCACCAGCCTGTTCTTTCATTGCCTGCCAGCTTGCCGGCTTCTCTTCGAGGGGGAAAATTACCATGTCCGATACCGATTACTCCGCCATCTTCACCGACCAGACGCTTCGCCAGCTGTTTCCGGCCTCCCTGGCCGACCAGTTCTTCGAGGCCCTGTACGGCGATGCCACCGACGGCGCCTACGACATCGTGCTCGCTTTCAAATCCGCTGCCGCCGACCGGCTCGACTTCGAGTTCGAGCTCCGCGAACGGCCCGGCAAGTGCCTGGCCTGCAACCTGACCTATGGGCTCCCCGAGGTCTTCTCCCGGCACCCGCTGCTGAACGTCAAGGGCGTGGTGGCGAACATCGAAAAGCTGCTGGCCGGCAAGGCGAGCTGTGCCGGCTGGAAGCTCGGCCGCACCAATTCGGTGTCCCGCTCCCTGCACACCATCCCGCTCACCGTTAGCCTAACCTGACCCGCAGCACGCCCCGCACCGAATTGGCGAGAAAGACGGCGTCGGCCTCTTCGAGATCGGCGGGGAAGAGCACTTCTTGCCGCACCGGCCGGGCCGGGTCGGCGAGCAGGTGCTGCCGGCAGGTGCCATCCAGCAGGCCGCTCGACAGCGGCGGCGTACGGTAGGCGCCGTTTTTCAGCAGGAAGAGGTTGGTGATCGTCCCTTCGGTGAGCTCGCCCCGCTGGTTGGTGAACAGCACCTCGAAGAAACCAGCCGCCGTGGCCCGGGCCCGTTCACGGTCATAGAGCTCCCGGCAACTGGTCTTGTGGCGGAAAAAGGGCGAGGTGGAATCGGTCTTTGCCGCCGACAGGGTGACCAGCGGGCAGCCGGCAGGGGGCGTGGACGAGACCAGGGCCGGGTCCGGCAGGCGGGTGGTTGCGGGTGGATCGCAATCGACCCCGGTAAGGGAGAGGTTGCCCTCCCGGTCCAGGGTGAGGCGCAGCCGTTTCGCTTTGCCGTCTCCGGGCTGACGGGCAAAGGCCGAAAGTCGCGCCAGCGCCGCTTTCCTGTCGAAGGGAAAGAGGAAGTAGGCTGCCGAGTCGGCCAACCGCTGAAGGTGCAGTTCCTGCAGCCAGATGTCCTGGCCAGGCAGCCAGAGCAGGGTCTCGAACAGGTAAAAGGCCGGGCTCGGGTCGGTGAGGAATTTTCCCTTCAGGTGGCATTCCTGCCATTCCGCCTCCGGATCCGAGTCGTAGACCACTCCGGAACCGATGCCCATCTCGCCACGGTTGCCGCTTAGCACCAGGGTGCGGATCGGCACATTGAAAGCCATGTCGCGGTCCGGGCCGATCCAGCCGATGGCACCGGTGTACACGCCACGGGGGGCTGGCTCCAGTTCGCTGATGATCTGCATGGTGCGGATCTTCGGGGCACCGGTCACCGAGCCGCAGGGAAAGAGGCCGCGGAAGATTTTTTCGACCACGCCGGGCGCTCCGGGATCGCCGTCAAACTCGCCACTCACCGTCGAGGTCATCTGGTGCAGACTCTCGTAGGTGGCGACCTCGAAGAGTTTTTCGGTCGTCACCCCGCCGGGCCGGCAGATGCGGCCGAGATCGTTGCGCAGCAGGTCGACGATCATCACGTTTTCCGCCCGGTTCTTCTCATCGGTCTGGAGAAAGGCCCGCAACTTTTCGTCTTCGGCGTTGGTGGCGCCACGCCGGGCCGTGCCCTTCATGGGCCGCACGGAGAGTCTTTTCCCTTTTTTGCGGAAGAAGAGCTCCGGCGAAAAAGTCAGGATGCGGCGCTCGTTGTTTTTCAGAAAACCGCCGTAGCTCACTCCCTGGTTGCGGCGCAGGGCCTGGTAGAGGGCAAGCTCGGAACCTTTGAAGTCGAAGAGCAGCTTCAGGGTGAAGTTCACCTGGTAGGTGTCGCCGCTTTCGATGGCGCCTTTTATCCGTTTCAGGGCGGCGACGTACTCCTGCCGGGACATGGAAAGTTTCAGGTTGTCGATGTCGTAGGGTGCATGGTCCGAAAGCTGGGGCGCCGCGAGCAACTCCTCGAAACCACGGCCGCTTCGGTGGTCGAAGAGCCCGGGTGGGTCGTAGACCCCGAGGTCGGCCAGCACCATGCCGGCGGGCAACTTGGCGAGCAGGGGAGCAAGGGCCGGTTCGAGGAGATAGCCGAATTCGTATGCGAAAAATCCCGCCAGGTAACAGCCCCGGTCGAGCTGCCCGTCCACTTGCCGGAAGAAAGAGGCCGGGTCGTCCCCCGGCCGGCAGGTAAGCCGGGCCCGGGGGCGCCGGAAGAGCAATGAGTGGCATTCCTCTGCCGAGCAGCGCACGGTTTCCAGGAGCACGAAATCCGGTTCCGCTGCCAGGGCCGCGAGCAGCGAGGCAAGCCGGGGTTGGGAGAAGGGGGAAGCCACGTTTCCTTCAAATTTTGTGAAAAGACAGTGGTAAGGCGGCACAGTGCTTTTGTGGACGCAGGAGCCGCTGCCGCAGGAACAGAGGAGGAGTAGTACCTGAAACGGAAAAATTTGGCAATCAGCCCTGCGTTTTTTCAGCCCGCAGACCGGAAAAAAGGCGTGCCGATAGGATCTGGCGATGTGTCGTATTGGTTACGTTCGTGGTGCCCAAAAAAAGGCCCTTTGCCTGGCGCCGAGCCCACCTCGATGCAGTAATTCTTGCAGGATCGCCGGGAATATTATATAAACCAATCTCATTTCGTTTTGCCGCAGCCCTTTTCAGTTATTGCCTCATTATATATATCTTCATTATCCCTTTCGCACGGAGGTTGACGCACATGCTGATCAAAGACTGGATGGCCAAGAACGTATTGACCGTTGACGAGAACACCTCGGTCATGCGCGCCACCCGTATCATGAAGGAAAACAACGTCCGCCGGCTGCCGGTTCTCTCCCACGGCAAGCTGATCGGCGTCATCACCGACCGCGATCTGAAGGAGGCCTCGCCCTCCAAGACCACTTCCCTTGACATCCACGAGATGTATTACCTGCTCTCGGAGATGAAGGTGAAGGAGGTCATGACCTCGAACCCCATCTGCATGAGCGAGCAGGATTCCCTGGAGAAGGCGGCGCTGGTCATGCTGGAGAACAAGATCTCCGGACTGCTGGTCACCGACGAGGAAAAGCGGCTCACCGGACTGCTTTCCGAAACCGACGTGCTGCGCGGCTTCATCCGCTCCACCGGCATCACCGACGGCGCCCTGCAGTACGTTTTCGATCTGCCCGACCAGGCGGGTTCGGTGACCGAGGTGGTGCAGCTTCTCCGCAAGCACAACGCGCGGCTCATCTCCATCCTCACCTCCTTCGACGACGCCCCCGAGGGCCAGAAGCGGGTGGCCATCCGCATCACCTGCGCCGACAACGTCTGCAAGAATCTGAGCGACGAGCTCGACGAAAAGTACAGCATCGTCTTCATGGGTCGGGACGAAATCAAGAACCTGCCCAAGAAAGCCGCCTCGTAACCCGCCGCACCCCCCACCCCGTTCCGGCCGACCTGCCGGGGCGCGGGTTGGTTGAGTGCTGAGTACCGAGTGCTGAGCAAGACCGAGGGGCAGAGGACCGCGAGAAAAGATTTTTTCTTCTTCCTCCTGCCTTCTCACTCCTCATCAAGTTTGTTCGCATCACACCCTTGTTTTTCCAATCAGGTTAAAGACGGCTCTCCAGCAGGGGGAGTCTGGCAATTAGACAAGCACGTAACGATTAACAAGAAGGAGATTCAACATGTCCCGGAAAATGGTAACAATCGACGGCAACCAGGCCTGTACCCACGTTGCCTATGCTACCAGCGAAATCATCACCATCTACCCGATCACTCCGTCGACCCCGATGGCAGCCGAGTCCGACGCCAAGAGCGCGTCCAAGCAGAAGAACATCTGGGGCACGGTGCCTGTCGTCAGCCAGATGCAGTCCGAAGGCGGCGTTGCCGGCTCGCTGCACGGCTCCCTTGCCACCGGCGCTCTGTGCACCACCTTCACCGCCTCCCAGGGGCTCTTTTTGATGATCCCCAACATGTTCAAGATCGCCGGTGAGCTCACCCCCACCGTCTTTCACATCACCGCCCGCTCGGTGGCCAACCAGGGCCTTTCCATCTTCGGCGACCACGGCGACGTGATGGCCGCCCGCATGACCAACTGGGGCATGCTCTGTTCCCAGAACGTGCAGGAAGCCCAGGACATGGCGCTCATCTCCACCCAGTCGAGCCTCGAGAGCCGGGTGCCGTTCATGCATTTCTTCGACGGTTTCCGGACCTCCCACGAGATCCAGAAGATCGAGCAGCTGACCTTCGACGACATGCGGCAGATGATCGACGACGATCTGGTTTCCGCCCATCGCGCCCGGGCGTTGTCCCCGGATCATCCCACCATTCGCGGCACCGCCCAGAACCCCGACGTTTACTTCACCGGCCGCGAGACCGTGAACAAGTACTACGAGGCCATGCCGGGAATCGTCCAGAAGACCATGGACAAGTTCGCCAAGCTCACCGGTCGCCAGTACCATCTCTTTGATTACTACGGTGCCGAGGACGCCAAGAACGTCATCGTGCTGATGGGCTCCGGCGCCGAGACCGTGCGCGCCACCATGGAGCACCTGATCGCCAAGAAGCGCGCCAAAGTTGGCATGATTGTGGTTCGTCTCTACCGGCCGTTCGCCACCGAGGCCTTCATCGCCGCTCTGCCCAAGACCGTCAAGAACATCACCGTGCTCGACCGCACCAAGGAAGCCGGTTCCGTGGGCGAGCCGCTCTACCTCGACGTGCGCGGCGCCATCGGCGAGGCCATGGACAAGGGTGTGATCAAGACCAAGGTGCGGGTGCTGGGCGGCCGCTACGGCCTCGGCTCCGCCGAGTTTACGCCTGCCATGGTCAAAGCGGTGTTCGACAACATGGCCGCCAAGGAGGCCAAGAACCATTTCTGCGTCGGTCCCCAGGACGACGTGGCCTTCACTTCCCTTGCCTACGATGAGGACAAGTTCAACATCGAGGGCAAGGACGTGCACCGTTGCATGTTCTTCGGCCTCGGCGCCGACGGCACCGTGGGTGCCAACAAGAACACCATCAAGATCATCGGCACCGAGACCGACAACGAGGCCCAGGGCTACTTCGTCTACGACTCCAAGAAGTCCGGCTCCATCACCACCAGCCACCTGCGCTTCGGAAAGAGCAAGATCATGGCGCCGTACCTGATCAACAAGGCGAACTTCATCGCCTGCCACAACTTCACCTTCCTCGACAAGTACGACAT
>JBFHWX010000100.1:0-11151 GCA_041599275.1 Desulfobulbales bacterium | reverse complement strand
GCCAGGTGGTGGCCGACGAGCGGGTCACCCTCTTCGGTCTGCCCATCGTGGCAAAACGCACGGTGAGCTACGCCCGGGTGAGCGACACGGCCCGGGAAGAGGCCCAGGATATCTTCATCCAGGCGGCCCTGGTCGAAGGCGGCCTGCAGGGCCGCTACGGTTTCCTCGAGCACAACCAGAAGCTCGTCGCCCGCCGCGAGGACCTGGAGGACCGGCTGCGGCAGCGGGGCATCGTGGCCGACGACCGGGTCTTCCACCGGTTCTACACCGGGCGCCTGGGCGAAATCTGCGACCAGGCCGGGCTCAACCGGCTGATCAGAGAAAGGGGCCGGGACGACTCGTTTCTGCGCATGAGCGAAGACGACCTGCTGCTCGAAGCGCCGAACGAAAAAAATCTCGAGGCCTTTCCGAAAAGCTTTTCGGTGGGCGACTTCTCCCACGACCTCTCCTACAAGTTCAACCCCGGCGCCGGCGACGACGGGGTGACCGTCACCGTGCCCCAGCAGCTTCTCACCCAGCTGCCGCAGCGCGACTTCCAGTGGCTGGTGCCGGGGCTTCTCGAGGAGAAGATCGGCGTGCTCCTGCGCCGCCTGCCCAAGAGCCTGCGCCGGCAGCTCATCCCGATCCCGGAAAGCGCCGCCCTGCTCACCGAAGACCTCGCCCACGGCGAAGGCGACTTCCTGCAGGAGCTCTGCCGGGCGGTGCTGCGCCGCTTCGGGGTGCGCACCGAGACCGGAGACTGGGACCTCGTGGCCCTGCCGCCGCACCTTGCCATGCGCTTTCAGGTGGTGGACGGTCACGGCGCAAGGCTCAAGGAAAGCCGAAGCCTTGCCGAACTCTCCGGCCTCCGCCAGGCGGAAAGCGATGACCCGCTTCTGGCCGCGGCACGCAAACGCTTTGAAAAACAGGTGGGTGCGCCGGCCGATCTGGACGAAATCCCGAAAGTTGTCGAACTCACCGACCGTTCCGGCCGCCTCTGCGGCAAAGCCCTGCCGGCCCTGGTGGTGGAGGAGGAGCAGGGAGAAAACCGGATCGTGCTGCGGCTCTTCGCCGATCCGGCCCAGGCCGCCGAGAGCGGCCGCAACGGTCTTCTCCACCTCTACCAGCAGAACTTCGGCCGCCAGGTGCGGGAACTCAAGAAGGAGTGCGCAGCCGCCCTTTCCTCCTGGCAGCTCTACGAAGGGCTGGGCACCCGCGACGAGGTCAGGGAAAAGCTCCAGCGCTTTGTGCTCGAATCGGTCTTCGATACCGGCTCGGGGCAGGTGCCGAGCCGCCACGTTTTCGAACAGAAAATCCAGGAGGTGTCCGGCCGCGGGCTCCTGGTGCTGGCCCGCGATTATCTCGTGGCGGTGAAGACGCTGCTTGCCGAGCGCCGCGCCACCCTGGACAAAATCGGCCATTTCGAAGAGCTCGACCGCAGCCAGCGCCGGGGCGCCGGCCGGTCACGGTACGCCGCTTTCCGTGGGCGGGTGGCGGAACTGGTGCCCCCCGGTTTTCTGGACGCTCCCGGTGAGCTCGACCTGCGGGATACGGCCCGCTACCTCAAGGCCCTGCAACTCCGGGTCGAACGCGCCCACCTCGACCCGGCCAAGGACGCGGCCCGCGAAGCCCAGTTGCGCCCCTTTGCCGAACGGCTGGCAAGCCGCGAGAAAAGTCAGGCAGGGCTGAACCTGGAATGCTGCAAAGAGCTTGGTCATTACAAAAAAATGCTCGAGGAATTCGCCGTCTCCCTCTTCGCCCAGGAAATCGGCACCCGTTTCCCGGTCTCCGCCAAACGGCTCGATGCCCAGTGGCGCCAGGTCCAGGAAGCTTGTCGCTGATTTTTTTATGAATTTTTCTGAAATAACTGTTTCTGGAAAGCGAGCACACCGGAGCAGCTCACGAGGTGACGTCTTTCAGGAAAGGAGTTGCCAATAACGCTACATTGGTGGCCGACGAAAAAACTCTCTCTTGATCAGGATTTCCTTTCGCCCCTTTTCGCGGGAAACCGTTATGAAACTGCGTACCCTCATCGCCCTCGTCATCTTCGGACTCGGCACCCTGCCGCTGCTCACCCTGGTGGCGATCAACCTGCGGGGCCACCTCGCCCTGCACGAACAGATGGCCATCCGCCAGGAAAAAGAGCGGGCGCGGCTCGAGGAGATGCGGCTGCAGGCCACCATCCGCAGCATCGAAACCCGCTTCGCCCTGTTCGCGAAATCCGAGCCGTTGCGCCGGGCCCTCGCTTCTTCCACCCCGGTGACAGCCGGCCTGGAAGAACATTTCCGCGACTGGTTCAGCGAGAAGACGGGCCTCGGCCTGCAGCTCATCGACCGCCAGGGGGTGCTCCGTTCCAGCCTGGAATCCGCCGACGCCTGTCGCCCTTTTCCGGAAACACGGCTCCAGAGCGTTCCCAACGCCGACGGCTTCCTGCCCTCGCTGTTCGTCGATCCTGCCGGGGACGACGCCTCCTGCCCGCCGGTCTTTCTTCTCGCCGAACCGGTCCGCTCCTCCGCCGGCGAGCTGCTCGGCCAGGCGCTGCTCTCCCTGCCCCTCACCCACCTCACCGGCGAAACGGGCGGCTTCACCCTGTTTTCGGAAAAGGGCACGCTTCTGCACCGTGCACCGGGCTTTCCCGACGGAGGACTGGCCCTGCCCGCCCGCGACCTGCATTTCCGTGAGCACAACTCCTTTCTCTCCACCACCGACGACGCCGTGATCACCTGGCTGCCCCTGGTGTTCGAGCACGGCGAACGGAACCTGCTCTGGCTCGGCCGTACCCTCGACCAGTCAGCGGGCAGGAAATGGAAGCGGGAGCTGGTGGTGAGCATCCTCTCCATCGTCTCCCTGCTGGGGGTGGTGGTCTTTCTGATCGGCCGCCGCATCGCCCTTGCCGCCGACCGCATCAAGCTCGATATCGTCTCCGGGCTCCACCGTATCCTCAAGCATGAGGAGGAAGTCGTGTTCACCTGGAAGGGCCCCAGCGAGCTGCAGGCCCTGGGAGATGATCTCACCGATCTCGGGCGCTCCTATGCCGCAACCAGCCGAGCCCGCCGCAGGGCCGAGGCGGAGCTTGCGGCCAGCGAGGAAAAATTCCGGCGCCTGGCGGCCTCGGCCCAGGACGCCATCATCCTGCTCGATCCCGAAGGCCGCATCTCCTTCTGGAACCAGGCCGCCACCTCGCTGTTCGGCTACCAGGAGCAGGAAGCCCTCGGCCGCACGGTCTACGACTGCATCGCGCCCCGGTTGCCGGTGGACGACCGCCTGATCGAACCGAAACTCCGCTCCGCCGCAGGCCCCATCCGCGAGACCCTCGAGCTTCGTGCGGTCACCAGCGCCGGCCTCGGAGTGCCCATCGAGCTGTCGCTGGCCGAGGCGGAGCTCGACGGCAGGTTGCACTCGATCTGGATCATCCGCGACCTGAGCGAGCGCAAGGCGGCGGAAAAAGCAACCCGCGAGCAGCAGGAACAGCTCGTGCAGGCCGACAAGATGGTATCGCTCGGCATGCTGGTGTCGGGGGCGGCCCACGAGATCAACAACCCCAACGGCATTACCCTCTTGAACGCGCCACTGCTGGCCCGGGCCTGGCAGGACGTGGTGCCGGTGCTGGACCAATACCGGCGGCAGCATGGCGACTTTCCGGTGGCCGGCCTCGACTACGGTGAGATGCGCGACGAGGTGCCCAGGCTCCTGCGGGAAATCGAGGAATCCGGCCGCCGCATCCGCCAGATCGTCGCGGACCTCAAGGACTACGCACGCCGCGAGCCGGCCAGGGAAGTCGAGCCAGTGGATGTGAACGGCACCGTGACCGCCGCCCTGCGGCTTCTCGCCAACCGGCTCAAGCACCACGACCTGCACACTCGCCTGGCCCCGGACCTGCCAACGGTGGCCGGCAACCGCCAGCGGCTCGAACAGGTGATCGTCAACCTTCTGCAGAACAGCTGCGAAGCCATGGACGAAAAGAAACGAAGCACGGCAGCTCCCCACGGTTGCCTAGAGATAAGCAGTTGCTTCGATGAAACATCAGGCCAGGTGCTGCTCACCGTTGTCGACCAGGGCGTCGGCATTCCCCCGGAGAACCTCGGCAAGCTCACCGATCCCTTCTTCACCACCCGCAGGACCACCGGCGGTACCGGTCTCGGGCTCTCGGTCTCGGCCGGCATCGTCAAGGAGCACGGCGGCAGCCTGCGGTTTTGCTCACAGCCGGGCGAATCCACCACCGTGGTTCTCAGTTTGCCCGCTCTGGGAAAAGAGCGCAAAGAATCCTGATGGCGTCGCGAAAAGTCCGATCTCCTGCGTCGTGGCGGGATCTCGGGTGCTCGACATACCTTGTGTATGCCTCCGCGCCCTCGACACCACCACTCCTGGTAGATCAAGCGTTTCGCTTAGCCATCTTCAGCGGTACGATGGACTTTCTGCGAGTCCATCAATCCTGACAACCCAAAACAAACTTCACTTTTCCAAGAAAATGACCACGAAGAACATCTTTCCCGCCGAGCCTTTGCTGCTGGTGGACGACGAGGAGGCCTGGTTGCACGGCTTCAGTCTCAGGCTGCGCAGCGAAGGGATCAACAACCTGCTGCTCTGCAACGAGAGCGGCAAGGTGCTGGAGCTTCTCGAACGGCAGGCGGTGAGCGCCGTGGTGCTCGACCTCATCATGCCGCCCCCCACCGGCGAGGAACTGCTGCCCGAAATCGTCGGCCGCTTTCCTGAGTTGCCGGTGGTGGTGCTCACCGGCCTCGACACCGCCGAGAGCGCCGTGCGCTGCTTGAAACTCGGGGCCTACGACTACTGCACAAAGGTCTCCGAACCGGGCCGCCTGCTGGAGGCGGTGCGGCGGGCCATCGATCTCGGGGCCCTGCGCCGCGAAAACCGGGCCCTTCGCCGCCGGGTGCTGGACGACACCCTGCAGCACCCCGAGCACTTCGCCCCCATCGTCACCCACAATCGTGCCATGCACGCCCTTTTCCGCTATATGGAAGCCATCGGCCCATCGCCGGAACCGGTCCTGGTCACCGGTGAGACCGGCACCGGCAAGGAACTCTTTGCCCGGGCCCTGCACCGGTTGAGTGGGCGTACCGGTGAGTTCGTGGCGGTGAACGTAGCCGGCCTCGACGATGCCATGTTCGCCGACACTCTGTTCGGCCACGCCCGGGGTGCCTTCACCGGCGCCGACAGCCATCGGCCCGGCCTCATCGAGCGGGCCGGTGGCGGCACCCTGTTCCTCGACGAAATTGGCGACCTCGACCAGCCCTCCCAGATCAAGCTCCTGCGGCTTCTGCAGGAGCGCGAATACCGGCCGCTGGGCTCCGACCTCGTCAAACGCACCGACGCCCGCCTGGTGTTCGCCACCCACGCCGACCTCGAAGAGCAACTGGCAAAGGGCGCGTTTCGCCATGATCTCTACTACCGCCTGCGCATCCACCATCTCCACGTGGTCCCCCTGCGGGAACGGCCCGACGACCTGGCGCTCCTGGTCGAGCACTTCCTGGCCGACGCCGCTCACCGGCTCGGCAAGGCAAAGATCAGCTACCCGCCGGAGCTCCTCGATCTGCTGGGCGCCTACCCCTTCCCCGGCAACGTCAGGGAACTGGCCGGCCTCGTGTTCGACGCCGTTGCCACCCACCCGGGCGGCGTGCTGAGCCTCGAGAGTTTTAAAAAATCGCTCTACCCGAAGCTGCAGGCCGGTGCTCCGCCTTTCTCTGCCGATGGTGAGGGCGAGCCGTCAGCCTTTGCCCTGCTTCCCAGCCTGCCCACCCTCAAGGAGGCGGGCAGGCTTTTGGTGCTCGAAGCCCTGCGGCGAGCCGGCAACAACCAGGCGGTGGCCGCCGCCATGCTGGGCATCAGTCGCCAGGCCCTGAACTGGCGCCTCAAGCAGTTCGATTCCTGACCGCGGAGGATAGGGATGCAATTTTTTTTGCACGGAAAAATTTTTTTCATTACCCGATTCCCCTGGCAACCAGGGGCTCGGGAACGAAAAAGCGCTCGCGGCCGGCAAAATCCATTGCACCCCTTCATTTTCCACAGGCCATATCATTTCAACTAGTTACAGAACACATACAGATGGCATCCTCCTTGCTTACCACTGGATGATGACCGGCAGCGCCGCCGGTCCAGTGCGCGAAGAAAACCAGGGTTTTTTTTAAAAAAAGCCCAAACTTCAGGAGGAATTGCCATGTCCGGACGCCGTAAAGTTTCGAAACTGATCCCTTTCATGTTTGTTGCCCTGCTGGTGGGCAGCCCCGTGCTCGCTCCCCAGGGAAGCCAGGCCGGCGAACCCCAGCAGGCCGCCCAGAGCATGGAAAACGTCTACCAGGGCCAGGTCACCGGCTACAGCAAGAAGGCGAAAACCATCACCATCGACGCCGACGGCACTTCGCAGATGGTGAAGGTCGATGACAGCACCGAGGGGCTCGACCATATACAGGTTGGCCACGCCGCCATCGTCACCTTCGAGGTGCGGGGCAAGGACAAGGTGGCGGTGTCGGTGAAGCCGAAGCTCGCCAAGCTGCCCGAGGGCGTCACCGATATCGGGGTGGACGAGATCGCCGGGCTCATCGCCTCCGGCAAGGCCGGCAACTACCTGCTGGTCGACTCGCGGCCGAAGAAGCGCTATGACCAGGGCCATATCCCGACGGCGGTCTCCATTCCGGCGGACGTGCTGGAAGAGAAAAAGGAAGCGGTGCTGCCCGCCGACAAGGACACCCTGCTCGTCTTCTATTGCGGCGGGGTCACCTGCGGTCTGAGCCCGAAATCCGCCGGCATGGCGAAAAAGATGGGCTACACCAAGGTCCGGGCCATGCTGGTGGGCGAGCCCGGCTGGCAGGAGGCCGGTCACCGGGTGGTGGCGGCCATGGATTTCGTGAAGAAAGGCAACATCGTGCTCGTTGACCTGCGGAGCCCAGAAGAGGCGGCCGCCGGCCACATCCCGCGGGCGGTGAACCTGCCCTTTGCAGGGCTTGCCGGCCAGGAAGACCTGTTCCCGGCCAAGAAATCGGCGCCCATCGTGGTCTACGGCAACGGCGACGAGGCCGAGCAGGCCGCCGGCACCATCATGGAATGGGGCTACAAGAATGTTGCCCTGGTGCCGGGGGGCCTTGCCGGCTGGCAGCAGGCGGGCAACGAACTGGCCACCGGCCCCGTGGCCACCGAAATCAAATGGGTCCGCACCATGGAAAAGGGCGAGGTGTCAGCGGCCGACTTCCGGGCCGTGGCCGAAGCGGGCTCCGAGCAGGCGGTAATTCTCGACGTCCGCACCAACGACGAAGTGGCGGAAGGCAAATTCGCCGGCGCTCTCCACATTCCCCTCGATGAAATCGAGAACCGCCTGGCAGAGCTTCCCCTGGACAGGGAACTGCTGGTCCACTGCACCACCGGCGCCCGGGCCGAGATGGCCGCCAAGCAACTCATCAAAGCCGGTCACAAGGCCCGCTTCCTGGTGGCCGATGTCGCATGCACCGCAGAGGGCTGCACCATCAGCGAATAATGTTTCACCATCCCTCGCCGCGGCGCTCTTCCCAGGCGAACCGGTGAGCCAACCAGCCGGAGAACGGACCCCACCGTTCTCCGGCTTTTTTGTTTGCGGACACCCCGTCGCCATTCGCGGAAAAAGGCTTTTGCAACTCTTTCCCCGGTGGGGTAGGGTTGGGAGGCCGACACCCGTCAACGATTGTCTTCTCTTCTTTCCCCCAACCTGTCCACCTCCCATGCCCAGCGCTCCGGCCTCCTCCCCAAAGCAACCCCTTGCCGAACGCATGCGGCCCGAAAGCCTCGAGGCCTTTGTCGGCCAGGAGCAGATCCTCGGCCAGGGCCGGCTGCTGCGGCGGCTTCTGGACCGCAAGGCCCTGCCCTCCCTCATCCTCTGGGGCCCACCGGGCTCCGGCAAGACGACCCTTGCCCGGATCCTTGCCCGGGGTGCCGGCGCCGACTTCGTCTTCTTCTCGGCGGTGCTGGCCGGGGTCAAGGACGTGCGGGAACTGGTGGTGCGGGCCGAGGAACGGCGTAACCAAGGGGTGGCCACCGTTCTCTTCGTCGACGAGATCCACCGTTTCAACAAGGCCCAGCAGGACGCCTTCCTGCCCCATGTGGAAAGCGGCCTGCTGACGCTGGTCGGTGCCACCACCGAGAACCCGTCGTTCAACGTCATCGCGCCTCTCCTCTCCCGCTGCCAGGTCCTGGTGCTGGAGCCCCTGGCCGCCGCCGACATCGCCTCCATCCTGGCCCGCGCCCTGGCCGACCAGGAGCACGGTCTCGGGCGCCTGAAGATCGAAACCGAGGCCGGCGTGCTCGAGCATATCGCCGGCATGGCCGACGGCGACGGCCGACGGGCCCTGAATCTCCTCGAGATCGCTGCTTCCCTGGCCGAAGAACGGCTCGACGAGCCCGGCCGGAGGCTGATCACTTCGGAGATCGTCCGGGAGGCGGCCCAGCGCCGCAGCCTGCGCTACGACAAGAGCGGCGAGGAGCATTACAACCTGATCTCGGCCCTGCACAAGAGCCTGCGGGACAGCGACCCGGACGGCTCTCTCTACTGGCTGGCCAGGATGCTGGCGGCCGGCGAGGACCCGCTCTACATCGCCCGCCGCCTCATCCGCTTCGCCTCCGAGGACGTTGGTCTTGCCGATCCCCAGGCCCTTCCCGTGGCTCTCTCCTGCCGGGACGCCTACCACACCCTGGGCAGCCCCGAGGGCGAGCTCGCCCTGGTGCAGGCCGCCGTCTATCTTGCCACCGCCCCCAAGAGCAACGCCCTCTATACCGCTTACGCCGCCGTACGCCGGCTGATCGGTGAGACCGGCAGCCTGCCGGTGCCGCTCCATATCCGCAACGCCCCTACCCGGCTCATGCGGGAGCTCGGTTACGGCAAGGGCTACCGCTACGCCCACGACGACGACGAGGGGCTCGTGCTCCAGGACCACCTGCCCGAAGAGATCGGCGGCCGCACCTTCTACCGCCCCACCAACCGGGGCTATGAGGCGGTGGTCAAGGACCGCCTCGAAAAATGGCGGCGGATCCTGGCTGAACGCAACCGAAAAGGCGGCGGCGGTGGCCAGGACCCGTAGCCGGGCAGCTGTTCTTTTCCTGCCCTTCGGGGTGAAGTTCGTTTTCCCTGCCGGTTCATCTTGAATCCTTTGGCGGGCAAGGCATAATATATTGGTCGCCGGATTACCCCGTCTTTCACTACGCCAAATCCGTACCCCGTTCCAGGAGGAACACCATGCGCCGCTTTTTTTTCGTTTTTGCCCTGACCCTGCTGCTCGCCGCCGGCTCCGCCCACCATGCGGCAGCCCGGCAGTTCTCCCTTGCCTACTCCAACGACGTGGCCGGCGAGCTCGAGCCCTGCGGCTGAAAGACCCGGCAATTGGGCGGTCTGTCCAAAAAAGCCTACCAGCTCCAGATTCTGCGCGCCGAAGCGGGGCCGCTCCTTGCCCTCGACGCCGGCAACCTTCTCTTCAAGGAAACCGTGCCCTTTGCCGGCCTGGCCGGCCAGGCCCGGGTCACCGCCGAGGGCATTGCCGCGGCCTATGACAGCATGGGGTTCGGTGCGGTGGCGGTGGGGGTGCAGGATCTTTTTCAAGGTGTCAATTTTCTTCGCCAGATCGCCGCGAGCAGCCGCTTTCCCTGGCTCTCCGCCAATCTGGTGCGGCAAGCGGACGGCGGCCCGGTGTTCCAATCCTCCACGATCGTGAAGGTGGCTGGCCTCAAAATCGGCGTCATCGGCCTCACCGGCCCCATCGCTCCCGCTCTGCTCGACGACCCGAGCGTACAGGTGCTCTCCTGGCAGCAGGCCCTGGAGCCGGTGGTCGAAAAGCTTGCCGACGCCACCGACCTGCTGGTGCTGCTCTCAAACCACCCCTTCGAGGAAAACCGGCTGATCGCCGAAGCCTTTCCCGCCATCCACCTCATCCTCTTTTCGAGCCCCAACTCCGCCAACACCCCGCCCACCCAGGTGGGCAACACCTTCATCAGCCAGAGCGGCAAACAGGGCAAGCACATGGGGGTGCTGGCCATCGACTGGCAGGCCTCGAAGACCTGGGGCCAGGACCGGATGAGCGGGCGGCTCGCCGAAAAGCGGCTGGAACTCGACGGCACCGACGGCCGCTTGAGCCGTTACCAGGGCAGACTTACCGAGGCCGAACTGAAAACACACCAGGGCTACCAGGAGCTTCTGGCCCAGCGGCAACGGGTGGCGGCGGAACTGGCGGCTCTCGAAACGGAACTGGCCTCCCTGCGGGCAAACCGGCAAATACCCTCTTCCCTCGCCGGCCGCTTCATCGATCTGGACACCACCATGCCCGACGACCCCGAAGTGCTGCGGATCGTCGAGGAAACCAAGGAACGGGCCAACAACCCGGACGCCGCCAGGACCACCCCTCCCCCGCCGGCCGGCCCGGTGACCGAGGAGAACAAAGAACCTGCCCGCCCGGAACTGGCCGGCTGGTCAGCCTGCGCCAACTGCCACATTCCCCAGACCCGCTCCTGGGAGCAGACCGACCACGCCAAGGCCTACCTCACCCTGGCCGCTGGCCACCAGAACAACAACCCCGAATGCCTGCAGTGCCACGTCACCGACCGGCATGGCAATTTCGACGCCCTCCCAGGTCCCATGACTGAGCCTGATGTCGACCGACTCCTGGCCCTGGCGCCGGATCTGCAAACCGTGGGCTGCGAGGTCTGCCACGGTCCTGGACTGGCCCATGCGGCAAGCAAAGGAGAGGCGGTAATCCGTCGCAACCCCGGCCCGGAGGTCTGCCTGCAGTGCCACACCGAGGAGAACGACGACAACTTCGACTTCGGCCGCGACCTGAAACTGGCCGGTTGCCCGGTGGAATAGGAGGAGTGCTGAGGACTAAGGACTGAGGACTGGGGACTGGAGACTGAGTGCTGAAAAGGTGCCGTCAAGGAAAGCCGTGGTGGCGGCTTCTTTTGAGGGAGACAGGTTTAATTTCTTGAAAGACAAAAATAAAATCAGTCCTCTTCGTGCTGCCGAGGGTGGTGCTTTATCCGGCTGAGCCAATAATCGGGGACTGACCTCTGGTCTGTCCCCAAACGAACCAGCTACCTCCTGCCTGCGGGGCGGAGAGAAATATAGATCTGTTCCGTTTTTTTGCTCATTTCCTGGCAGCTAAAGTGCTTGACTATTTGCCGCTGATCCGTTTACAAAATACTGTTTCT
>JBFHWX010000099.1:0-11287 GCA_041599275.1 Desulfobulbales bacterium | reverse complement strand
GGTTCCGCATATGCGGAACCCTTTTTTTTCGTGTTCATCCTTCGGTGTTCATCCCTCCAGGATGAAATTTTTCCGGCCGCCCGGGCCGGGAAAAACTTATGCTCAGGAAAAGCCGCCCTTGCTCGAACAGCCGGAGAGTGCGCCCGCCGGGATGTTCGGGCCGCCGCCGGCGAGCCGGAAGGAGCCGGCGGAAATGGTCTTCCTGACTTTCTGGCTGCCGCACTTGACGCAGGCGGTTTCCTCGGCGGTGGGGGTGCTGGTGGCAGCCAGCACTTCATAGCTGGTCTTGCATTCCTGACAGCGGTATTCGTAGATCGGCATAACGGTTCCTCTAGCAGGGCGACTGGTTCAACGGCAGCCGCTGGTAGTGGAGCAGCTCGAACAGCTCGAGCCTGCCCCCATGGGAGCGGAGGGGAAGATGGCGAACCCGGCACCCGTGCCCCCTTCGATGAAATCCACTTTGACCCGGCCACCGCAGTTCTGCAGCAGGCCGGTGTCGATCAGAAAGGTGAGGCCGTCCTGCTGGAGGGTGGTGTCGGTGTTTTTCGGCTCGTCCAGAGCCAGGCCCAGAGAAGGCCCTGCTCAGCCGCCCTGGCGAAGGGCGACGCGGATCGCCTTATCGGTCATTTTGTTGGAGCGGAGGTATGACAGCAGATTTTCTGCCGCCAGGGGAGTTACTTCAAACATCTTTTAACAGAGCTCCTGCAGGGTGAGCCTTTCGACGGGAAAGGCGAGTAATGAAGAAAAGAGGCTCAGCGCCAACCTAACTCATTCAAGCAACAACTTAAATACTTTCGTCCTATATGTCAAGCAAGAAGTATAGGTCGCCGCCCAGGGCGGGTTCGTTCCTTGCCGGTTAGCCGGCCAAATCGGCGGTTGCCCGGCGGCAAAAACTACGGTATAAGAACCCACACCATCGTGCCGCCCAACCGGGTGGCTCTTCCCCGTCGCGCCCGTAGCTCAGCTGGATAGAGTACCGGACTTCGAATCCGTGGGTCGGGGGTTCGAATCCCTCCGGGCGCGCCATTGAATTCAAGGGGTTAGCTCTTTATGGGCTAATCCCTTTTTTGTTGGCGAGGGCGGTCTTGCCCCAATTTTGCCAAAAAAGTTCCTTCTCCCTTGTTACCCTTGGCTCCTCTTTCGGTTGAATACGGGATCAAGCCGGGTGGCGATAAATTTTTTGTTTGAAAATAACCCTTTGAGTTTATGGGGAATTATTTATTCTGCCGAATGGAGCATGTCGTGAAGAATTGAGAGCCTTCCTGTTTGGGAAATGTGCTGCTTACTGCCAACTTTATATTGACAGAGAGAGACCAATATGCTGTTTTTATTGCAGGGGCAATAGTATTCCATTTTTTCGATAGCAAAGATAGGCATAGCATCCCGTTTGGGTCATGCTGGTGCTCGTTTTTCTTTTGGTTTGGCCCCATTTTCCGCCACCCAATTCAGTTTATCCGGCGGTTTGCCATTGTAGTCCTCAAGTTTTCTCCTCACGTTGTGGCCAATTGCTCGCAAGTTTCGGCCACCAGTTAGCTACAAATCCGCAGGGAGCCAGGCATTCCGGTCGCGTCTATAGGCCCGGTATTCGTCGGCACTCCCTGTCGGACCGGCAAAGTGGGTCTTTCTCCGGCTCTCGGGGAGGAGAAAGCAATTCGTTCACACAGCCATCTGAAAGAGGGAAGACCGCTATGGAACAGTTCGTGGGCAGGAAACTGCTTTTTCAACTGTGCGTCTTGCTGATCTCGTATGGTTCATCCATCGCCGGCGACCTGGCCGACGTCTACCAGGCCGGTGAGGACAACCTAACCGTGGTTTATCAGGAAGGGGAAGGCAACCAGGCACAGGTCAGCCAGTACCAGGTCCGCAACCGGTCGGATATCACCCAGGTGGGTACGGCAAACCGGGTTGATATCCTGCAGAACGGTGTGGATCTGGGGGCCAGGGGAAACCTGTCCGGCCCCGGGCCCAGGGCCGAGCTCGAGCAGATCGGCATCGGCAACACGGCACAGGTGGGTCAGAGTATTGGCGATTCGGGGTACGTCGATCTGCTGCAGAGCGGCATGGGGAACGAGGCTCTGATCGATCAGAAGGGCAAGGGACAGACCGCTCTGCTTCAGCAGATCGGCAATGAGAACTACGCGTTCATCGAAGAGAAGGGCAGCAACCACTATGCGGTGGTAGGCCAGTTCGGCGATGCCAATTTTCTCGACATGAAGTTGTCGGGCAACGGCCGCTTCGTTCGGGTCGAGCAGACCGGTGGCATGTGGGCGGTGATCAAACAGGGCAAGTGACAGGGAGGTGCCGGTTCCGGCGGCAGGTCTAGCTGTTTCCGGTGCTGTCGATGGATAAACCCATGAGCTGGGTCCAACCTGGAAGAGTAGTGTTCTCAGCCAGGGGCTGCACCTCGAATCAAGACATGAGGAGGGATGACGACATGAAAGGGATACGGAAGATGTACCTGGTGGCGGCGGTAGGTGTTTTGCTGGCGACTCCGGCCTGGGCCGGCAACAGCGCCGACACCGAACAGACCGGCACCAACGGCACGGTCAACACCAGCCAGACCGGTGATCTGAACACCATCACCCTGACCCAGGGTGGCAACCTGAACACGGCCACGGTGACCCAGGATGGCGAGACGAACGACGCCACCTTCGAGCAGATGGGCGAGTCCAACCAGACCACGGTCACCCAGACCGGCACCGGCAACGCGGCCGGCGGCTATTCCACCTGGATCTCTACCAATCCGACCACGGGTGAGCAGACGGTTTACGAATCCTGGTACGGCTCCCAGTCCGGCACCGACAATACGGTGGAGGTGACCCAGAACGGTGAAGGCAACGGGGCCGAGTGGCAGCAGAGCGACGAGGACGGCGGCACCCTGAGCGGCAACCTGGCTCTGATCGAGCAGAACGGCACCTATAATTGGGCCGAGGTCTGGCAGGAGGTGTACGACGGCGGTACCTTGAGCGACAACCAGGCCGCCATTACCCAGCGCGGTGACGATAACGATGCCTGGATCGAGCAGGAGGCCGATCACGAGAGCGCCGTGATAACCAACAACCTGTTGGCGATTTCCCAGGACGGTTCTTCGAACGATGCCGATATCGAGCAGGACGCCTATGAAGGGATCGTGGCCGGCAACGATGTCGAGATCAACCAGACCGGCGATTACAACGATGCCGGGGCCGAGCAGTATGCCGATTATGACACGGGCATGGTGAGCGGCAACCAGATCATTATCAACCAGGATGGAGCGGACAACTACGCCAATACCTACCAGTACGCCTATGAGGGTGTTGTGACCGACAACCAGGCAACCATCACCCAGAGTGGTGGCGACAACTCCGCCGGCATCGACCAGTACGCCGATTATGCTGGCAGCCTCCTCGATGCCAACCTGGCTCTGATAAACCAGAACGGCGCCTACAGCGACGCCTGGATAGACCAGCAGGCCGGCGAGGCGGAAACCAGCGGCAACCTGGCCGATATCCAGCAGAATGGCGACTACCACCAGGCCTATGTCGAACAGGAATCATGGCTTGGGGGCACGCTTTCCGGCAATCTGGCCACCATTGTCCAGACCGGCGTGTACAACGATGCCGAGATCGACCAGCAGGCCGATGACGGCGGCATGGCCGACGGCAATACCGCCACCATCACCCAGCATGGCACCGGTATTGACTACACCCAGATGAACCAGGCCAACATCTGGCAGGAGGCGGATGGCTTGGCCTCTCTCAGCGGCAACCAGGCCACGGTGGACCAGGTCGGCGCCGGCAACGACGCCTGGCTCGATCAGGAGGCCTACGGCAGCGCCTCCGCTGCCTCCGCCACCGGCAACAGCGCCACCACCACCCAGACCGGTGACTTTAACGACGGCTGGATCGATCAGGAGGCCTATAACGGGACCCTCTCCGACAATACCGCCACCATCAGCCAGACCGGTGACTCCAACGATGCCGGTATCTACCAGGAGGCGGACTATGGTGATGCTGCCAACAACATTGCCACCATCAGCCAGGCCGGTGACTTCAACGATGCCGATATCGAGCAGGAGGGCTATAACGGCACGGCGAACGACAACCAGGCCGCGGTGACCCAGCTGGGCAACTTCAACTACGTGGGCTACGTCGAGCAGGAGGGCAGCAACAACCTGGCCACCGTCACCCAGACCGGTGACGACAACTCCGCTTATGTTTCCCAGTATTTCGGCGACTCCGACGCTGACAACAATATCGCCACGGTGACCCAGGACGGTATCGGCAACTACGTGGGCGACGTTTACCAGCAAGGCGACAACAACCTGGCCACGGTGCTGCAGACCGGCGACGACAACGACGTCTACATCGACCAGGAAAACTACCCGTCGAGCGCCGACTTCAACGTCGCCACGGTGATCCAGGACGGTACCTCTAACGATGCCGAAGTTGAACAGGAAGGGGATCTCAACAACGGCGAGATCACCCAGAGCGGCTATGGCAACTACGCCTGGATCGACGTCTACCTCTCCGGTGACAGCGCCGACAGCAACCAGGGAGTCATAGACCAGCTGGGCGACGACAACGAGGCCGATATCGGCCAGGCCGGCGATTTCAACCAGGCCACCATTCTCCAGGTCGGCAATTTCAACCAGGCCTCCATCCAGCAGGGTGCCTGGAACCTGGCCGGCGACCTGAACCAGGCGACCATCAGCCAGACCGGCGACGGGCACGGCGCCGGCCTCATCCAATCCGGCAGCGGCAACCTGGCGAGCATTACCCAGACCGGTTTCGTCGGGCTGTAGTTAAAGAAAAAAACAGAGATTTTTTATCGAGGAGGAATACCTATGAAAGGCACCACCAAGATCTATCTGGCGGCTTCTCTTTCCTTGCTGCTGGCCGGCACGGCCTGGGCCGGCAACAGCGCCGATATCGAGCAGACCGGCACCAACGGTACGGTCACCACCACCCAGACCGGTGATCTGAACACCATCACCCTGACCCAGGGCGGCGACCTGAACACCGCCACGGTGACCCAGGACGGCGATGCGAACGACGCCACCTTCGAGCAGAAGGGTGAGGGCAACCAGACCACGGTCACCCAGACCGGCACCGGCAACACGGCCGGAGGTTATTCTTCCTCCACGAATCCGACCACCGGGTTGACCTACGAATCCTGGTACGGTTCCCAGTCCGGCACCGATAACACGGTGGAGGTGACCCAGGACGGCGAAGGCAACCAGGCCGAGTGGCAGCAGACCGACGAGTACGGCGGCACCCTTAGCGACAACCAGGTGGTGATCGAGCAGACCGGCACCTCCAATCAGGCCGAGGTCGAGCAGGAAGTATACGAAGGCGGCGTGTTGACCGGCAACCAGGCGCTGATTACCCAGAACGGCGATTACAACGACGCCTGGATCGACCAGGAAGCCGATTACGAAGGAGGCCTGGCGGCGGCCAACACGGCGCAGATCGACCAGAGCGGCTCCTCCAACGATGCCTCCATCTATCTGGAGGGCTACGAGGGAGGGGCGGTTGGCAACCAGACGCTCATCGGCCAGAGCGGCGACGACAACAACGCCTGGGTTGACCAGTACGCCGATTATGCAGGCAGTATGGCGACCAACAACATCGCGATGGTCGACCAGGAGGGCGTGGACAATTCGGCGGGCATCGACCAGGAAGCATACGACGACGCTGTGGCGAGCGACAATCTGGCGGACATCTCCCAGTTGGGCGAGGGCAACTACGGCCGCATCTACCAGGAGGCCGATTATGCGGGAAGCTTCTTGTCCTTCAATCAGGCCCTGTTGAGTCAGGACGGCACCTTCAACAACGCCTGGATCGACCAGGAGGCTTACGAAGGCGGTATCCTGGACGGCAACATCGCCACCATCACCCAGACAGGTGATTACAACGAGGCAGAGATCGACCAGCAGGCCGATGACGGCGGCGAGGTCAGCGGCAACACCGCCACCATCACCCAGCACGGCACCGGAATTGACTATACCCAGGAGAATGACGCCAGCATCTGGCAGGAGGCGGACAGCCTGGCCACTCTCAGCGGCAACCAGGCCACGGTGGAACAGAGCGGTGCCGGCAACGACGCCGGTACCTATCAGGAGGCCTACGGCAGCACCACTGCCTCCTCGGCCACCGGCAACACCGCCTCCACCACCCAGGCCGGCGATAACAACGACGCCTGGATCGATCAATATGCCTACCAGGGCGAGTTGACAAACAACCAGGCCACCATCACCCAGACCGGCGATTTCAACGACGCGGAGATCGAGCAGGAAGGGCATAACGGAACGGCCAGCGACAACGTGGCCACGGTTACCCAGGTGGGTACCTACAACTACGTGGGCTATGTCGAGCAGGAGGGCAGCAACAACCTGGCCACCGTCCTCCAGACCGGCGACGACAACGCCGCCTATATCTCCCAGTACGATGGAAATTCCGAGGCGGACAACAACATTGCAACCGTGATCCAGGACGGTACCGGCAACTACGTGGGCGACATCTATCAGCGCGGCGACCAGAACGACAGCAACGTCACCCAGACCGGCATGTACAACGAAGCCTGGATCGATATCTATCTCTCGGGCGACAGCGCCGATTCCAACCAGGCCACCTTCACCCAGACCGGCTATGGCAACGAAGCCGGGCTCGGCCAACACGGCGACTTCAACGTCGCCACCATCTTCCAGGAGGGTGACGGGAACTGGGCGGATGTCCAGCAGGGCATGTGGAACGCGGCCGCCGACTTCAATCAGGTCACGGTCACCCAGACCGGGTACCTGGGGCATTCGGCCACGACCCTGCAGACCGGTACCGGTAACGTGATGCACGTCATCCAGATGGACCCGGTGCTGGCGGTCACCAATTGATTTGGCCGAGGAGTGCGCTTTGCGTTGCCACCCGGTGCGGTCGGGATTGAAACGGGCCCGGCTCGTCACCTTTCTCGCGGTTTTGTTTACCTTCGTCGGTCCGGCCATGCCGGGTCGGGCCGGCGAAGAGTTCGACGGCCTGGTGGTGAAACAGGTGCAGACCCGCATCGGTCATGAATTTCACCGGCTTTTTGTGAATAACTGGGAACCGTTGCCTGGAATGGAAAAATTCCGGATCCGGATCAGCGAAAGGGCCTCGGCCCGGTGGGGCAGTTTGGTTTTGATTTCGGTTGACGAGCGCATCGTCCAGCGCTATCAAGTCGGGGTCAGGACCGGTGGCGCCATGGAGGACATTGTCCGGCAAAGCGTCAGGGACCTCAATATTTTCCTTTGGCAACTGACCAGCCTCGAAGGCGAGGGGCTGGAGTCCGACCTGGCAGGGGACGGCATATAGTGCCGTGTTTCGTCTTTCGTTGTCTCATCACTGCAACAGCATACCCGACGCAACATGCACGGGAGGAAGGGTCATGAAGAAACTTCATTTTCTTTTATTTCTTGGCACGATGATTCTGTGGTCCGGTGTTTCGGCCACCGCCACCGAACTGGTCTATCAACCGGTAAACCCCTCTTTCGGTGGCAACCCCCTTAATGGCAGCATTCTTATGAACGCGGCGGTGGCCCAGAAGGACATCGACACCGGGGCGCTCTCTTCCCGTGACCCCATCGAAGATTTCCAGAATTCACTGGCCCGTCGTATCCTCAACAACCTGGCCAACCAGATAGTGGATACCGCCTTCGGCGGCTTTGATGCCGATCTGGCCGACGGCCACTACGAGTTTGGCGACTACAGTATCGATATCTCTGGTATCGGTGGGGATCTGGTAACGGTGTCCATAACCGACATCATTACCGGTGGCACCACCACCATTGAAGTGCCTTACTATTGAAAATGACAGCTTTTTCCGGTTTGAGGCAGGGATCTCCCGCCGACCGGGCTGTCCCTGCGCCCTTGCCCTTTGCTCTTTCTTTTTTCGTTTTTCCAGCGCGTTTGTTGACGGAGAATTTTGCCGTTGGTTTTTTTCACGGAGAACGGTTCGGCACGGTCTTGCCGCCTCCATGGTATCAGCACATATGACGGATCGAAATGAAGGTAGATAAAATATCAGGCCTGTTTTCTCTTCTTCTCCTGTTGCCGGTGCTGGGTTGCGCCGGGCATTTGCCGGTCGGCAAAAATCCGGCTGAGCCCGCCGCAATACTCTCCACCAGCCGTGAGCTCCTGTCTCTGCCCAAGCCCAAGGGGAGAATTCCCGTGGCGGTCTACAGTTTCCGTGACCAGACCGGCCAGTATAAGCACCATCCGACCAGTTCCACCTTTTCGACCGCCGTGACCCAGGGAGCCACTGCCATGCTCGTCGAGGCCCTGCTGCAGTCTGGCTGGTTCATCCCCCTGGAGCGCGAGGGCTTGAACGACCTCTTGACCGAGCGGAAGATCATCCGGGCCAAGCTCGGGGAGGACAAGGCCACGGACCTGCCGGTCCTGCGCCATGCTCCCCTGCTCCTCGAGGGCGGCATCGTCGCCTATGAGACCAACCTCATCACCGGCGGGCTTGGTGCCAAGTATTTCGGGGCCGGCGGCAGTGCCGAAATCCGCCGCGATCAGGTTACCCTGACCCTGCGTTCCGTCGATGTCATGAAGGGTGAAGTGCTTCATTCGATTTCCACCACCAAGTCGATCCTCTCCGAACAGGTTGATTTCGGCGTGTTCCGTTTCGTCAAGACCAACCGTCTGCTCGAGATAGAGACCGGCTTCAGCAGCAACGAGCCGCCCCAGCTCTGCGTGCGCGAGGCCATAGAAATGGCGGTGATCAATCTGGTTATCGAAGGCGTCGTGGACGGCAGTTGGGCGCTGGACAATCCCGCCGATATCAATGCCCCCATTTTCCGCGATTATCTCTCGACCCGCCAGGCCCGCCCGGTCCGTTACTCTGAGGCGGGCGGCGAGACCAGTCAGGAGGAGGGGGAGAGTGCGGCGCGCGGCAAGGTCAGTGAATTCCTGCAATCCGGCGAAGAAGCCGGCAGCAGCCGGGCAGAGCAGCCGGAGTTCGACCAGGGCAGCGATCCGGTGATCGGGCCGCCGCCGGAAAAAACTCGCCCCGAACCGGAGGAAGTGAACGGACCGCATCCGGGAGTTGCTCCTGAAACGAAGTCCGAACCGCGGTCTTCGTCTCCAGCCTGGCAACGCCAGGATCTGCTCTTGGAAGTGTTGAACGGCAATGGCGTCAGGCTGATGGCTAAAACCGTTGGCGATTTCCTGGCCGCCAAGGGCTATACCGTTACCCGTACCGCAGACGCCGGCCACCACGGGTATTCCGAGACGGTTATTCTGCACCCAGCAGGTTATCGGGAGGCGGCGGCCATGCTGGCCGGCGACCTGCCCGGCCGGATCCGCCTGCAGGAGGAGAGCGGTCTCGAGGGTGGCGGCAGGATCGAAATTCATCTCATTGTCGGCCGTGATCTGGCCGAAGCTTTTTCCCCACATCCCTGACGACCATGCTTTGCCTAGCGGCTGCAAGGCAGAGACACCCGTGGTCCTCTCTGTCTGGCTGCCGTTCAGATGGATGCTCCGGTTCCGGCCTCCCGTAGTTCTTAGGGGAGAGCCGCCGCATTTATTTCAGGGCGGAAGCAGGTTGTCGCCTCTCACGTACCGGTCGCTGGCGACCCGATTGCTGCCGAGTTTCTACGGCTGTTGTTGATGGTGTTTTTTGGGGGATAATTTTTTGGGTTAAGGGTGAATATAGCCTTTTCCTTCTTGGCTTTATCCCTCAACTTGGAGATGTCCAGGGCCAGGACTTCGAATCCGTGGGTCGGGGGTTCGAATCCCTCCGGGCGCGCCAGTTGTATCGACTCCCTGAATCCGTGACGGCTGAGTAGAAGCTGTCAGGGTAACATCTCAAGAACAAAGTGAAATATATCTAAATCCATGGGCGAAAGAACTCACCACGTCGCCTTTCAGGGCGCCCGATAACGGCCCCTCCGCTTCGTTGCCAACTTGTTGATATCGCACCAGGATAATCAACATCGTTGCCGCCTTGCGTCTGCACCGTTTCGAACGCTCACGGATTCAGGGACTCTTCATTTTTTCCCGAGCAAGTGAATCTCTCAAAGCACCAGCGCACCGCCTCGATGTGTTCAGGGGCGACGCCGGCGGCGGTGAGTGTCTGCTGCCAGTTGTGGCCGACGGTTTCCCTGACTTCCTGCCAGATGGTCGCGGCCTCGGCGGGGGTGAGGCTGAAGCGCAGGCACTGGCTGAGCAGATTTTGCGGGGTGGCGAGGCTGCCTGATTCGCCCACGGCAAGTGCCAGATGAAAGGAGTCCTGCTCCCGGCGGCGGGCCGGCATGGGCAGGAGATCGTAGGCCGGGGAGAGTTGCCAGGCGCCATGGTGGTGGACGAAGCCGTGGTTGCGCAGATGGTCGTCTTCGTTGCGGATGAGGATATTGAAGGCGATGCGGCGGAAGAGCTCATGGTGATCGCGCCGGACGTCGGAGACGAACTGCCGCATGCGGTCGGCGACCTCGACGTAGGAACCGCGGTCGATCTCGTCGAGATCGAGGTCGCTCAGCGCGAAGGTGCTGATGAAGGGCAGCCGCTGGTTTTTTATCCGGTCGAACCGTTTGACCAGATAGATGTCGCTTCCTGCGATCCGGTGCAGGCGGTGCGCCGGTGTGTCGATGCCGGCCAGGCGGGCGAGCTGCATGGTGGCGAATTCGATCTTCGGAAAAGGCACCGGGGTGGTGCGGTTCTCGAATTTGGCGATCCACTCTTCGCCGTCGACCAGCACCGGGCACTTCGGCTGGGCGCCGCCCAGGGAGGTGCCGTACTGCAGGAGATAGCGCACCTCTTCGGGGAGATCGCCGCTGTCGAGGGCCCGACTGAAAGCGCCGGCCACCTGATCGAGGTTTTCGAGAGCGACCGGAGGCTCGCGCCGAGAGTCGCTCCGTTCCGGGCTTTTTCCGAAGGAGATGCAGCCCACGGCGCTGGTGGTGACCTGATCGAGCAGTTCGGCATCCCTGAGTGAGGCAAAGGGTATTTTCTGTTGTTTGGCGATCAGATATCGCCCCCAGCTGTCGGGCAGCACGTCGCGCAGTGGGCCGAAGAGCCCTTTGTTCTTGCGGGTGACGAAACGCTGGGGCGAAAGCGGCAGGTTGACCGGATCGAGGGGCAGGGCGTCGGGCCGCAGCAGATAACGGCGGCCGTACTGAAAGGTGCCGACCCCGGTGTCGGGGTCCAGGCTGAAGAGCCCGGCCGGAATGGGCGAGCCGCCCGCCGCCGGTTCGACGAAAACGATCCGCTCAGAAATCAAGCTTCTGCTCCTTTTTCTGCCTGATCCTTTCCGGCAGCCGCTGTTTTTCCAGGGTGAG
>JBFHWX010000098.1:0-11400 GCA_041599275.1 Desulfobulbales bacterium | reverse complement strand
CGGTGAGGCTCTGGGACTGATGCGGCCCGACTTTCGCATACTGGCGGACAGCGCCGATGTGACGGCGGCGATCCGCGACCGGCTGTTGGAGCTGTCTGTTACCGACGAGGCGGGCACCACCAGCGACACGGTCAAGATAGACCTGGACGACCGGGACGGCGCTGTCGCCATCCCGCGCAAGGGTGCTGAGCTGGAGATATCCCTGGGCTATGTCGAGTCTGGGCTGGCGTGGTTCGGGCGCTACGTGGTGGACGAGGTGGCTCTCGAGTCGCCGCCGGCCAGGCTGTCGGTGAGCGGGAAGGCGGCGGACATGCAGAAGTCGCTCAAGGCCCCAAAGACGCGGGCGTGGCACAACGTCACGATCGGCTCCCTGGTGGGTGCCATTGCGGCAGAGCACGGCTATCGGCCGGCGGTGGCCGGCGAGTTCTCCGGTGTTCTCCTGCCGCACCTGGACCAGACCGAAGAGTCCGATCTTAACCTGCTGACCAGGCTGGCCACCGAGCGGGGGGCGCTGACTAAGCCGGCCGGTGGTTTTCTGCTGTTCGCGGTGCCCGGCGCCGGCAAGAGTTTGACCGACAAGGACTTGCCGGTTGTTGATGTTGCCGGGTCCGCGTTGTCCCAGGTGCGGGTTGTGCTGGCCGACCGTGGCAAGTACCCCACCGTGGTGGCCAACTGGTATGACACCGCGGCTGCGGCCGTAGTGCCGGTGCAGGCTGGTGGCGGCTCCGGGCCGGTGTACACGATCCGCAACCAGTACCCGGATGCAGTGGCGGCGCGGGCGGCTGCCGAGTCCCGCCTGGCCGCCTTTGAGAGGGGTAAGGCGACCATCAGCGCCACCCTGTCGGGGGACAGCCGGTTGGCGGCCGAAGGGCGGCTGGTGATTGCCGGTGTCCGGGACGGCATTGACGGGGAGTGGCTGGTGACCAGGGTGCGGCACGTACTGTCCCGCTCCGGCTACACAACCGAAGTCGAGGGGGAAACGCCATGAACGGCACCGACGCGGCTACAGGTAAGCGGCTCTCCGGCATCGCCCATCTGCGGCAGTCGGTGGTGGACATTCTGACCACGCCCATCGGCTCCAGGGTGATGCGCCGCGATTACGGTTCCAGGCTGCCACGCCTGGTCGACCGGCCCCTGAACCCCGACGGGTTGGTCGAGTTGTACGCCGCCACCGCCGAGGCCCTGGCCAAATGGGAGCCGCGGTTGGAGTTGCAACGCGTGTGGGCGGAAGAGGCCGGGGCGGCCGGCCGGGTTGCCATCAACCTGGAGTGCCGGTACCTGCCGGACGGTAAATCGATCACCATGGAGGGCATCGTCCTGTGAGTGCGCTTATCGATCTGACACGGCTGCCTGCCCCGCAGGTGGTGGAAAGCCTCGACTATGAAACGATTCTGGCGGCGATGCTGGCCGACCTGCAGCAGCGCGACGAGAGTTTCAGCGCGCTGGTGGAGAGTGACCCGGCAATGAAGGTCCTCGAGGTGGCCGCCTATCGCGAGTTGCTGTTGCGCCAGCGCGTCAACGATGCCGCTCGGTCGGTTATGCTGGCCTACGCGACGGCCGGCGATCTCGATCATCTGGCAGCCCGCCAGAACGTCGTGAGGCAGGCGGGCGAGGTGGACGCTGCCCTTCGGCTGCGGGTGCATCTCGGACACCACCAGGCGGCTGCCGCCGGCAGCTATGACCTGTATCGTTTTCATGCCCTGTCGGCTGACGCCGGCGTTGTGCAGGTCGATGTCTGGCAGGCGGCGCCAGGGGTCGTCAAGGTGGCGGTGTTGGCCAGGCAGGAGATGCCCAGGGCCGAGGTGGACGACGAGGTCGCGGCTATCGGCGATGCGCTGTTCGGTGTGCATCCGGCCCCGGGCTCCGCCTATGTGGTGGCCGGGCCGGGAGACGCGCCATTCGCCTCGGCCCGGGCTCGCGTCCTGTCGGATGCCGTGCGGCCGGTGGGGGTTGACGTCTCGGTGGTGGCGCCCGACGTGGTGCCCTACGCTCTGGCGGCCACGGTTGTCGTGCCGCCCGGGCCGGATGCCGAGCAGGTGCTGGCGGCGGCCCGGGCCGGGCTCGCCACTGCTTTCGCGGGGGCAACCCGTTTCCGTATCGATGTGCACCGCCACGCCCTGGTGGCTGCGCTTATGGTGCCGGCGGCCCGCAACGTGGAGATATCTTCGCCAGCCTCGGATATTGCCCGGGGCGCTGGGGAGATCGCCGTGTGTACTTCGGTGGTGCTGAGTGTGGAGGTGCGCAATGACTGATTCGTTGCTGCCGATCTCTGCAGACGCCGGCGAGCGGGCCGTTGAGGCGGCTATCCGGCGGGATGGCCCGGACGCTGAGGTGCTGCGGAAGTTGCAGGCGCCGGGGAGCATACCGGCCGCGGCCCTGCCTTGGCTCGCCTGGGCTGAGGACGTACCGGTCTGGCCTGGGGGCGACCGGCAGCGACGGGATATTACCGCCCGCAGCCTGGTGCTCCACGGGCGCATTGGCACCGCGGCGGGCCTGGCCACCGGGGCGCGGCTCGGCGGCGGTTCGCTGCGGACGATCGCCATGCCGCCGGGCAAAACTTTTCTGGGCTGGTGGGACGAGGCTTCGCGCCGGGCCTGGTTGGGCGCCATGCCGCAGCTGCGAGTTTATCCGCGCCGGGCCCGGGCCGCGGCCCAGGGGTTCATGCTCGGCGACGGCGCACTGTCCGAGAGCCCCGTGCTCACCGATGCGGTGCTGCGCAGCACGGCCCGTGCCACCCTCTGGCGGGATGGCATGGAAACAGAGCTCACGGTTGCCGAGTGGCGAATCGGCACCGAGTCCGGCAACGGTGTGCTCGCTCTGGCGCGGCGGAGTGAGTCGGGATCGCTGCATTGCGGCCAGCCGCTGGCCGGTCAGGTGGCGCGGCTATCCGCTGGCAACAGGGTGTGGCAGATCGACCAGGCAAGTTATCGGTACAAGACCGCGACCCTGTCTGTGCGCACCCTTTCGCCGTCGTTCGCGCCGCTGTCTGCGGATGTGGAACTTGTCGCGGAGCGCGCCCAGCGGCTCGGCATGGTCTGCCTGGGGCGCGATGCCCACGCAGGGGCCGCCTATCCTGCCCGGGGTGACGCCCTGGTCCGTTATTACAGGCGCAGCTATCTGCACGACCCGGCAGTTGTCGCCGTGGCCAAGAAGGGTCCGGCCTATCTCGGCGGCACGCGGCTGGGCCTGGCGCCGTTTCACGTCGAGACCAGGATCATGGCGCCCAAATGTTACAGCTCCAGTGCTCACGTGCGGTCCGCTTGCCCGATGCCATTGGCGGCGCGCGGACCAGGCCAGCGTCTGGCGCCCTGCCTCGATGCCATGGATTGGTTCCGGGCCGCGGCCGACCAGGTGCTTGTCGACACCAGAAACTATCAGGTGGCCCGCGCCGGCCAGACCCAAAAAGCCGGCACCGTAGTTGCCGGACAGATCAACCAACGCTAAGAGGACCAGATCATGGAAAAGCAAGTTATCTACCGCGACCGCCAGGAGTTGCAGGCCGCCGACCTGAACAATACCCAGGGCTGGGCCGACGAAGCGCTCCGTCACATGGTGGCGGATGCCGTCTCCTCCGGTCGGCATTATGTGGGCCTGGCCGTGTCGGCAGCCAGTGCCACGGAGATTACCGTGGCCGCCGGCCGGCTGTACGATGGCTCGACCGGGTCGGTGTATGCCCTGGAGTCGGCCCAGACTCTCAGCCTGTTCAGTAATCTGCCGCTGGCTGACCAGAAATGGCTGGCCATTTCGGTGGTTGGACAGGAGGAGGAGACCAGCCTGGAGCCGCGTGACTTCCTTATCGATCTGCAAACCAGAGAGGTTGAGCCGCAGACCGTGGCCATGCAGCGGCGGCGGGTGGCCACGGTGCATATCTCCCAGGGGCTCGAGTCGCCGACCCCGGAGAAGCCGTCGGCGCCGACCGGGTACACCCTGCTGGCCCATGTGCTGCTTTCGGCGGCGGGGATCCAGGAGGTGGCGGTGGCCACCGCCAATGTGCTACCAAATCTTCGCTCCGTGGATGGCAGAGTGACGACCGTGGAGGGCTGGATATCCTCCGCCGAGCCGCGCATCGCCCATATCGTCAGCGATATTTCCGGGCTCGCCGCCGGTTTGACCGGCCGGGCCACGGTAGAGCAGGTGGTGCAATTGGGTATCGACATGGCGAAGGTCAAGGAGCGGCTGGAGCTGCCCGACGACTATGTTTTTTACGGCGCTGACCACTTCCTGGACGAGGCGGAGACGGACGACACGCCCGGCGATTATGCCGCCCAGCTCGAGGAGGGTTTGCGGTTCCCCGAATCCGCCTCCGGCAGCGCGGAGCTGAGCCTGCTCAACCCGCTCGACCCGGCGGCGGTCCAGTCGGCCGACGGGTTCCTGTTGCCTGCCTATACCGAGATTGCCCGCCTGAGTATGACCACCAGAGCGGGCGATGTGACGATCAACAGCTATCAGTACCAGACGGCGACCGTGCGGCGGCTGACCATGGCCAGGGGCCGTGTCCGCTACGGCAAGGTGCGGACGAAGAGCACCTCGTCGGCGTGGTGGCGTAGCGGCCAGTACGATCCGGTGACCGGAATCTTCCGCCGCGGCGACGAAGTGTGGGTTGTGGACCAGGAGCTCCAGGAAAAGGTGGCGGGCCGCATCCGGCACGAACGGCGCTCGCGGCTCTGGCGGGACGGATTTGTTGAGCCGTACTGGGCGGCCGTAACCACGGAGCACGTCGTGCAGGGCGCGACGCTGGCGCAAACCTTCCTTTCCGCGCAGACCGGCTGGATGACGAGTGTCGAGCTGTTGTTTTCAACCGTGGCTGCCTCCGGCGCGGTGGAGTTGATGCTGTGCGAAGCCGAGTTGGGACAGCCCGACTTGCAAGCGGTGCTGGCGCGGGTGACCATGGCCCAGGAATCGCTGGCCACGGGTTGGAACCGCATCCCCTGGGCCAGGCCGGTGTACATCGAGGCCGGCAAGCGCTATGCCCTGGTGATCGTTTCGGGCGGAGCGCATCAGATCTCTTACACCAACGGCACGGAATACACCCAGGGGCTGCTGGTGTACCTGCAGGACGGTGCGTTTCTGGCCGCTGATGTGGACCGGGATTTGTGTCTCAAGCTCAATTTCGCCAAGTTCTCCAGCCCGCGGGCGGCGGTGCAGCTCACCCCGTTGCAGTTGGCGGGTGGTATCAACGATCTGGATGTGCTGACAGAGGGTTTTACCCCGGACGGGACGGAACTGGCCTTCGAGTATCAGTTGGCAGGCGTCTGGTATCCCGTGCGGGAGGACACCGCCGGCCAGTTGGCGTCGTCGCCGGCACTGCTTCCCCTGCGGGTGGTGTTTGTCGGCACCACCGATGTGATGCCGGGGGTTCGGCTCACCGAAAGTGTGGTCAAGATGGCCCGGCATGCGGCGGCCTTTGTACACTACAGCTCGGCGCGGACCCTGGGCACGCCTTCGGATTCCATTACGGTGCGGGTGCTGCTGGAAGAGTACGACGAGGGCGCCGGCCATAGTTGCAGCCTGGCGCTGATGGTCAGCGGCAGCCCGGTGGCTCCGACCAGCACGAAGACGGAGGTCGTCGACGGCCGGTCTCGATGGTTGGAGGGCCGCTGGACCCTGGGCGCGCCGGCGTCCTCATACGGAGTGAAAATCACTGGTGCCACCACCGACCCGCTCGTGCCGTACCACGTGGCAGAGCGGTATGACCTGGCAGTGTAAGGAGGTTCCCCATGACGATGAGGTATCCGGCCTATGTCATGAAGGATGGCAAGACCAGGCTCTCCGAGGGGTATTTCAACCCGATCTGGCGCGAGATCGACACCAGGTTGGACACCCTCGAGGGGCTGCGGGTGAGCTGGCAGGCAGCGGTTTCCGAATTGCAGGCCTTTGGTCTGGCCAGGATCAACGACGCGCTGGAGCCGCAGTACGCGGCCCTGGCCGACCTGGTCGCCCAGGCGGACCAACTGGTGGCTCAAATCCCTGTCGATGTGGCCGCGGCGCTTGCCGCGGCCCTGGCCTCCGCAAACGACATCCTTGCGCAGACCGGGGACCTCCTCGCGCTGGTGGACGAGGCCAGGGCCGCCCAGATCGATGCCATGACCGCTCTGCTGGCGGCGGAAACAGGTGTGAGCCTGCAACCCTACGACGCGGAAACGGCCAAGCTCGATCAGGACCAGGACTGGACCGGCCGGCAGAAGTTCGCAGAGCTTGCGGAGACGGTCTACACCGTGTCAGACGGGGTGGGGGTGACGATTCGGGCGTCCGACGGTACGATACAGATATGGGCTCCTGGCGCCGCCCGCTCTCCGACCATCGACATCGACGAGGGTCAGTCCGTCACCCTGATGGTCGAGGCGGCCGGAGTCGGCTCTATCGTCTGGCCAACGATGTCTTGGGTCGGGGGCGCCCAGCCGGATCTGGCGGTTTCCGGCCACACGGTGATCGTGCTTTGGCGGGCGTTGGGCACTCTGTATGGCTGCCACGCGGGGGATGCGGCATGATACTGGCGAACAGGCTGCGCATGGCGGCGCCGGGCGGGGCGCAGGCCAGTTTCCTTGGTTTTTACAGTGACGTCGTGGACAGGACGGTTTATACCTTTCCGGCGGTTAACTTCGGATCTCCGAAGGCAGGACGGTGTATCGTGGTCGCGGTGCATGGCTCGAACCTCGCCGTCGCGCTTTCCGGTGTCACCATTGGCGGTGGCAGCAACGCCGTCGTCGTGCAAAACAACACGGATTCAGGCGGCAGTCTGCGCAGTACGGCGGCCGTGGCGGCCCGGCTCCTGCCGGACGGGACCGCGGGCAATGTGGTGGTTACGTTTGCCGGGGTTCAAAGGCGCTGCGGGATAGGGGTGTGGTCGGTGCTGGGTCTAGGGTCCGCCGCTCCAGTGGTGGTCAGCACCAACAACGTCGTGAGTCCGACTTCTGTCCCCCTGGCCACGAAGCGCGGTGACTTCGTGGTCGGCTGCGCTTCGGTGAAGGGGACGGGCGCCTATTCTTGGACCGGCCTGGCGGAAGAGTATGACCTCGAGCCAGGGGGCGAAGGAGGCACCTTCAGCGGCGCGGGCGCCGTTGCCGACGGTGCCATCGTGGCCGGGTGCGCTTTTGGCGCCGCCATCTCTGAATACGTAGCGACGTTCGCGGCGTTCCGCTAGGCCGTTGCGGACGATTGCCCTTGTATCTCTCTTGGTGGGGGTGTAAGGTGGGCCGGGTTCGGGAACGGCAAATTGGTTGCGGATGGGTTGCTAAAGGCGGTGTTTTGGTTTTGATCTTTTGGCGTTAAGTGCTTGATTTTGTTTAGCCTGCCTTGTCGTCGGAAAGCTGCAAAACCGTTATTCACCAGTTCAAATCTGGTCGCCGCCTCCAAGGAAAATCAAGGGGTTAGGGCTTTTGGCTCTAGCCCCTTTTTCTTTTTGGTTGCGGATAGGTTGCAGATGGTTGCGCGGTGGTTGCCGGGTCGTCCAGGGTGTCGATATCCGTGCGGCTCTCGCTGGGGAGCCATTTGTAGTAGGTCTCATAGGTGATCCTCGGGGACGAGTGGCCCATTTCCTTGCTGACCTCGGCCAGGCTGTCGCCGTTCGACAGCCGCAGGGTGGCGTAGGTGTGGCGCATGTCGTGCGGGGTGCGGCGGCGCAGGCCGGATTTTTCCAGGGCCCGGTTCCAGACCCGGTGGATGAAGTTGCCGTAGTTGATCGGCCGCAGGCCTGGGCCGACGAAGAGCCACTCCGGTATTCCCTCGCCGGCGGCGAGGGCCTGTTCTTTAACACGGCGCCGGTGGGAGCGCAAGGCCTCCACGAGCTGGGAGGTCATGCGGACCTGGCGCCGGCCGGCCCGGCTCTTCGGGGTGGTGATCCTGCCCCGGGTTGAGTTCCTCTGGACGGTGATCAGGCGGGTGGTGTAGTCGATGTCGCCGATCTGCAGTGCGAGCAGCTCGCCGATCCGCAGCCCGGCCCGGAAGCCGCAGACGATGAGAGGCAGGTAGTCCGGGTGGTGCTCGCGGAAGATCGCCTCGAGATGGGCACGCTCGTCCCAGGTGAAGGGGTCCGGCTCGCGGGACGGGCGTTCCTGCTCCGGAGTGGGCACCTGGACGCCCCGGGCCGGGTTGGCGGGGATGTAGGCGTCCGGCGAGCAGGCGTGCTGCAGGATGGCGCTCAGGCAGTTCTTGACGTTCTTGACGGTCTGGGAGCGGAGGCCCTGTTGACTCAGCAGGGAGACGACCAGGTCGCCGATCTGGCGGGAGGTGATCCGGTCGAGCCGCAGGGCGCCGAACGCCGGCAGCAGGTGGGCGGTGATAATGGCCTCGTAGCTCTTCCGGGTGGAGTGCTTGCGGGACAGGGTGGCGACGTCCAGCCAGCCGGGGCGGTAGCCCTCGGGAGACTCCCAGCCGTTGACGTACTCGCGCAGGGTTGGGCAGTGGGTGGCCTCCTCGCCGAGGAAGCCGAGGTCACCGAGGGCGATCTGCCGTTCCAGCTTTTTGGCGATCTCGCCGGCAAGAAACCTGTCCCGGCCGATCTTCTTGGCCATCCGTTTGTTGTTGTGGCTGATGAACACCCACCAGATGCCGGAGCGCGGCGGCTTTTGCCGGATGGTGACGCCCATCGCTTAAGCCCTCTGATGTAAAGCGAAAAGAGAAAAACTTGAGTAGGGGTTCATTTTTCCTGCTGGACACAAAGAGTTTGATGGATTAGTGTCAAGGGCATCGGGAATCGCCTCCATTCATACAGGGTGGGGGGATTTTTTGTTTTTTGGGGTTCAGTATTAAGGCCTGGCCGATTTCTGCCGATAAGTTTTTATGGCTAGCCGCCCACGAGAAAAGAAACAGGAGGAAAGGCTTATGTTGAGTGCAGACAGATTTTTGCCATGTGAATGGCCCGAGGATCCGGACGGGGACTGACAAGCACGGCACATGCCATCGCCGATAGTCGCTAGAGGGAAAAGACCTACCCGGTCTTTTCCCTCTTTTTTATTTGCTGCTCCCGCCTTGCTTCCAAATCCTTCCCCAGTTCTTTCAGGTGTTCCCACACGGCCCCGTTGCGATCCGGGTACATTTCGTCGTTGAAGTGGCTGATGTAGTTTCCGAACACCTGGTATGCCTTCAGGATCGGTCCTTTGAGCAGGGCCTCCACAATTTCCTGGTCGAGGACGCCCTGGTAGACTCCGGCGGCGAGATACTCATAGCTGTTGAGGATGTGGAGGATGGCCTTCCGCACGGTTTTGGCGTCTTCCGATTCTTTATCCAACTGTAGTTTCCCATTCGCGTCGCGGACAAGGTTGCCGTTTTCGTCCTTGTGGCAGATCTTCTTGTGGATTTCTTCGACGCTTATCGGGGAGGTCCGTTTTCGGTGGAGATAGTTGAAGGCGTCGTCCAGGACGACGACGTGCCTGTTCATTCCTTCCTTGACGTCTTTGACGGTGATAATGGCCAGGTGCCGTCGGTTCCAATCGTGATTGGCTCGGAATTGAATAGCCGCGAAGAAAACGGTGAAGATGGTGAGGGAGAAGCCATAATAGCTGATGACGTCCTGTATTTCCTTGAGGACTCCATTCAGTTGGAGCCCGAGTCCTACGAGTATTGCCACGGCCAGTAGAGCGGCGGTGGCGGACTCGGCTCTCCGCCGTCCTTCTTTCTTTTCGATAGTGCTCTCAGCGTTTTTTCCCTTCCTGGGGGGCATTCTGTAAGGTCTCCGTCTGTTCTATTTGCGGCGGGTCTGGCGCCAGGCCCAGGGCATTTCGAAGTCGGACCGCCATGCTCCCCGCCGGGCCGCCTTGGTTTTCATGGGGTGGCGTTGTTGGCGTTCATGGCAGGTTGTAGATTTGTTGGGTCCAGTGATCTTCACAGATGATGATCGGCCGTCCTTTTTTTTCCCGCAGGTTCATGGCGTTTTCTATTTTCCTGCCGTATGAGGTGTGCATCCAATCCCGGCTGCCGAAGTAGCCAAGCACCAGGTAGCCGAGGGCACTGCTCACGTTTGTTTTGATGATGCCGCCCTTCTCGGCGGTAAGTTCCTGGCAGATTCGGCGTGGGCCGTAGACGAACTGCCCGCTGAAGCAGAAAGATTGATTTTCGAACTGAACAGGCGGTTGCGGGTTGTCGAGGGGCAAGGTTGAGGTGAGGTTTTTGGCGATTTTGCCCGGCGCGTCGCTGCCGGTGAAGGACCGCAGCAGGTCGTACAGTTCCTCCCTTTCCTCCCGGTCAAGTACTTTGTCCCGGAGCATTTCCTTAATCCTTCCGTGAAGTCGGTGGAGCATCAGGTCTTCCGAGAAGATGATGTTCGCTTCCAACCAACTCTTGAGGAATTCAGCCTCCGCCTGGTTGACCATGCCGTCGGAGATGACACCCCGGCAGAGGCCTGTCAGTTCGTCTATGGTCCGGTCTTCGACCCTGGCGGCGTTGAACCATGTTTCGACGGGTTGGCCATCTTCGTCCAGTTGGATGGGTTTCCTTCTCATGCCAGCCCCCTTTTGAGAATGTTGACGAATTCGAGTTGTGTGCATTCCAGGTAGCCGGTTTTTACCACTCCGGTTCTGTCTGGCTTTATGCGGAAGATCTCGGCCGTGACGGAGCCGAGGAAGAACGAGGCGTTTCCGGTTCCGGTGGCGAGAGGGCCGGCCGGCCTCGCGTCGATCACGCAGAGCCCGGTGTTTATGTGGGGCAGGGCGTCGCGCCAGTATTCTGCAAGGTACCCCATCGAATGGTCCCAGAAGACACTCCCGGCGTGGAAGGCGAGGTTTGGTCCCACTTTTTTGGTTCGCACCTCTACGCCATCGATAGCACGGCGTGATTCGCGCAGGTCGAGGGCGGGGGTAGACCATTCACCAACGGCGAAGGACCAGCCCACGGCGAAGCTGTCGTGAAATACGATTTTTCGTCCGACCATGGGGTTCTCTTCCGGAAGGCGGTGAAGGGGAAAGGAGGTTTCCTTGTTTGGCTAAATTAAATTGTCAGCCCTGACGACTTACTCCCCTGGAGGACCTGCCAGCCCTCAGGAAGCGAGGGATTTTTTTTCCGGCAGGTGCCCGCCAAGGGAGCGGATCATCTCTTTCAGGTCCGCCATATCCGATTCGTGCTTCGTTTGCATGCGCAGCAGTTCTTCTTTCACTTCCTGCATTTCGCCCTCCATTTTGACAGCTTGGTGAAAGGCCCTGATGTTCGAGGCCAGGGCCGAGCGGTAAACGGTTTCCGACTCCAGGACCGCGACGGTCATCGAGATCATTTCCGACATCCGGAAGGAGTCGCCGGCGGTTTGTCCGTGTCCCTCGACGTTTTCTGACGACTTCGCATCTTGCCCTCCTGAGCCCATGATGAGCCACGAAAGGGGGAAGCCTGATACTTCCGCCAGAACGGCGAAGAATTCGAGCGGCGGGGTTGTTCTGCCCGTCTCGTAGTACGAAATGGCGCCCTTTGTGGCTGGTG
>JBFHWX010000097.1:0-11802 GCA_041599275.1 Desulfobulbales bacterium | reverse complement strand
TGCCAGGCCTGCCTGCGGGCCTGCCCCATGGGAATCGACATCCGGCGCGGCTTCCAGGTAGAGTGCATCAACTGCGCCGCCTGCCTCGATGCCTGCCGCACGGTGATGGCCAAGCGACGACAGCCGGGCATCATCCGCTACACCTTCGGCGCAGGGCCGGCCGGTTGGCGGGCCCTGCTGTCGCCCCGGCTCGGCCTGGTGGCCCTGGTCTTTCTGCTGCTCTCCGGAGCGTTTCTTTACTCCGCCCTGCACCGGCCCGAGGCCTCCCTCAAGGTGCGGCGGCTGGCGGAGGCGGCGCCGAGAAGCATGGCCGACGGCAGAACGGCCGTGTTCTACGAAGCCTATCTGGAAAACCGCACCGAGGGGGAACGCACCGTGGCCCTGTCGGCGTTCCAGGCAAAGGATGCGGAACCCGTCGAGTTGCAGGGCCAGATCCGCAGGCTGCTGCTGGCCCCGGGCGGGCGCCGCAAGGTGACCTTCACGGTGCTGGGCGAAGCCGTGCGGCCGGCACCCCTTTCCCTGGAGCTCGTGCTCACCGACGAAAACGGCCGGCCCCTGGCAAAAGCCTCCGCCACCCTGCCGGCCTCGAACTGAGGAGTACCTTATGAAACACCGAAACCCCTGGCCCATGGGGCTCGTCGCCCTCGTCGCCCTCTTTCTGCTCCTCACCCTGTGGTCGGTTCGCCAGGCCGGCCAGCAGGGCAGTTCCGTGGCGGAACGGGACTACTACGAGCAGGGATTGCGCTACTCGGCAGCGGTCCACTCCCGGGACCTTGCCCGGGAACTTGGCTGGCAGGCGCAGACCTCGCTCCGTGAACGGAGCCTGCGCACCAGGCTGATGGACCACGCCGGCAAACCCGTTTCAGGCTGTTCCGCCGAGATCATCGTCCGCACCAACGGTGCCTCGCCCCTGCGCTTGGCCCTTCAGGAAACCGAGCCAGGCCTCTACCAGGCGATGCTGCCGGAGGAACTGACCAGCAGCGAGATCCTGGTGGCGGTAACCCTCCGCAAGGACGGCGCCGCCTTTGAGAAACGTTTGCTGCTGCAGCTTTCCTGAGCCTGCCATGTACCCTTCCACCGATACCCTGACCCGGGGGGCCGCCCTGTCCCGCCCGGTTTCCCGGGAACACAGCCGGCCAGCGGCTGACGCCGAAATCCTCTGCCACCACTGCCGACTGCCGGTACCGGCCGGCGACCGGCTGGCCGACCGGATCGAAGGTCGCGAGCTCGTTTTCTGCTGCCACGGCTGCCAGGCCGCTCACCGGATCATCACCGGCGCCGGCCTCGGCGATTTTTACGAAAAGCGCAAGTGGAAGGAAAGCGGGGTGCGGGAGAAGAATTTTTCTTCGCTCTACGACGACGATGCCCTTCTGCCCCTGGTCGAGCAGCAGGGAGAGCGGGACGTGTTCTCCTTCCAGGTGGAAGGCATCCGCTGCGCCACCTGCATCTGGCTGCTGGAAAAAATGCTGGAGCGTGAGGAAAACGTTTCCTCTGCCCGCGGCAACTACGCCACCCACCGCTTCACCGTGCAGGCCACAGCCGGCACCCTGCGGCCAGCTTCCCTCTTCCAGGTAGCCAGCAGCCTCGGTTACCGGCCGCGGCCGGCCACCGCCGACGCCAACCGCCAGCACGCCCTGCGGGAACAGCGGCGCCTCCTGGTGCGGTTCGGCACCGCCGCCTTCTTCTCCATGCAGCTCATGGTCTTTTCCATGGCCCTCTATGCCGGCTATTTCCAGGGCATGGACGAAACAAGCCGCCGGCTCCTCGAGTTGCTGGCGGCAGCGCTGGCCACGCCGGTGGTGCTCTACGCTGGCTTTCCCTTTCTGGCCGGCGGCCTGCGTTCCCTTCTCAACAAAATGCCGAACATGGATCTCCTGGTGGCGCTTGGGGTGTCGGCCGCCTACGGCTATTCGCTCTTTGCTTTGTTTGCCGGGCGCGAGGTCTACTTCGATTCCGCCGCCATGATCGTCACCCTGCTCCTCCTCGGCCGCCTGGTGGAACAGTCGGCCCGCAACCGGGCGGTATCGGCGGTGGACCAGCTCCTCCACCTGGCTCCGGAAAAGGCGTTGCGCCTGACGGAAAAGGGCGAGCAGGAAGTGGAGGCCTCGGCTCTCGCCCGGGGCGACCGGATCCTCGTCCGCCCCGGCGACCGGATCCCGGTGGACGGCGTCATTGAAAAGGGCCGCACCGAGGTCGACGAATCGGTGGTGAGCGGCGAGTCCATGCCGGTTGCCAGACAGCAGGGCGAGACAATCGCCGCCGGTGCCGTCAACCTCACCGAGGCCATCACCCTGCGGGTGGCAGAACCCGCCGCCTCCTCCTTTCTCGCCCGCATGGCCCGCCTGGTGGAGGAGGCCCAGGAACGCCGGGCCCCGGTGCAACGCAGCGCCGACCGCATCGCCGCCCGCTTCGTGCCCCTGGTGATCGTGCTCGCCCTGCTCACCGGGCTCGGCCATCTGTGGCTGGGCGCACCTCCTGGCGCGGCGCTCCTTCACCTGGTGGCGGTGCTGGTGGTGGCCTGCCCCTGCGCCCTGGGGCTTGCCACCCCCATGGCGGTGGTGGTGGCCACAGCCCGGGGAGCGGCGGCGGGAGTCTTGTTCCGGGGCGGCGACATCCTCGAGCAGTGCGCCAGGATCCGCACCGTGGCCTTGGACAAGACCGGCACCCTCACCCAGGGGCAGCCCCGGGTGGTGGAGATCCGCCCGAGGAACTGTTCGGAAAGAGAATTCCTGGAGCTGATTGGTTCGGTGGAGGCGGCCAGCAACCATGCCCTGGCCGTGGCCATCGTTCAAGAGGCCCGCAACCGGGGAATTGCGCTGCAGCCCCTGCCGGGCCGCGCCGTGGCCGGCCGCGGCGTACTGGTGGAAGAAAAGGAAGGCTTCATCCTGGTGGGCAGCCGGCGCTTTCTCGAAGAACACGGCGTGGTGGTGGAGGAGCCGGCAGGCCCCGCCACCGAAGTGCACCTGGCCCGCAACGGCATCTCCCTCGGCCTGCTGCTCCTCGACGACCCGCCCCGGCAGGAGGCGGCCGGGCTGATCGCGGAACTCGCCGCCATGAAGATCGAGGTGGCCATGCTCTCCGGCGACCGCCAGCAAGTGGCGGCGAGGCTGGCGGCAAGTCTCGGCATACACCAGGCCCACGGCGACCTTAAACCCGAGGACAAGGCGGCCTGGATCGGAGACCGGCAGGCAGCCGGAGAGGCCGTGCTGATGGCCGGCGACGGCATCAACGACGCCCCGGCGCTGGCCGCGGCAACGGTGGGCTGCTCGCTCTCCGGCGCCACCGACATCGCCCTCGATTCGTCGGACCTGGTGCTCACCCGGCCCGACCTGGGCCGGCTTGCCGCCGCACTTCGCCTGGCCCGCCGCTCCCTTGCGGTGATCCGCCAGAACCTGTTCTGGGCCTTTACCTACAACCTGGTGGCCATACCGCTTGCCATGAGCGGCAAGCTCGCACCGGCGTGGGCGGCGGCGGCCATGGCGGCGAGCTCGCTTCTCGTTGTGCTCAATTCCCTGCGCCTGAAAACTGTTGCCCTGGAACCGACACGCCTCTCCGGCCGGTAGAAACCATGCTCTCCTCCACCGTAGCCCTCATCGTCCTTTCCCTTTTCCTCGGCCTCGGCGCCTGGTTCGTCTTTCTCTGGGCAGAAAAGCGCGGCGAGTTCGACGACCCCGAAGGGCCGAAATACCGGATGCTCGAGGACGACGACGAAAGTCGCCCCGGCAACTGACACCATGGAACCGCTCCTCACCATGGCCTTTGCCACCGGTTTCCTGGGTTCCGGCCACTGCCTCGGCATGTGCGGCGGGCTGGTGGCCGCCTTTTCCCTGGCAGGCCGCAGGCCGGCAGGACCGCTCTTTCACCTGCTCTACAACCTGGGCCGCACCCTGACCTACACCACGGCCGGCCTGGTGGCCGGCTGGTTCGGCTCAGCCCTGGCCTATACGCAAAACTTCGCCTGGTTCACCCGCACCGCCCTGGTTTTCTCCGACCTCTTCGTGATCGGCATGGGGCTCGCCACCGCCCTTGCCCTGCCCCGCCTCAACATCATGGCTTTCGAAGGGAGGGGCCCGGTAGGCTGGCTCTCCCGCGGCGCCGGCCGCCTGGTTCGCCTGCCGTCGCCGGTGGCCGCCCTTCCCCTGGGGTTGCTTATGGGTTTTCTGCCCTGCGGCTTTCTTTACGCCATGCTGCTCACCGCCGCCGGCACCACCGCGCCGCTGGCCGGTTCCGGCGTCATGCTGGCCTTCGGTCTCGGCACCGCCCCCGCTCTTCTGGTCTTCGGTTCCGCCGCCGGCTGGCTCTCCGACAAACTGCGGGGCAGGCTCCTGCGCGGCGCCGGGCTGCTGGTCGCTCTCATGGGCCTTGCCGGACTTTTTCGCCACCTGGAACTGGCGTCCTGGATCCTGGCCGCCGTGCCCTTCACCACCTTCTGCTGTCCCCTTCCCTGATTTTTTTTAAAAAAATTTCATTGACTAACGCCCGGAAACGCCCAAAGCCTTGCCGGTTCCGGCCGGTGCGTTGTTGCCCAAGGAAAACAGAGCGGGGACTGAAGGCGAGAAAACAGGCGAGACGGCGGGTCGGCAGCGAAGGTCTCAGTCGATGGCAGGCGGCAGCAGAGCCCCTGCCTCGGCGGCGGGCATCGGCTTATAAAAATAAAAACCCTGGATCGTATCGCACCCCTTGTCCCGCAGAAAATCGAGCTGGGCCTTCTCTTCCACTCCCTCGGCCACCACGGTGAGGTGCAGGCACTTGCCAAGGGCGATGATGGCGGAACTGATTTCGGCATCCTTGCGGTCGGTGGCGATATTGCGGACAAAGGAGCGGTCTACTTTGATGACGTCGATGGGAAACTCTTTGAGGTAGGCGAGGGAGGAATAGCCGGTGCCGAAATCGTCGAGACAGACCTGTACACCGGTGCGCTTCAGCATGTCCAGGGTCTCGACGGCCTTTTCCTCGGCCCGCAGCAGAATGCTCTCGGTTATCTCGACCTTCAGCAGGGACGGGGGCACGCCAAATTCGGCAAGGGTCGAAGTGATCAGCCTCTCGAGGTCGCCCGCCTCGAACTGGGGGCTCGACAGGTTCACCGCCACCGCCACCGGCCGCATGCCGTTTTCCTGCCACTGTCTGATCTGCCCCACCGCCTCGCGCAGCACCCACTCGCCGATCGGCCCGATGAGCCCGGTCTCCTCGGCCAGCGGGATGAACATGCCCGGCGGCACCATGCCCCGTTCCGGATGCCGCCAGCGGACCAGGGCCTCGAGACCGACGATCTCCTCGGTGCGGGCATCCACCTGCGGCTGGTAGTAAAGCACGAACTCGCGCCGTTCCAGGGCCCGCCGCAGTTCCGCCTCCAGGGTGAAACGCTCCAGGGCCGCGGTGTTCATCGCCGCGGAATAGTACGAATAGGTGTTCCTCCCCCGGTTTTTGGCATGGTACATGGCGACATCGGCGTTCATGATCAGCTCTTCGGGCTTGCGGGAGTCGAAGGGAAAGACGGTGATGCCGATGCTGATGGTGGCGTGGATCTCGTGACCCTCGATGTGAAAAGGCTGCAGCAGGGCCTGGAGCTGGCGCTCGGCAACGATGGCCGCATCGTTCTGGTGGCGGAGCTGGGGAAGGACCACGGTGAACTCGTCGCCGCCCAGCCGGGCCACCATGTGCGCCTCTTCCTCATTGGCCTGGCTCGTGGCCAATAGGTCGGAATCCCGCAGGGTATGGCGCAACCGCTCGGCCACCTGCTGCAAAAGCAGATCGCCCACCTCGTGGCCCAGAGTGTCGTTCACCCGCTTGAAATTGTCGAGATCGATGAAGAAGAGGGCGAGGATTTCGTCGTAGCGGGCGGCCCGGGCCAGGGAGCGCTTCAGGAACTCGACGAACATGGCCCGGTTCGGCAGCCCGGTCAGCGCATCCTGGGAGGCAAGCTGGCAGATCTGCTCCCGGGAGGCGCGCAGGTTGTCCCTCATTTCGACAAAGGAACGGGCCAACTCGCCGATCTCGTCGTCAGCCTCGACGCCGATGGCTACGTCATCCTCGCCGCGGCCGTAGGCGATCACCGCATCATTCAGGCGGCTGATGGGCTCCGCCAGCAAACGGCGGCTGAAAAAGGCAAGAAAGAAGACAAAGAGCAGGATCACTGCCAGGGTGGCGGCCCCCACCATGAAGGCGAGACGGTGGCCGGTCTGCAGCATTTTCTCGGCGGGGACCCGGACGGCGACCAGATTGTCAGCCACCCGGCGGACAAAGAAGAAATAGCTGCTGCCCTGCACAATCTGCACCTCGGGCCGCAATTCGTCGGTGGGAGAGCCCTCGAGCAACTGGTCGGGAAGGTAAGAGCTGTCGAAGGGGAGCCGGCGCGGCAAAAGCACCATGCCGTTGGCAGCGGCCAGCATGAAGAGAACATTGTCCGAGCCGTTGGAGGTAGCGAGCTGGCGCTCCAGAAAGCCGGCATCGCCGGCCAGCACCAGAGAGCCGCCAGCCGCCTGGCCCGGGGAGGAAACCTCGTGCTGCGCCGCCTGGATTTTCCGTCCCGCGAAAAAGAGCAATCCGCCCTCCCCTGTCGGGTCCACCAACAGGAAGGACGATCGAGAGCCGCTGCCCTGCAGGCGTTCGAAAAAACCGGCGAGCTTTTTCTGGCCAACCTCCCCGCCCCAACCCCCCTTGCCCGCCTGAAACGCCAGACGCCCATCGGGGTGGAAGATAGCCCCCTGCAGGTATTCAGGATTTCTGGCCTGCAGAGCGGCGAAAATCGCCTGAAAGGCCGTTCCGGCGGAACCGCCTTCCACTGCTGCCGCGGCCCGGCCAAGCTCGCCGTCGGCGGTCAGCGAGGCGGCAAGGAGCTCCGCATCGTGCACCGCCTGCCGCTGCAGGGCTTCGGCCTGCCAGGCAAGCGCATGCAGGGAGGCATGAACCTCGTCGAAAATCCGCCGCTCGGCCCTCTCCCGCAACTGGCCATAGGCCACAAAACCCACTGCGCAGAGGCAGAGGATGACGAACGGCGCGGAAACCAGGTTGATTTTCTTATGCAGTCGCACCTGTCGACCCTGTTCTGATAAGGAACCACCCCTTTTTGCTCCATAAAAAAAGCAAAAGCCATGGGGAGTTACTATACCCCATGGCCACGGTTTCCGCCATGCCGGGAAACTTCCTGCTGGACCATCGAAAACAGAGAGCCCTGAAGCCGGAGTGCACCGTTACCGTCTACCGGCAAGGGCCTTGCGGACAAGTTTCAGCAACTTGATGCGGTCGAAGGGCTTGGGGCAGATGAGCGGCCCGGAACCGTTCTCTCCCGAGGAGCCGAGCTCTGCTGCCGAGACGATGCCGGTCAGAAAAACGATGGGGATTGCCCGGGTCGTCTTCTCTTCCCGCAACTCGGCGGCGATTTCGGTGCCGTCCTTGTCCGGCATGTGGATGTCGAGGATGATGACATCGGGCCGGAAGGCAAGTGCTTCGGCCAGGGCGCGGCTGCCCTCGGTGCAGGTCCTGACCTCGAAGTCCCCGCTTTCCTCGAGGGTTTGTTGCAGCAACTGGCAGATGGTTTCGTCGTCGTCCACCGCCAGCAGCCGAATCCTGCGTTCGCCCGGGAGAGAAGAAGATTGGCAACGGGTTCCGTCCATGGTGATTCCCCTGAAAAGATTGCATCGAGTCTCTGAGCCTCTTGGTGCCGAAAATATACCTGGAGGCGAAGTTGTGTCAACAAAAGGGTGTTCTGGCCGGCCACCAACCCGGCAGATGTGGGAGGAATGCCGTTTTCAAGAGACGCTGTGTTGCGCTCAGAGTGCGGCCCGGGCGGCCAGTGCCCGCCGGTAGGCGGCGATCACCGGCAGATCCGCCGCCGCCCAGTCGAGGGTGTGCAACTCGCCGGGTACCAGCCAGGCAATGGCCGCGTGTTCGTGGAGAATGGGCTCACCGTACGCGATCCGGCAGACAAAGGGATGAAGGGTGACGGTGAGGACGGGATACGCGTGGGTGGCGAGAGGCAGAGCGTAGCAAATGTGCACCCGCAGGCCGAGCTCCTCGAAAAGTTCTCTGCGCAGGCAGGCCTCGGCGCTTTCGCCGGGGTCGATCTTGCCGCCCGGGAACTCCCACTTGAGGGGCATGCTCATGGCAGCCCCCCGCTGGGCGGCAAGCACCGTACCCTGCCGCTCGATGACGGCACAGGTGACGTGCAGGTGCCGGACCGGCGAGATGATTGAGGTGAAGGTTTCTTCGGACATGGCGGCAATACTGCCATGTATGGCGAAGAAACGCTCGTTTTCCTTCCGCCTGAACGGCAACCGCTGGGACGACCGGTGGACACCCAAAAACCCAGCGGGCCACCGGAACGGCCACTCCACCTAGTGGCCTGTTTGGTTAATCCTGTCTCATAATTGTTGGTCCTCGCGGCCGCTTGCTGTGTTGCGAAAAACTTGACATAGCGCTGCTATGCCTTCGTTTTCGCGCCTTGCGAGGCACCACGATTCCTCAACAATTTCCGGTCACGATTAACCGCACAAGGCCACTATCAACCGATCTGCTTCAGAATGTCGGCCACCGGCGGCCGGTCGGCGGGGCCGGCGCCCACATGGTGGAAGCGCACGATGCCCTGCGGGTCGATGAGCACGTCGCCACCCCGCTGCATGATGTCGCCGGACGGTTTCTTCGGCAACCTGCCGGCCATTATTTCCCGGCTATAGGCACGCCAGGAGGCGGGCCCCCAGATATCAAAGAAGCCGGCGGCCTGCATGCCGTAGGCCCGGTAGAGGGTCCGTTCGGCATCGACCAGCAGTGGCCAGGGCAGACCGGTCTCCTCCTGGTACCGGCGGGCGGCGGCGCCCGACTCGAAGCTGACCACCAGCACCCGCAGATTCCGTTCGGCAAGGGTTTCACTCTGCTCCCGCACCTGCGAGAGATGGCTGCGGCAAAGCAGTCAGCCCAGATGGCGGTGAAAGACCAGGAGCAGCCAAGCGCCCCGGTAATCGTCAAGCCGGTGCAGGCGGCCCGTGGTATCGGGCAGTTGAAAGGGAACGGCGGGCTGGCCGACGAGATTCTTGATCATGGTTCGTCCTCCTTCTAAAAGCGCAAAGCCAGGCCGCCACCCCAGCCAAATTCCGAATGGTAGCCGGCCTCGAGGGAAAAAGCACGCGACAGGGCATAGGAGAGCGCGCCTTTGCCTTCCCATGCGGCGTGCTCCGTGTCGCACTCGGCCTCGCCGGTCAGGGACAGGCGCGGCGTGAGGGCAATTTCCTTCTCGAGCTCGAAACGGCCGCCACCGTCGGTTTCAAGCCGGAAACGGCTCTCGATGGAGAGGGGCAGCAGATAGCGGACGCCGAACACTCCCCGGGACTCGCTCACCTCGTCGCCCTCGCCCTCTACGGCGAGGCCGGCAAAGGGTACCAGAAAACCGTTGCCGTAAATCTCCAAAGCGAGCAGAGCGTCCCACTCGGTCTCCTCGACCCGCTGCCAGCCCGCCTCCCATTCGGCGACCAATGCCTGGCGGCTGGCCGAGGCCCGCAGGTAGCCTTCACTCATATTGCTCCACAACCCGGCCTCGCCCCAGAAATACCAGGGATCGTGGTAAAGGAGGCGGCGCAGGGCAGCCACTTCGGGCGGCGGCTCGAAGCCTTCGTAGTGCACCACCCGGGCCATGCCGCTCTTCATGTGATAAAGCAGGTGGCAGTGGAAAAACCAGTCGCCCGGCTCACCCGCGTCGAACTCGATCACCGTGGTGGCCATGGGCGCCACGTCCACCGTGTGCTTGAGGGGCGCGTGCTCGCCCTGGCCGTTCAACACCCGGAAGAAGTGGCCGTGCAGGTGCATGGGGTGGTGCATCATGGTGCGGTTGATGAGGATCAGGCGCACGGCTTCGCCGGCCCGGATGGAAATCACATCGGTTTCGGCAAGGATCCTGTTGTTCAGCGTCCAGGTGTAGCGCTCCATGTTGCCGTCCAGGGTGAGGCGGATCTCGCGCACCGGTTGCCCGGCCCTGAAGGCGGTGGGCGTGGGGGAGCGCAACCTGTCGTAGGGCGGCCCGGGCCGGCGCGGGTCCATGCCATCCACGGCAAGAGCCGGGGCCGAGGAAACGTCCGCCGCCATGGGACGGAAATCGGCGGCGAAGCGGCGGCCCTTCTGCCCTCCGGCAACTCCCTGTTCCCGTTCCGGAACTGGGGGCGGCCGGGGCATGGCCATCGCCCCGGTATGGCCGCTGTGCTCTTTGCTCTCCGGCGGTCCGGCGGCCATGCCGGCGCCCCTCGTCCGGTGTTCCATGGCCGGCATCGGGTGGTGCCCGGATTCCGGGGAGTGCTCCATGCCGTGGCCCGCTGGGGTTGCCGCAGGCACCTGCGGGCCGTGCTCCATGCCATGCATCATGGTGCCTGGCCGGTCGAAGCGGCCAGCGGCCACCGCACCGTCGTCCATGCCCATGACCGCCGCCGGCGTCAAGGCGAAGAGCGAAGCCAGGCCGGCTCCCCCCATGGCGTGGTAGAGATTCGGCTTCGGCAGATCAGGGGCGGGCTGCGGCGGCCCGGCGCCCAGCCAGATCGAGGCGTACCCCGAACCGTCGTGGGCCGTGGCCCGCAGTTCGTACGCACCCGGTTCTTGCGGCAGCCTGACCACGACGTCGTAGGTCTCCGCCACCGCCATGAGCAGCAACTCCTCCTCCACGGGCTCGACGTCCATACCGTCGGCCGCCACGATTTGCAGGGGGGAACCAGCAAACTGCAGATGAAAGTAGGTGGTGGCCGAGCCATCCACCAGCCGCAGGCGCACGGTCTCGCCGGGCCGGGCGTCGAGGTGCAGTTGCGGCCGGCCGTTGGCCAGGAAGCGGTCGTAGGCCACGTCGGCGATATCCATGGCCGGCATGCGCTGCAGCTCGCGCTTGAAAAAATCTCCCAGCATGCCGAGGCGGGCGGCGCCCACGATGCTCTGGGCACTGCCCTTTTCGAGGGCAAACCATTCGCTGCCGCGTTTGAGCTCCCGCAGCACCTGATACGGGTCACGGTCGGTCCAGTCGGAAAGGAGCACCACGAAATCGCGGTCGGCCTGCAACCTGACCTTTTCGGGCTGGATGACGATGGCGCCGTAGACACCCCGCTGTTCCTGAAGGCTGGTATGGGAGTGGTACCAGTAGGTGCCGCTCTGGCGGATGGGAAACTGGTAGGTGAAGGTGGCGCCGGGAGCGATGGGCGGAAAACTGAGAAGCGGTACGCCGTCCATGCCGGGCGGCACCAGCAGGCCGTGCCAGTGGATCGAGGTCTCCACCGCCATCCGGTTATGGACCCGGATGCGGGCCTGGTCCCCCTCCGTGAAACGCAGCACCGGCCCGGGCACCGAGCCGTGTATGGTCATAGCCGTAGCGGGCCTGCCGGTGACGTTCCACGGCTGCTCCTCGATCACCAGATCGTATACGACCTCCCCGGCAGAAGCCGAGGCGGCGAGCAGAAGAGGTACAGTAAACATAATGACGAGAAAGAATCGCAGAGCGACAAGCATGGCGCCTCCTTTATTCTCAGGGTACCACCACCAGATCGGACGGGCCGGTTCGAAAATCGGCACCGACACAACTTTTCACCACAATACCCGTCCTCCACCTCTTTGCAACTGCAGTTCGGCAAAACGTCTACACTGCCGTGGTTGGCACATCAAACAATCCGCTCCCGCCGCAACCGAAGGGCGTTGCCCACCACCGACACCGACGACAGGCTCATGGCCGCGGCGGCAATGATGGGCGAGAGCAGGATGCCGAAAAACGGATAAAGTATGCCCGCCGCCACCGGCACGCCGGCCGCGTTGTAGACGAAGGCGAAGAACAGGTTCTGGCGGATGTTG
>JBFHWX010000096.1:0-11924 GCA_041599275.1 Desulfobulbales bacterium | reverse complement strand
GGCTTACAGGCTTACAGGCTTACAGGCTTACCGGCTTACAGGCTTACAGGCTTACAGGCTTACAGGCTTACAGGCTTACAGGCTTACAGGCTTACAGGCTTACAGGCTTACAGGCTTACAGGCTTACAAACGAAAGAATCCCGCTCGGTGGCGAGGAGTCAAGAATATTTTTCAACCATGCCGAGTCACTTGTGACCTCGGCATTTTGCTTGCCAGCTTGTTAGCCTGTTAGTCTGCTAGCCGCCCAGATACGCCTTCTTCACCTCGGGGTCGGCGAGCAGTTCCTCACCCGTGCCCTGGGCCACAATGCGGCCGGTGTCGAGCACATAGCCGCGGTGGGCCAGATGCAGGGCGAGCGAGGCGTTCTGTTCGACCACCAGAATGGTCATGCCCTCACCGTTCAACTTCTTGAGGGTTCTGAACAGCTCGTACTTCAGAAAGGGCGCGAGCCCCATGGACGGCTCGTCGAGAAGCAGCACCCGGCAGCCGGTCATCAGAGCGCGCCCCACCGCCAGCATCTGCTGCTCGCCGCCGGAGAGCGATTCGCTGCGCTGTTTGCGGCGCTCGGCCAGGCGCGGAAAAAGGTCGAAGACCCGCTGCCGGTCGGCCCGCACCACCCGCCGCTCCTCCTTTCTGCCGTAGGTGGCGAGTTCCAGGTTTTCGGCCACCGTGAGGTTGCCGAAAATATGGCGCCCTTCCGGCACCAGGGCGATCCGGTGGGTATCCACCAGCCGGTGCGCCGGGGTGGCAAGCAGAGAGGCGCCCCGGAAGCGGATGTCACCTGAAACCACCCTCGGCCCCTCGGGCGGCGGCAGACGGCAGAAGGCGTGCAGCACCGTGGACTTGCCGGCGCCGTTGGCGCCGATCAGGGTCACTATCTCCCCCTCCTCAACGTGAAAGCTTACACCGTGCAGAGGCTGGATGGCGCCGTAGGCCACCTGCAGGGAATCGACGGAGAGAAGGGTCATAACGTGTCGTCCCCCAGGTAGGCGGTCACCACCGCCGGGTCGTTCCTGATCTCCTCGGGGCTGCCGCTGGCGATGGTGCTGCCGAAGTCGATGACCTGGATCCGGGGGCAGAGTTCCATCATCACGTCCATGTGGTGCTCGATCATGAAGATCGCCACCCGGAATTCCGCGTGGATCCAACGCACCAGCCGGATGAGTTCCTGAATGTCGCTGGTGTTGAGGCCGGCGGCGGGTTCGTCGAGAAGCAAGAGTTTCGGCCGCACCGAAAGAGCGCGGGCGATTTCCACCTTGCGCTGGATCCCATAGGGCAGATTGGGCGGCCGCTCGTCGGCCACCGTCGTCAGGCCAAAGACCTCGAGAAGCTTTCTGGCCTCGGTCTCGATCTCGCGTTCCCGCCGGGCATAGCGGCGGGAACGCCACAGGGTGTCGAACAGGCCGTAACCCAGCCGGTGGTGCTGGGAAACCCGGATATTGTCGAGTACGCTCATCTCCTTCCAGAGCCGGATGTTCTGGAAAGTGCGGGCCACGCCCAGGGCCGTCACCCGGTGGGGTTTCATGCCGGCGATGGAGCGGCCGGCAATCCGGATGGCGCCGGCGGTAGGCCGGTAGAAGCCGCTCACCAGGTTGAATACCGTGGTCTTGCCGGCGCCGTTGGGGCCGATGAGCCCGACCATCTCTTCCTGATCGATGCGGATGGAAAAATCGGTGAGGGCCTGGAGGCCACCGAAGCGCTGGGTAAGATTTTCAATCTCGAGAAGTGCCATGGCTTTCTCACTTGAACCGATAGAAACGGCGCAGCTTCGGAAAAAGATCGGCGAGCTCCCGGTTGCCCATGATGCCCTCGGGCCGGAACTGCATGAGTACGATGAGCAGCAGCGGCACCACCACCCACTTGATGATCTGCAGCGGCCGCAGGGCCTCGAGCAGCACGGTGAAGAGCATGGCGGCCAGCACCGAGCCGGAAAGTGAGCCCATGCCGCCGAGATACACCATGACCAGGACCTCGGTGGACTTGAGGATGGTGAACGAGCCCGGGTTGACGTAGCCCAGGATGTGGGCGAAGAGCCCGCCGGCAATCCCTGCCAGGCCCGAGGAGAGCATGAAGGCCACGAGCTTCATGCGGTTGGTGTCGACGCTCATGATCTCCGCCGCCACCTCGTCCTGGCAGATTGCCATTACCCCGCGGCCGTAGGTGGAGACCACGAAGCGGCGCAGCAGCCAGACGCAGAAGACAGTGAACAGAAAGACCCAGAGCGGCAGCCAGGGGATGAAGAGCTCGTCCTCCATGGCGTAGATCACCCGCTTCATGCCCATGAAGCCGCGGGCGCCGCCGATGCGATCGATGTTCTCGATGAGGCTGATGATGATGTAGTTGGCGGCGATGGTGATGATGGCCAGATAATCGCCCCTGGTCTTGAAAGAGGGAAAGGCGACCAGCAGCCCAAAGAGAGCGGCGGCCAGGCCGCCGGCCAGGATCACCAGCGGAAAGCCGTAAACCGCGAGCTCCGGGCTCACCACCGGGTCGCCGAACACCCGGTCGGCGGTGAACAGGACCACCCCGAGCACCGAGGCGACGTAGGCCCCCACCGCCATGAAGCCGGCGTGGCCGCAGGAAAACTCGCCCATGTAGCCGTTCACCAGATTGAGGCTCGAGGCAAGGATGATGTTCACCCCCATGAACATGAGCACCGACAGCACGTACTGGCTCACCAGCTCCTGTTGGGCGAGAAAGCCCAGGAGCGCGAAGAGCAGGAAAAGGAGAACCGGCACGGTAAGTCGTCGCATGGTTATTTGAACTTTTTTTATCCTTAACTTGACTGAAAGCAGGCCCTCAGGCCAGCACCCGGATGGCGGCCCTCGTCCTCGGCCCGCACCCGCTCGGCGATGGCCACCGCGGCGGCGGTCTTCATCTGCGGCATGAAGACGGCGGACTCCTCCACCCCGCCGCGGTCAGATCTTGGTGGTGCGGGCCACCCCGAAGAGACCGGTGGGCTTTATCGACAGAATCACGAGCAGCACGGTGAAGGCCAAAAGATCCCGGAAGGTGGAAGGAAAGAAAGCCACCACCAGAATCTCCACGGCGCCCAGCAGAAAACCGCCCAGAAAAGCGCCGCGGATGTCGCCGATGCCGCCCACCACCGCGGCGATGAAGGCCTTCCAGCCGATGAGGGCACCCATGTAGGGTTCGAGCACCGGGTAGCTCATGGCGAACAGTATGCCGGCGAGCCCGGCCATGGAGGAGCCGAGGATGAAGGTGAAGACGATCACCGTGTCCACCGGGATGCCCATCAGCGGCACCGCGAACTTATCGTAGGAGATGGCCCGCATGGCCATGCCGATGCGGGTGCGGTTGACGATGTAGCCCAAAAGCAGGAAGACCGCCACCGCCGTCAGGATCACCGCGATCTTGAGATTGGTGAAGCTCACCCCGCCCACGGTGTAGACCACTTCGCCCACCAGGGGGGGGAAGGCCTTGCGGGAGGCCCCGAGCAGCGCCAGGTTGCCGTGCTCGAGGATGAGCCCGGCCATAAGAGCGGTGATCACCACATAGAGACGGTTGGCGCCCTTGCGCCTGAGCGGCCGGTAGGCGACCCGCTCGATGCTCACTCCCACCGCGGCGGTGAGCACCATGGTGACGGGAATGGTGGCGGCCAGGGCCAGGGGACCGGACAGGCCCAGACTTTTGAGGCAGAAGGTGGCCACAAAGAAGGCGATGTAGGCCCCCACCATGAAGATGTCGCCATGGGCGAAATTGATCAGGGTGAGCACCCCGTAGACCAGGGTATAGCCAAGGGCGATGAGAGCGTAGAAGCTCCCCCACTGCAGGGCATTGAGCAGGTTCTGAAGCAAGCTGGTGAGCACTTTCCCCCCCGGTTTTCATAAAACGCGCCAAAGCGGCCCACGACCGCCCCGCACAGGGCTTTGCCCGCCTGGGCTTTTGATGGCGACGAAAAAACTCCGATCTCCTGGGTCGCAGCGGGTACTCGGGTGCTCGACATAGCGTATGTATGCCTCCGCGCCCTCAACACCACGACTCCTTAGTCTACAAAGTTCTTCAGATTAGCCATTTGAAGCGGCACGATGACTTTTTTACGGGTCCATCGGCCGCTGCCAGGTTACGGGCAGACCGACTTGGTGAACACGAACTCGCCGGTTTCGGAAATCCGCACCACCACCGCGCACTTCACCGGGTCGCCCTGGTCGTCGAACTTCATGGTGCCGGTGATGCCCTCGAAGCTCGTGATGCCAGCCATGGCCTCCCGCAGGTTGCGCCGGTCCTTGCGCAGCTTGCCGGAGAGCCCGCCGGTTTCCTGCAGGCCCTGGAGCACGATGCGGGTGGCATCCCAGGTGAGGGCCGCCACGTCGTCGGGCACATAGCCGTATTTCTTCTGGTAACGGTCGATGAACTCCTTGGTGGCGCCGGTGGCGCCGGCCGCGGCGTAGTGGGTGGAGAAATAAAGGCCCTTGCAGTCGTCTCCGCAGAGGGTCATGAGTTCGGAAGAACCCCAGGCGTCGGAGCCCATGAAGGGACCCTTCCAGCCAAGCTGATGGGCCTGCTTGACGATGAGCGCCACCTGGTTGTAGTTGTCGGGCAGAAAGATGAAATCGGGCCTGGCGGCGATGATCTTGGTGAGCTGGGCCGAAAAATCCTGGTCCTTGGTGCCGTGGCTTTCGAAGGCGACCACCGAGCCAGCGCCCATCTTCTTCTCGAAATCGGTTTTGAAGATCTCGGCCAACCCCTTGGAATAGTCGTTGGACAGATCGTAGAGCACCGCCGCGGTCTTGGCCTGGAACTGCTCCACCGCGAAATCGACGGCCACCGGCCCCTGGAAGGGATCGAGGAAGGCGGCCCGGAAGACCCATGGCCGGCCGAGGGTGGTGTCGGGGTTAGTCGACCAGGGGGTGACCATCACCGTCTGGTTGTCGTCCGCCACCTGGCCGGCGGGCACCGCCTGTTTGCTCGAATTGGGGCCGATCATGGCCAGGACCTCGTCCTTCTCGATAAGCTTCAAAGCCGTGGTCACGGCGCTCTCGGCCTTGGCCTCGTTGTCTTCGTAGATGAATTCGAGCTGGTATTTTTTGCCGCCCACCTCGAGGCCGCCCTGGCTGTTGATGTCCTCTTTCAGCATTTCGGCGGCGAACTTCGAGCTCTCTCCCACCTTGGGGATGTCGCCGGTCAATTCGATATTGTAGCCGATCCTGATGGTATCCGCCGCCCAGGCGGGTGCTGCGGCCAGAACCGCCAAGGCCAGCAGGGCTGCCACACTCTTGCGTCCCATAATCTCCTCCCTGTTTGTGGTGATTGACCGGGGGGGCGCCGGCAACCTGCCGAAGCCCGAATGGCAGCATCGTACCCAGAGAAAGCACGAAAGTCAAGGAGGATACCAAACTGATTTCGGCAGGTTACGGCCAAAAAACAGGCGCCGCCAAATTCCTGCCCGGCCACGGAGCACTGCTCGACAAGAAAAGACCGTCGCAATTGACTTGATACTGCGACAGCGATCTTTTAGAGTGGGTCAGGAAGCTGGTTCGAGGATTCTCACCCCATCAATTCCCGTCACTTTTAGAAGCAGCTCGTCTGTTCGTCTCTTTTCGGTAGACCGGCATGTCGCTAACCGCACTCATCCCCTTCGCCCTCTGCCTGGCCCTGCTTGGCGGCTGTACCTCCCTCAAGGATTCGAAGCCGATCCGGCCCATCAAGGAATACGAGAAGCTTCTCGTCGGCCGTTTCGACGCCGATTACATCGGCACCGACAACTGCCTGGCCGCCTGCCACGAGCACGACAAGCTGCGCCTGGACTTCGACGCCAGCACCATGGGGGCGCAGCTCAAAAAAGATTCGGGCCTGCCGCTGGTGGACTGCGAGTCCTGCCACGGTCCCGGCAGCCTGGCGATCCGGGATCTCACCCCGGAACTGGTGGCGGATAACGCCCGTCAGGGCAAGAAGACCGCCTGCGACTACAAGACGCTCATCAACCTCGAGGAGCTGCCGGCCCCGGCCCAGTCCCTCATCTGCCTCAAGTGCCACACGGCCAACGCCACCTTCAACCTGCACCACTGGAACGCCAGCACCCATGCGGTGAGCGACGTCTCCTGCTTCGACTGCCACCACACCCACGGCAGCCCGGACCTCAAGGTGAGTCCCCCCGAGACCGGGCCCATGTGCTTCAAATGCCACCAGGCGGTGCAGGTCCAGTTCTCCCTGCCCAGCCACCACCCCCTGCGCGAAGGCCGCGTCTTCTGCACCGACTGCCACGACCCGCACGGCAGCGAGACCGTTAGCCACCTGAAAAAAGAATCGGTAAAGGAAACCTGTCTTCAGTGCCACCCGGAAAAGCGAGGGCCCTTCGCCTTTGCCCACGCCGACGTGGCGGAAGACTGCATCACCTGCCACAGCCCCCACGGTTCGGCCAGCAACAACCTGCTGGTCGCCCGTGAACCCTTTCTGTGCCTGCAGTGCCACGTGGGCCATGGCATCGACACGGCCACCGGCAGCCCGGCTGCCGAGCCGGTGCGCCGCGCCTTCTACACCCGCTGCAGCGACTGCCATTCGACTCTCCACGGCACGGACACGCCGTCGCTCTCCGGCCGGGGGAGGTTCACCCAATGAACCGCAAGCGCAGCCGATGGCTGGCCGGCCCGTTGCTGCTTGCTCCTGTCTTGGCGCTGCTGCTCGCACCTGGCGCCCATGGTGGAGAACCACCTCCGCAGGCGGAGACTGTTCCCCCGAAGCAACCTTCCAGCGATCTTGCCCATGCCCGTCATGAAAGCGAAGGCTTTTTCTCCTTTGGCTATTCCTGGCGCCAGAGCGGCGACCCATCCACCCAGGGAGAGCATGAAAGCCTTTCTTCCTCGCCGGTGGGAGCCCTGTGGCTCGATAGCTTTCCCCTGCCCCACCGCTATCACCTGAACTTCGACTACCGGGGCGAGGACGATTTCTACGGCGACGCAGGCTATGCCTACCGAGACCTCGTCCTCTTCCGGGACATCCTGAGGAGCGCTCCCCACAACCAGAGCGCACTGCCCTGGTCGTACCCCGGCAGCCCGCCCTTTCTCCTGTATACTGACCTGAGCGGCGAGGAAACCCTGCAGAGCGACCTGTTCCACAACCAGCTCTCCCTGCGCCTCAAGGCTCCCGACTTCCCTTTCCACCTCTTCCTGCACCACCGTTACCTGGAAAAGAGCGGCGAGATGCAGCAACGTTTTCTGCTCGGCTCCTTCAGCAGTTTCGACCTCACCTCCGAGCGGCGCCGGCTCGACTGGCAATCCCACGCCCTGACCCTGGGCGCCAACAGTCACCTGGGCCCCCTGGAAGTGGAATACACCAATACCCTGAGCCGCTTCGATACCGGAAACGACGGCGCGCTCCACGCCTTCTACCCGCAGCCCTATCCCGGTGGCCGGCCGGCCGACGTCTATCCCCACAACGTGCTGCCGGAGACCGAATCCTTTGCCAACAGCCTGAAAACCCACACCTCGTACACCGGCAGCCTGGTGGCCTCCGCCTCGCTTAGCGGGGAGTCGACCCGCAACAATTACAGCGGCGCCAGATCCTTTCTCTGGCACACCGCCGGCGATCTGCAGTGGCTGCCCATGCCGGAGCTCGGCGTCTTTCTGCGCTACCGGCACCGGGAGCTCGATTTCGACCAGCCGACCCTCGTCACCCTCACCGGCCTTGCCGGCTCCACCTCCTACGCCTCCCGCGCCGCTCCCGACAGCCAGCGGGACAGCTTTTCCCTGTCGGCCCGCTACCGGCCGCTGCGCCGCCTCACCCTGGTGCCCGAATACCGGTTCAGCCGGCTGAACCGGCAAAATGCCGAGGAGTGGAACACCCTTGCCGGCCGCACCGACCAGCACCTGTTGCTGCTCACCACCACGGCCCGGCCCATGGACTCCCTGCAGTTGAAGGCAGTCATCGAAGGGGTCCTGGTGGACGGGCCGGGCACCAACACCGAGGCGGACCGCACCGGTCGGCTGCGCCTTTCCTCGACCTACGCACTCTCACCGCACTGGACGCTGCTCTTCGACTACGGCATGAACGCGGCTCGCCGGGACGATCTGCGCTACGCCTACGGCACCTCTGCCACCACCATCGACGGGGGCGACCGCAGCACCCGCAGCGACCGTTTTCTGGCCACCGTGTCCTGGCTCTGCACCGAGAAAACGAGCCTCACCGCAACAGGAGCCTATCTCCGGGGCGAGGTGGACCAGGATCTCTTCTACGCCAGCAACAACACCTCTGGCGGCGCTGCCTCTCCCCCCCATGCCGATGCCAATGTCTCGTTGCTCGACGAAACTTTTTTCGTCTCCCTCGGCTTGCAGACCGAATTGGCCAGGGAAATGGGACTGGAGCTCGAGTTGAGCCACACCTCCTCCACGGGCGATTTCCAGCCCGGTCTCAGCCTGGCCCTGGAGCCGGTTTCCCTGGCTTCCTTTTCCACCGCTTCGGTCCGCGAGACAACCTTGGGCGCCAACCTCACAAAAAAGATCGCCACCGACTGGCAACTGGGCCTTCGCTTGCTTGCCGGCAGCATCGACGACGACACCGTGGACTCCGGCCATGACGGGTTTCTTGCCGCCACCACCATGAGCATCAGGAGGCGATTCTGAAGGTGACGGCCTGCAGACAAAAAAAGACGCCCCGCCTGCTGCTTTTCCTGCTTCTGCTCCTGCTGCCCGGGAAACCGGCTTGCGGCGCAACCACGGTCGGCGTCCTGATGACCGGCAACAGCCCCTACTACAATGCCATGCACGATGCCTTCGTGGCGGCCCTCACCAACCGCCTGCCGGCCGGCAGCACGGTGAAATTCCTGGTCCAACGGCCGTTTCCCGACCCGCTGGCGATGGCCAACGCGGCCCGCAAGCTGGCCGCGGCCGAAGCCGACATCATCGTCACCTACGGTTCTCCCGCCACCATCGCCGTGCTCCATGAGCGCACCGGCATCCGCCAGGTCTATGCCGGGGTTTACGATCCGGAAGGAATCGATCTGCAGGGCAAGAACATCACCGGTTGCGGCTACCGCATCCCGCTCTCCAGCTTGCTGCGCTACCTGAAGAGCTGGCGGCCACTGGCCAGCCTTGCCGTCCTCTACAGCTCTCTGGAGGAAGACACCGTACGCCAGAGCCGGGAACTGGCGGAGATCGCCGGCCGCCAGCAGATCACGGTGCACGCCTTCGACGTGCGGTCGCCGCGGGAACTGCCCGGCCCGGCGGTTCGCACCGGCGCCGACGCCTGCTTCATCACCGGCAGCGCCGTGATCGCCTCAGGGCTCGACGGGCTGCTCGCCGCGCTCACCGAGCGGAAGACGCCATCCGCTTCTCTCCTGCCCGACACGGCGGAACTCGGAGTCACCATCACCCTTTTCCAGAACCCGGCGGCCCAGGGCGAGAAGGCGGCGGAGCTGGCGGCCCATCTCCTGGCAGGGTCCAGTCCCGAAAAGATGAAACCCGTGGTGTTGAGCGACAACGAGCTGGAATTCAACCAGCGGGAAGCGCAGAGGATGGGGCTTGCCATCCCCATCACGCTGATTTCCGAAGCCACGCGGGTGATAAAATGAAAGGAAGCGGATTCGTTTACCGGCTCACCGGTCGGGCGTGCCTGCTCCTGCTGGGGGTCATGCTTCTCACCGCCGCCTGGCCTGCGGCACGCTGCGGGGCCAGGGAGCTTCTGTTCGGCATCGAGCCGGAGCACAATATCTTCGACCAGATGATCCGCTACCGGGGGCTTGCCGCCTACCTTTCGGAACAGCTCGAGCACCCCGTGGAGCTGACCATTCTCAGCCGCTACGGCGAGGTTCTCGACCGTTTCCGGTCCCGCCGTTTGGACGGCGCCATTCTGGGCTCATACACCGCGGTCATGGTCATGCAGGACCTTCACCTCTCCCCCCTGGTGCGCGTCCTCGATGCCCAAGGCATGGCCAGCAGCAGCGGCGTGGTCTTTGTCCGCCGTGATTCGGGCATCCGCGATGCCGCCGGTCTTCGGGGCAAAAGCATGATTCTGGTGGATCCTTCCACCACCGAGGGTTTCCTGTTTCCCGCCGTCTGGGTCCAGGAGGCGACCGGGAAACAGCTCGAGGACCATCTCGAGCGCATTTCCTACGCCGGCAGCCACTCATCGGCGGTGCTCACCGTGCTCGACGGCCGGGCCGACGCCGGGGCTGCCAAGAAATCAGTGTTCGAACGGATGGTGGCCACCGACCCCTCCATCGGCGCTGAACTGGAAATCATCGCCGAGAGCCCGCTGCTGCCGGAAACGACCCTCTGCGTCCGCCAGGACATGCCGGAGGCCATGCGCCAGAAAATCCACAGAATTCTTCTGGGAATGACCAACAGCCCTGAGGGAGCCAAAATCCTGAAAACAATAGAGCTCGGCGGATTCATCAACGCCCGGCAATCGGACTTCGACCTGATCGCCGCCATGAAGGCCCGGGTTGCACCACAACCGGCCGCGCCATGAAGAAAAAGATCCTTCTTCTCTTTCTCGCCCTCTTTCTGCTGTTCGTGGCCGGCATCACCTTCGCTCTGCGCATGGTGCGGCAGACCACCTCCAGCCTCGACGCCCTGATCACCCTGCACAAGGTGGAAATCATCCGCCAGGATTTGGTGATCAACGTCCAGACCGTGCAGAGCAACCTCTACACCTCGGGCACCCTGTTCGGCAAGGAGCTCGACGTGATCGTCGACAACGTGCTGCGGCTCCGGGAGGCGGTGGCCAGGTGCGGCGGCTGCCATCACGAACCGCCGGTGGCGGAAGGCATCGTCGAACTGCAGGATTTGACCGAACAGTACAAGGAAGCCCTCTCCTTCTTCATCACCTCCACCGCCGACCGCCAGCGCGTTTCCCGGCTGCAGAGCGTGGCCGCCGACATCGGCGACACCATCATCACGAAATCCCAGGCCATGGCGATCACCGCCAACAACAGGCTGCACCAGCGGACCAAGGAAGCGGCGGTGAAGGTCGAGAAATCCGAACAATTCCTCATCTACACCCTCTCCGTTGCCTTTGTCGCCGCCCTGGCCATCGCCTTCTACCTGATCAGAAGCATCACCGAGCCGGTGTCCGAACTGCTTAAGGCCACCCGCCGCCTGCGGGCCGGCGAGCTGGGCGCCCTGTCGCCCTATACGGGCCGGGACGAGTTCAAGGAGCTTTTCGAATCCTTCAACCTGATGAGCTGCGACCTGGCGGCCGCGACGGAGGAAATGCGCACCCACCTGGTCCGCAACCAGACGATCTTACAGACTTCCATCGATGGTTTTCTGCATCTCGATGGCGAAGGACGCATTCTCGACGCCAACCCGGCCAGTTGCCGGATGGTGGGATATCCGGTGACTGAACTGCGCGGCACCAGCCTGGCCCGGCTGCAGGCGGAGGCCGAGGGAAAGGAAGGAACCGTTCTGCCGTTCGAACGGCTCAAGAGCGAACGGTCACTCATCCACCAGACCACCCTGGAGACCAGAGAGGGCAACACGGTCACCGTGGAGATCAGCGCCGCCCTCATCGATCTGGACGACCAGGCCAATATCTTCTGCTTCGTCCGCGACATAGGTGAACGCAAGCGGCTCGAGACCGAGCTCCTGAAGGTCCAGAAACTCGAATCCCTCGGCGTGCTTGCCGGCGGCATCGCCCATGACTTCAACAACCTGCTGGCCGGCATCATGGGGTATATCGACCTCGCCCTGCGGCGCCTGGAGCCGGGCGAAAAGACCCACGAATGGCTGCAGCGGGCCAAAAAGGCCTCTTCCCGGGCCCAGACCCTCACCCAGCAGCTCCTCACCTTTGCCCGGGGAGGAGAACCGGTGCGCCAGCTCCTCTCCATCCGGGAGGTGGTCGAAGACGCCACCCGCTTCGTGCTGAGCGGCTCAAACGTCCGCTGCGAAAGCGAGATGCCCGCCGATCTGTGGGCGGTGGAGGCCGACCGCGGCCAGCTCGGCCAGGTCTTCCAGAACCTGACATTG
>JBFHWX010000095.1:0-11926 GCA_041599275.1 Desulfobulbales bacterium | reverse complement strand
CATATAATTGTTGGCCCTCGCGGCCCCTCGCTGTGTTGCGAAAAACTCGACATAACGCTGCTATGCCATCGTTTTCGCGCCTTGCGAGGCACCACGATTGCTCAACAATTCCCGGTCACGATTAACCGCACAGGCCACTAGTCGACCAGATCCCCAATGCGGCCCCAGCGTATGGACCCGAAACGAGCGGGGCTGTACCAGGAGTTGCCGATGTCCCAGGACCAGTAAAGTATAAAGGCCTTGCCGCGCAGCTCCTTCAGCGGCACGAACCCCCAGAATCTGCTGTCGGCGGAGTTGTCGCGGTTGTCCCCCATGACGAACAGTGAATCGGCGGGTACGGTGACGGGGCCGAAGTTGTCGCGGGGTTGCAGGCCCCGGGGCAGGATGGTGTCGTCGAGGTGGACACCGTACGTGTCGTCAAAGGGCTTGCCGTTGACAAAGACGGTCTTGTCGACCACTTCGATGGTGTCGCCCTCGATGCCGATCACTCTTTTGATGTAGTCCTGGCTCGGGTTCAGAGGGTAGCGGAAGACGACGATGTCACCGGGTTGCGGTTCCTTGATGGGGATGAGGACCTTGCCGGTGAGGGGGTTCTTGATGCCGTAGATGAACTTGTTGACCAGAATGTGGTCGCCGATCAACAGCGTGGGGATCATCGAGCCGGAAGGAATTTTGAACGCCTGCACGATGAAGGTGCGGATGAAGAGAGCGAGCAGCAGGGCGATACCAATGGCTTCGGCGTATTCGCGGAAGAGGGATTTCTGTTTCGGGTTTTCAGCGCGGGACAAGACGATTTCCTCGAAGGGCTGGAGAAAGCGGTGAGGGCGACGCAGCCTGCTGGAAGGCATAGGGCAATACGCCTCCGGTGTGGAGCGCATGAACTGAAGGTGCCGTGACCTCCGGTGAGGCAGGCGACTTGCCGTCCAACAAGCCAGCAGATAAGTACCCCAGTTCGTCCAAAAAGACAAGGTGCTTCTTTGTCTGCTGTGGGCCTTTCCTTCAGGCTCCACCCGGAGAATCGCGGGGGGGGCACGGCATGCCCCGCAACTGCTGCAAAACCGAGAGGTTTGGGTTCTGGTTACGTTATGGGTGGCCGAAACACACCAAGATGCACTTCAGCGATAGGAGGAGGCAGGGTTTTGGTGTATTTATTCTTGTTTTTCAATGCAGTGCGTAGTTTTGCCTTGACAACCCCCGGATTTTGTGTCCTCTAATGGGGGAAGATGAGTGTTTGGCTTGAGCAGGCCTGCACTTCAGGGTCAATGGGGACTGGAAGTTTTCCCCGGGGAGTGGAAGATCCTTTTTTTAATGGCGAGAATTGAGAACAGGCGGTGAGCCATGGGCGGTTTCAGCCTACCAAGTAGAAATAAGCCAGGCGGGGACACGGCGGCCAAGGGCGGGGCACGGAACGAGCACCTTTCCCTGGGGGTGGACATCGGCTCCCATTCCGTCAAGATCTGCCAGTTGGGGTCGGCGGGCGCCGGATACAAACTGCTGGCGGTGGGCAGCGCCGCTTTGCCGGTGGGTGCCGTGGAAGAAGGAATTCTTCAGGACGCCCAGGCCGTTGGCGCGGCCATCGTCAACCTGGTGAAGAACCTCAAGCTGAAGGAAAAGAAAGTTGCCATCTCGGTTTCCGGTTTTTCCGTCATCGTCAAGAAGATCAATCTCACCGTGATGGCGGATGCGGAGCTCGAGCAGTACATCCAGAACGAAGCGGGGCAGTACATCCCCTTCGATATGGACGACGTTTTCCTCGACTACCAGGACCTGCACACCAGCAGCGAAGACAATGACCGCACCGATGTCATCCTGGTTGCCGCCAAGAAGGATATGGTGGAGGGGTACCTGGGAATGCTCGAAGGGGCAAAGCTCAAGCCGGTGGTGGTGGACATCGACGGTTTCGCCCTGGAAAACATCTACGGCATCGCCAGTTCCGGGGCCGACGAAAGCATAGCCCTGGTGGACATAGGAGCCTCCAAGACCAGCATCAACATTGTCAGTCACGGCAGTTCGGTGCTTTCCCGGGACGTGGTGGTGGGCAGCCGGCAGATAACCGAGCAGATCCAGAACCGCCTTGGTTTGGGCTTCGAAGAAGCGGAGGCCATCAAGGTCGGGGTCGATACCAGTGAAGATTTCGTCGCCGACCTCGAGGACATCTTCGTCCACACCTGCACCCAGTGGGCACTGGAAATCCGCAAGGCGGTGGATCTGTTCTATTCCAATTATCCCGATGAAACCATCAACAAGATCGTGATCAGCGGCGGTGGGGCCAAGGTCAACGGGCTTGATGCTTTTCTCGCCGATGAAATCGGCATCGCTGTGGAACGATTCGATCCTTTTGCCAGGCTGGAGGTCGATCCCGATCGGTTCGACAAGGCCTATCTGGCGGAAGTGGGGCCCGAAATGGCCATTGCCCTGGGCTTGGCCACCAGACCAGTAGAGCTCTGAAACGCCATGATGCGAATTAATCTCCTACCTGTTAAACGGCTGCGGAAGCTGCAGCGGGCCCGAAACGAGATCTTCGGCCTGCTGGCCGTCCTGGGGGCGGTGGTGGGCGGCCTGTTCGTCGTCTTTTTACTGCTGGGCGGCAAAATCGACCGTCTCAACGGGGAGATTGCCTCGCTGGAGGCAGAAAAGGCGAAGTACCAGCAGACCATCAACGAAATCGAGGAACTCAAGAAGCAGAAGGCCCTGCTGGAAACCAAGCTCGGGGTGATCAAGCAGCTCAAGAAGGGCTCGCAGACCGCCATGCGGGTGATGGACGAACTGGCTTACCTGGTGCCGGCGGACAAGCTGTGGGTGAACAACATCGTCCTGGCCAACAACGAGGTGCGGCTCTCCGGTATCGCCCTCGATAACCCGACGGTTGCGTCTTTTATGGAAACGGTCGATAAATCCCCTGTTTTCGGTTACCCGGAATTGGGGGCGGCGTCCCAGAACGTCACCGCCGGCCGGAAGCTCAAAGCCTTTTCCCTCACGTTCGGGGTGACCACCCCGCCGGTGGCGGAAGCGGAACCCCAGGCGGCGCAGTAGTCTCCGGGCCGTCAGGGGGCGGGCGGCTACTGCGCCTCGCCATCAGCGGCACGAAACCGAGGATGGCAGCAAGGACCAACGATAACGTTGCGGACCCCATGAAACTCGATATTGCCAAAGTAAAGACAGCGGTCGATTCTTTCACCGAGACCAAGATCGTTCCCCTCAATGCCAAGGCCAAGGGGGCGATCGCCTTTGTCATCCTGGCCCTGCCCATCGCTCTCTTCGTGTTCATGGTCTACAACCCGAAGCAGGAGGAAATCGCCGGCCTCGAAAAACGCCGGGCCGGTCTCGAGGCGGAGCTCAACGAGGCAAAGGCGGCGGCCGCCCAGCTCGAACAGCACAAGGCCGAATTGGCGGCCACCGAGAAGAAGTACACCGAGGCCTCGGTGCTGCTGCCCCAGACCAAGGAAATTCCCGCCCTGCTCGCTTCCATTTCCAACCTGGGCACCCAGTCCGGTCTCGATTTTCTCACCTTCCAGCCCAAGGGGGAGGCGCCCCAACAGTTTTACGCCGAGATCCCGGTGGCCATCCAGGTGCGCGGTCCGTATCACAATATCGGCTATTTTCTCTACGAGGTCAGCAAGCTCGACCGGATTGTCGCGGTGAACAACATCAACCTCGGCGGCGCCTCGGTGCAGCCGGGGGATATTATCCTGACGGCGAGCTTCGATCTGGTCACCTACAAGTTTCTCGAAGCCGCAGCCGAACCTGCCCAATGAACGCATAACGATACCATGATGCCGAAGAATACCATAAGGCGAAGGCAGCAGGCGGCCACAACCGGGAAAGAGAGCTCACTGTGTAAAGGCATGCGCTTTCTTCTTCTCTGCTGTGTGGTCGTCGGTGGGGCTCTTGTTCTGCAACGGGCAGACGTGCACGCCTCGCAGCTCTTCCATCAGTTGTTCCCCGAGGAAAAGGACGATTTCGAATATGTGTTGAAGGATCGCCACGATCCCTTCAAGTCTTTCATCAGCGAGGAACTGCTCGAGCAGGATGCCGTTGCGGAAACCGAAGTCCTCACCGGTCTGCGCCGTTTCGAGCCGGGCCAGTTGAGCCTGGTGGCCATCGTTTTCTCCGACGAGAAGGAACCGGTGGCCATGGTGGAGGATTCCTCCGGCAAGGGGTATGTGATCAAAAAAGGGGAAAAGATCGGCCGCACCGGGGTGGTTTCCGAAATCGTCGAGAACGAGGTACGCATCACCACCACCATAACGACCTGGACCGGTGAGGCCCAGCATAGTCTGGTGAAGATGGAGCTGAAAAAAGAGGGAGAAAAATGGCAATGAGCCGTGGGGGATATGCACGTCGACTGAAAAAGGCATTTGGTTTGCTGGCCGCTTCCATCCTGCTGCTTGTGGTTGTCGGGAAAACGGTTGATGCGGCTGTGCCCGGGACTTCTCGGGTGACAGCCATCACGGCCGAGCAGGGGGCGGAAGGGGTTACGCTGCGGATAAGCGGCGAAGCACCGCCGACCTACACCATCTATGAACTCTTCGAACCGGTCCGGGTGGTGCTCGACATTGCCGATGGCAACTTCGGAGAGGGGGTGCAGTTGCCCATGTCCCTGGACGTCGGGCCGGTGGCCAGCATCAGCGGCCGGGTTCTCGACGACAAGGAACCGGTCATCGCCCGCTTGGAGATGCTCACCCGGGGGGACAGCGATTACACGGTGGTACGGGAGGGCAACGACATCGTGGTCACCTTCAAAGAAGCACCTGAGGCGGCTGCCGTGCCGCCGGCCGAGGATGCGGTGAGTGCGATCATCAGTCAGGCGGCCAGCGACCCCGTTGCCGTGCTGCAGCAGCCGGCCCCGGAGCCGGAGCCAGCCGCCAACGGCGCCGAGGTGGTCTATGAGGCACCGGATATTTCGGGCCCCGGATCCCCGGCCCCGAATCTGTCCGACACCTTCGCCTTTGGCGGCTACAACCGCCAGTTGATCACCATCGATTTCTACATGATCGATCTGCACAACGTCTTTCGCCTGTTCGGTGAAATCAGCGGTCTCAACATCGTGGTGGAGGAAGGAGTCGCCGGCAAGATCACCCTGGCTCTCAACAACGTGCCCTGGGACTTCGCCCTGGATATCATTCTGAACCTCAAGGATCTCAAGAAGGAAGAGCGCTACAACACACTGGTCATCTCCAAGAAGGAGTTCGTCTGGCCCGAGAAGACCACCGCCGACTCCGTGGAGTTCAAACCGGATCCCGGGCTGGTGGAGACCAAGCCGGAGGAAGGTGAAAGCAAGCCGGCCGATGCGCTTTCCATTGTGGAGACCCAGGCCATCCCGCCCGAGCAGCTGGAGGCCAAGAAGCTCCTGCGGCGCGCCCGCGAGGCCGAAGAAAAGGGAGATGTCGATGCTGCCATTGGCCTCTACGAAGAGGCCTTCAAGCTCTGGCCGGAAAACGCCGGACTGGCCTACCGCATCGCGGCCCTTAACCTGGTGGCCAAGGGCCAGAACGCCAAAGCCGTGTCCTTTGCCAAGGTCGCCCTTCAGATCGATAGCAACCACCGGGAAGCGGCTCTTCTGGCCGCCATCGGCCTGGCCAACATGAAGAGAGAAACCGACGCCCGGGAATTCTTCGACAAAGCGGTACGGGAAGGAGACGGCACCGACCAGCCGTCCAGTGAAGCACTGACCAGTTATGCGATGTTTGCCGAGGATAACCGGGATTATGTCACCTCGCTTCTCATGCTGAGCCGCCATGAGCAACTCTACGGCGACACCGTGGACACCATGGTGGCCCGGGCCCGGATCTACGACAAGGAAGGTAACCGGGCCATGGCCGAAGCCGAGTACGAGGCGCTCCTGCACTCGGGGTATGAGCTGCCGGCGGATCTGGTCCGGTTCATCAGGGGGCGCTTGGCCGCCAAATAGCCAGGCCGCCGCCGCAAGGGTTCGGCGCCAGCCTGGGTGCAACGGAAAGAGAGACAGGCAACCAGACACAATCTGTCAAAAGGCTTGGGGTATACTTTATGTACAGAAGAATGCTTTTGAAGGCGATCGTTTTGGTGATGGTGTACGCACTGATGGCGTGCGCGCCACTTTCAGCGCCACCCCCGCAGCAGGCGGACGGCATGACCGGCGCGCCGCAGGACAGCACCATGGTGCCGCGGGCGGCGAGCCAGCCGTCGCCGGTTGCCGCCGCGCCGGCGCCGGCCTCTTTACCTGTTCGTTTCCAGAAACCCTCCTACGTCATCAAGGACATCGGCCTCGACGAGGCGGGAATGGGCGGCGATGAGGAGTCCTACATCCCCGTGGGGGCTGACATTTCCTCCACCGCCCGGCCCGTTTCCCTGCGCGACATCATGAAGCGCCTGGTGTCCATGAAGAAAATGAACGTCTCCTGGGCCAGCGACGTGGACCAGAATATCCTGGTCGACGTCGACATCCGCTCCTCCGACGATTTCTTCCAGGCCATCGACAACCTGCTGCGCCAGGTCGATTATTTCTACGAGCTGCAGGGCAACACCATTGTGGTGCGCTACAAGGAAACCAGGAAGTTCCATATCGCCATGCCTTTCGTGGCCTCCGAGTACAGCATGGCCGCCGGCGGCGACGTGCTGGGCTCGGCCGGCGAGGGCACCGGTACCACGGTGGAAGGCAAGGTCAAGCTGACCAGCGGCGCCAGCGGCGCTTCGCCTAAATTCGACATATGGGACACCATCAAGAAGAACCTCGACGAGGTTATTGGCATCTGGGAAGGTGAAAAGGTGGTGCGCAGCCGGGTTGGCGACGTCGACCTCGACGATGGTACCACAGACGACACCCGGACCCAGGCCGAAAAAGACAAGCTGAAGAGCGAGACCATCGAGACCACCAAGGTCACCTCCAAGGGCTTCTACACCATCGACCGGCCCATTGGCCTGATCACCGTCACCGCGCCGCGGCCGATCGTCGAAAAGGTGGAGCGTTACATCGAGAATCTCAAGGCCGAGCTCTACCGACAGGTCTCCATCGAGGCCAAGATCGTCGAGGTGGAACTCTCCAACAATTCGAGCACCGGTATCGACTGGAGCGGGCTGCTCGACCAGCATGCGGTGGGGGGATCGCTCTCCTTTGGAGACGCCGGTACGGTCTATCCCGGCTCGGGGGATTTCATTAGTAGAATAGTGTTGACCAGCCCCAACAGTTTCGAGCTTGTCCTGAGTGCCATGAACAAACAGGGCAACACCAAGACCCTGGCCAATCCGCGCCTTATCGTCATGAACGGCCAGCCGGCCATGCTCTCCATAGGCGAAAACGCCACCTATATCAGCCGGATCACCACGACCTCCTCGGACCAGGGGATATCGACCAGCGCTGAAACCTCGCGGGTCATGTCCGGCATCGCCCTCGGGGTGGTGGCCTCCATTGTCGACGACAACGAGATCATCCTCAACCTGACGCCGGTGACCTCCCAGCTCGAGGGAGGGGAAGTGCCCTACGAAACTTTTGGTAATGCGCTGAAGGTCGGCCTGCCGGTGATCAAGGTGCGGGAGGTCAATACCTCGGTGCGGGTGAAGAACGGCGAAATGCTGGTGGTGGGCGGCCTGATCGACAATACGGAATCCGGCGGCAACACCAAGGTGCCGCTGCTTGGCGACCTGCCCTTGGTCGGGAAATTGTTCACCTCCGAATCGGTTGCCGACACCCGCAAGGAACTGGTGGTGCTGCTCAAGCCCACGGTTCTTTAGAACGCGGGATCGGCTGGTTCGTCTGCTGTTGAGCTCAATTGAGAATCTATGCTTCGCGTGGAAATAAATAAGGAAGGAGATCAAAACATGGCTGTCACCAGATGGTTTTCTTACGGGATCGCTGCACTGATGATCGCTGGCTGCGGCCAGACGGTCAAGCAAACCCTCCATGTCCCCGCCGATGCGGGTGCCTCCTGCGCGACGGAGAAGCGGATCGTGCTCCTGCCACTGGCCGACTATTCCTCTTACGACAACGCGCCGTCGGCCTACCGCCGCAACATGGCCTTCATGGAGGCGATCAGCGACCAGTTGGCCGCCAAGGGCATGCAGATGCCGGTGCAGGAAGACGTTTTCCTTTACCTGGTGGATCAGGGGATCATCAATGTCAAATCCTACGAGAGCAAAGGCAAGGAGAGTACCGCCACCGCCGCCCTGCGCACCGAGCTGCGCGGCGACTGGTCCGGCGCCATGAAAAACGAGTTGCGGCGGATCATGGCAGCCGAGGAGCGGATCGCCGCCGAAGGCAGCGGTGATGGCCCCCTCGATGCCCCCGGCACCCATGGTCTCACGCCCCAGGCAGTGAGCGGCATTGGCAAGGCCTTTGGCGTTGATTACGTGCTGCGTGGCCGGCTCATCGAGTACCAGATGGGCAGCGAGCATACCTGGGACCCGCTCAAACGCGGCATCCTGCCCTTTGTCTATGATTCCTCAAGCCAGTTTCTGTTCGGTTTCGCCGATTCCGAAACCTATGACACCCTGAACGCCATGGCGGTGGGCGGCCTGGCCGGCGCTCTCATAGGTAACAACCAGAAGACACCGTTCGGTTCGTCCAGCAGCGACTATGCCGCCAACAACAGCCTTACCTGGGGACTGGTCGGGGCTGGTGCCGGTTATCTTGCCGAGCAGAGCGGCAGGACGCCGGAGGCTCAGGTCGAGCTGCGGCTCTGGGTGCAGGACGCCGAAACCGGTCAGGTGGTGTGGAGCAACCGCACCGAGGTCAAGGTGGCGCCGCTCACCGTCTTCGACAACAAGCAGGAGCAGGCCCTGTTCAAGACCGCGGTAAACAAGGCGGCGAGCGCCCTGGTCGATGATTTCTGGAACAAGATGAAGGTCTATCTGTAGTTCCGGATAGTCCGCCAGAGAGGTACATCAAAAAAAGCGAAGCCGCCCCCCCGAACCGGGAGGCGGCTTAGCTTTTTTCGGTATGAAGCGGAAAAGAGTGCTTACTGCTTCTGCTGTGCTTTTTCCTGCTGCGCCTTCTGGAAGAGGGCGAGGAAGTTTACCGGTTCCATGAGGAAGGGCACGAAGCCACCGTCCACCGAGGCCTGGCTGATGATCTGGCGGGTGAACGGGAAGAGCAGCATGGGGCACTCGACCCCGAGCACCGCCGGCAGGTGCTCGGAAGGGATGTTCTTGATCATGAAAGCGCCGGCGTGTTCGACCTCGATGATGAAGAGGGTGGCCTTGCTCTTGGCGTCGGTGACCTTGGCGGTAAGCGCCAGGGTGATCTCCCAGTGGTCCTCGTCGAGTTTCCTGTTCTTCATCTCCAGGTTCATCTCGACGGACGGCTCGGTGTCCTTCTGGAAGAAGACTTGCGGTGCGTTGGGGTTCTCGAAGGAAAGGTCCTTGACGTACATCTTCTGCAGACGAAAGATCGGGTTGGAGTTCGCCGCCTGCTGCTCGTCGGTCTTCTGATCGGCCATGGAGTGGGTCCTTTGCGTTTTTTGGTTCGTTTTGAGGTTTTTCAGCCAGCCATCATATATACTGAAACCCGGCCATGGTGCAAATTTTTTTTGGCTCCGGAGCAGGGCTGTGCTCGCATCTGCGCAGACCTCATGCAGGCCGGGCAGGGTTGAGGGGGTAGCCTGGCGTGAGCGCAGGTCGCGGTTTTTGTTGACAAAGGATTTTCGAACCAAATAGGCTCTCCATGAGAACGATCTTGTGCTGGCCGGGAGTTTGATGTTTTTGAATGCGCGCCGCATCTCTGGCGCGCGAAGACACCCAAGAGGAGATGAGCATGGGCACCAAGGAGAACGCCGCCGCAGGCGGCCGCGGGCTGGAGACTGAAACCACCATCACTTTTCCCCGCGGTTTGCCCGGGCTTGAGGGATGCACCCGTTTCAAACTGTTTCATGCCGAAGAGGAAGGGCGGATGGTTTATTTCCTCGAGGCCTCCGGTGATGACCATGCCGGAGTACGCTTCACCCTCGTGGACCCGACGGTGATCGGCTTCAACTACGAGCTCACCCTCTCCGATGAAGAGCAGCAACTGCTGGAAGCGAAGAGCGCCGATGAGGTGGCGGTGTTCATGATGCTCTTCAACGCCGCCGACCTCGACCCCGAGGCGGAGCCCGGCCGCTCCCTGCGGGCCAATATCACCGGGCCCCTGCTGATCAATGTCCGTTCGCGGCTCGGCATGCAGAAGGTGCTCCGCAAGGTGAGCTACGGCGTTAACCTTCGCGAGGGATAGGGACAGGAAAAATGGCCGAGGCGACCAGAAGAACGTTGGCCATGACCGGCGCCACCGGTTTTGTCGGTTCGGCGCTGCACCGGCTGTTTAAAGAGAACGGCTGGCATGTCCTGCCGCTGGGCCGCGCCGACTTTCAGGGGGACGCGGCGGCTCTCGCCGCCAGGATAAGCGGTGCGGAGGCGGTTGTGAACCTGGCCGGGGCACCGGTGATCGGCCGCTGGACGGAAGAATATAAAAAAATCCTGCGCAACAGCCGGATCGACCTCACCCGGCTGCTGGTCGACGCCCTGGCCTTGCTTGACACGCCCCCCAAGGTGCTGCTTTCCACTTCCGCGGTGGGGATTTACGCTCCTTCGGAGACCCGGCAGCACACCGAGGACGACCATGAGTTGGCCGACGATTTTCTGGGCCAGCTCGCGCTGGACTGGGAAGCCGAGGCGAACCGTGCCGCCGGGCTCGGCATCCGCACCGCGATATTTCGCTTCGGCATCGTGCTCGGCCCCGACGGCGGCGCTCTCCAGAAGATGCTGCTGCCCTTCCGGCTGGGGCTCGGCGGCACCATCGGTGATGGCCGGCAACCGGTATCCTGGATCCACCTGAAGGACCTCGGCCGGGTCTATCTGCAGGCGGTGGACGATCCAGCTTTCAGCGGCATCTACAACCTCACCGCGCCGCAGGCCACCACCAACCGCGGCCTCACCCGTGCCCTGGGCCGGGCCCTGGGCCGGCCGACGCTTCTCCGCATCCCCCAGTTCGTGTTGCGGTTGCAGTTCGGCCAGGGTGCCCATATCCTGACCAGCGGCCAGACCGTGCTGCCCAAGCGGCTCCTCGACCAGGGTTTTTCCTTCGCCTTTGCCGATATCGATTCGGCGGTGCGGGACTGCATCGCCTGAAACGTGGCGCTACAGCCCCAGATCCTTCTTCAGGCGCAGCACGGCGAGTTCCTTGGCCTTGGCCTCGACGTCCACCGTCGCTTCGAGGTGGAGCCAGCAGGGCGGGAAATCGGCCGGGTCGACATAGTCGGCGTGGGGCGTGGTCGCACCTGTCCGCCAGCCATTGCGGGGCGAGGAAATATGAAAGTAAGGCTCGCGACCGAGACGCTGCCAGGTGAGAAGCGAGCGCCGGGTGGCCTCTTCCACCGACAAGCCGTCGGCCAGGCAGCGGTGGTGGTGGACGTCGTAGACCAGCGGGATCTCGAGAGACTCCGCCACAGGCAGAAGATCGGCCACCGTGTAGGTGCGGTCGTCGTTTTCCAAAGCGAGCCGTTCCTTTACCCGCTCTGAGAGAAGAGCGAAATTTTCCCGCAGGCGGCTCAGGGCGGCCAGCTTGTCGCCATAACCACCGCCGCCGTGCAGGGTGATCACCCCGGCGCCGATTTTTTCCGCCAGCATGCCGTGGTATTCCAGCTCCCGGCGGGAGGCTGCCACCACCTCGGGCCGTGGCGAGGAGAGGACCACGAACTGGTCGGGGTGCAGGGAAAGGCGGATGTCGTGGTCTTCTCGGTAGGTCTTGATTTTCGCCAGCAGCTCGTTGATGGCGGCATGGCCCGGCAACCCGTCGAGTTGGTAGCCCACTTCCGGGTGGGTGTAGCGCGGAAAGAGCGGCGAGGAGACCCGGAAGGCGCCGATGCCGTTTTGGTGGCAGAAAACCAGGGCGGCCGCGAGGTTTTCGCAGTTCAGTCGGCAGATTTCGGAAATCCTGCCAAGCTGCTCCTGTCGCGGCAGGCGGCCCAGCAGTTTTGCGGTG
>JBFHWX010000094.1:0-11948 GCA_041599275.1 Desulfobulbales bacterium | reverse complement strand
GAGTGGAAAAGATCCGGGGCAGCAATTGGTAATCAAAGGGATGCACCGCCATCAGTCTGTCCCTCCGTAGGGCCGGGCGCCCGGTTGCGTCCGGTACTCCCGGCAGAGCTGCAAGCCCGCGGCGATGGGCGAGACATGGTCCCGGCGGCTGCGTTCGAGGACCTGGAAGACCATTTCCGCCATGCGGCGCTCGACGTGCAGCAGAACCTCCTCGGCCGCGGGCTCCTCCACAGGGGCGAAGATGCCCTGCATGGCCAGCGAGCCGCCGCAGCCGCAAAGAAAGTCAGGCAGCACCAGCACGCCCCGGCGCTCGAGCTCCCGGGCCCCGTCCGCGCTCACCGCCAGGTTGGCGCCCGGAACCACGGCCCGGGCCCGCACCAGATGGGCGTTTTCAGCGGTGATCGCGTTTTCCACGGCAGCCAGCACCAGCAGGTCGCACTCCACGGTGAGAATCCGGTCGCGCTCCGCCACGGTGCCGGCCAGGGCAACGCCGGCCAGGGTGGTGGATGGGCAGGAGAGCACCCCGGCCACCGTCAGGCCCACATTACCGCAGCAGCAGATGCAGCGCTCGGCATCGGCCAGGGCCACCACCTGGGCGCCTTCCCGCACCAGCCCGAAGAGCGCCGCCTTGCCCACCGCCCCCACGCCCTGCAGACCGATGCGGGCTTGCTGCCGAGGAATGCCCAGATAATCGAGGACCGGCAGGGCCGCCGCCGCCACGCCATAGCCGGTGCGCAGCCTGGCAAGGGGCCAGCCGTCCACGGTGCCGTCGAGCACCCGGTAGCGTTTGTCGAACTGTTCAGGGGTCAGCCCCTGGGCCTGGGCGATGGCAACCTTCACGGAGGGCAGGCCGATGGAGCGGCCGATGGACTCCAACTCTTCCATGGAAACATTGAGGTCAGGGCCCATGGAGTAGGAAGACTCGAGATAAGGGCGCAGGGCCTGCAGAAAACGGGCGATGGCGGCGGCGCGGCCGGGCCGGGCCGGATCGCGGTCGATGCCGCTCTTGGCGCCGTCCACGTGGAGACCGGCAAGGCGCATCTTGCGGCTCATATTGAGAGCCATCCGCTCGAGATGAGAGCGACAGAGCCCGGCCTGCACCCGAAATCCTCCGGCGCAGAGACGATTGTCCAGGGAGGCGCGCACGAACCAGCCGCGAAAGCCTTCCACCGGGTCGGTATATTCAATTACCAGGGGTGAAGAACCGGCTTCCCCGCAGGCGCAGTCCGTGACATGGGACTGAAGGGGCCCCGGCGCGGGAAAAACCGCCGGATTTTTATTCTCCTTGGACAGATCTGCCATGGCCCGCGAACACATGATGGCTTCCCCTAGGGCAGGAACTCGAGAGGGACTTCCCGGTCGGGTCGTCCCTCGTAGAATGCCCTGATGACCGGTGCGGCCGGCTCCACCACGGAGACGATCACCATAAAAAGGTGGGTGTCCTCGCCGAGCACGGTATCGAGCAGAGTGGGCGTGTCGCGCTTGCCGTCGTGGTCCCAGGCAACCCGGTGCATGTGGTAGGTGGACAACACCTCCAGCCCGAGAGCACGACATTCCTTGTGGATGGCCAGGAGTTCGGCGGGGTCCGCTACCCAGCCCCGCTTGGCGAAGGGCGTTTCCGAAACCACGGCGTGGGCGCTCATAACCGCGTCCATCAGCGCTTTGTAGGGCTGCTCGCCGCGAACATTGCCAAGGAGCGGCCAGCAGCGCTCGATGGTGCCGACCGGGCCGTCCACGGTGCCGGCCAAAAGGCCAAAGGCCTTGCGCTCCCGGCTCTCGCCGGTGATATAGCGTTCCTCGAGTTTGCGAAGACAGTGCTCCTGCAGGGCTTCACGGGCCCCGCGGCTCATCCGCAACCGTTCGAGGTTATGGTACTTCTTCATCCGGTCCCCTTGGTCAGCCATCCCGGCGTTCTGGGCCGGGCATATAAAAGCCACCGTTCGGCAGAAACGGTGGCAGGCCTTTCGGCAGGTCAGCCGAAGAGTCGTGTCGCCCTGCCCCGGAGGATTTCTTTCCTCTCGCAACAAGACGCGGTACCTTTTTCGGGATCACACATCAGCCCCCATAAAAAAACGGCAGGAATAAAGACCCAAAAGAGAATGTAATGTAACAAAGACGACGCCTCTTTTCAATTCCTGCGTGTTGCCATTCTTATAAAATTCGTGTAATTTGGTTATTGCGTTTTGAGCGGGCAATGCATGGAAAGGAAACGGTTCACCACGGTCCTCCCCGTGTCTTCCTGGGGCTGGATCCCGACTGGTTGCACCCGGTCGACCGGTGGGAATGCGAAAAGACTTCGCGCTCCCTTCCTGCCCTGCGCCCTTCCACCTCCCGATGCTGGTCGCTTCTTTCGTTCGCTGAGCTGTAGATGGATCGATTCGACAAGATTTCCATGGCTTCCATCCTGGTCCTGCTCCTGGCGACCATCACCCTCCTGCTGCAGCCGACTCCGGAAAGCGAAAAAAAACAAGCCCTTGCCAGGCAATCCTCGGCAAACAGCACAGCCGCTCCAGAAATCGCCGCCCGCCTGAAGGTGGCCGCCAACCTGCTGGCCACCGACAACCTGGGCAAGGCCGAAGAACTGCTGCGGGAGATGATCGGCCAGCACCCCTACGATGCGGCGCCCTACATCGTCCTGGGCGAGCTCGAAATGCGCCGCCAGGCGCCCATCGCCGCCATGCTCGCCTACAAGAGCGGCATCGAGCTCAACCCCGATTACCTGGATAAAAAAACGCCGCTGTTCAAAGGCAAGCAGATCAAGCAGAGCGTCACCGAGTCCATCGAGCTCATCGATTCCCGGCTGCTGGCCTCGCCCGGCGACGACGACCTGCAGGAACAGAAAAAACAGGCCTATTACATGCTGCGCAAGCTGGCTGGCAGTTGCGGCTGAGGAGGAATCGACGTGTACCTCTACATCCTCATGGGAGCGCTGATCGGCATCGGCGCCGTGCTCCTTTCCTGGGGCGGCAACCCGGCCAACACCGGGCTCTGCGTTTCCTGCTTCATGGAAAACGTGGCCGGCTCCCTCGGCTTGCACGACAATATCCGCATGCAATACATGCGGCCGGAGATCCCCGGTTTCGTGCTCGGCGCCTTTCTGCTTGCCAAAACCCGCGGCCAGTTCCAGGCCATGGGCGGCTCCTCGCCGCTTCTGCGCTTCTTCATCGGCATTTTCCTGATCATCGGCTGCTCGGTGTTCATCGGCTGCCCGGTGAAGATGATCCTGCGGATCACCGCCGGCGACGTGGGGGCGCTTATCGGCGTGGTGGGCATGGTGGTGGGCATTTATGTCGGGCTCGAGTTCATCGAGCGCGGCTTTCAACTGGGCACCGCCAAGGAAGTGCCGGCTGCCAACGGTTACGTGCTTCCCGGCATCATGTTCTTCATCCTGGCCCTCTCTCTTCTGGGTTCGCCAATCCTCGCCCTGTCGGTCAAGGGCGCCGGCGCCCAGCACGCCCCTGCCCTTTGGAGCCTGGCCGCCGGGCTCGGCATCGGTGCCCTTGCCCAGCGCACCCAGTTCTGCATCACCGGCGGGGTGGCCCGCATCTTCCTCTGGGGCCCCAGAGAGATCATGAACTGCCCCCGCTCCACCGGGCTCCTGGCAAGCCTCGGCTCTTTCCTCGTCTTCGCCTTGGTGGCCAACCTGCTCACCGGCCAGTTCACTTTCGGCCTGGTGGGCCAGCCCAGTTCCAACGATTCTTACGGCTGGGCTTTCCTGGGCATGGCGCTGGTCGGTTTCGGCTCGGTGCTCATCCGCGGCTGCCCCCTGCGCCAACTGGTGGCGGCGGGCCAGGGCGACACCGATGCCGGCGCCACGGTCATGGGCATGCTGGTGGGCGCCGCTCTCGTACAAAACTGGAACATGGGCGGCAACTCCGCCGGCACCCCGGCAAACGGCCAAATCGCCGTGCTCGCCGGCCTCGCCCTCATGGTCATCATCGGATTACTCAACAGGAGAAGAGGATATGGGATTGCGCCCGAGTATCAGGTCGGTCTTGACTAGCCTGTGCGCCCTGGCGGTGGTTGCCGCTTCCGGCTGCGCCAGGAACCAGGAAACCCTCGAGCTCGGCAAGCTCGAGCTCAAGGAGAACACCACCTGGAGCGGCACGGTGATCGTGGGCGGCGACGTCTACGTGCCCCCCGGCATCACGCTGACCATCACCCCCGGCACCGTGGTGAAGTTCAAGCGGATCGACGAAAAGAGCGACCAGAATCTTTTTCTCACCGACTCACCCTACTACCCGGAAGCCGAGCTCATCGTCCGCGGCACCCTCATTGCCCGGGGCACCGCCGAACAACCGGTGACCTTCACGTCCAATGAGCTGAACGCCCGGCCCGCCGACTGGGGCGCCATCAACTTCCTGGGCTCCACCGGCAACGAGATCGACCACGCCAAGGTTCTCTTCGCCTACAACGGCGTGCACGCCCACGGCAGCCAGGTGCGGATCACCAACTCCGAATTCGCCAAGAACGGCGTGGCGGTGAGCTTCAAGAGCGAGGAGGAGACCCCCGGCGTCGAGTGGTTCGGAGTGCGCTCCGATCTGGTCATCACCAACAACCGGATGTTCAACAACAAGGGCGGCATCGGCTTCCGTAACTCCGAGGCAGTGATCACCCGCAACGAGATCCGCGACAACAAGTTTTTCGGCATCTGGCCGAAGGAACAGGTGCAGGCCACGGTCAGCGACAACGACATCACCGGCAACAAGAAGGGGGTCTACCTCTTCCAGGTGGAGGGACTCACCCTCACCCGCAACAACATCCACGACAATACCCAATACAACATCGGCCCGGCCGAGGCCCAGGACTTCGACCTCGAGGCCCCCGACAACTGGTTCGGCACCACCGACCGGGCCAAGATCGACGAGCTGATCTTCGACAAGAACGACGACGAGGAACTGGGCGCGGTGCGCATCGACCCGGTTCGCAAGGAACGGGTGGCCTGGGAGAAAACCCAGTGAGCAACGAGCAGCGGATCACCTGGCTCACCTCGGTCTCCCATTTCGTCACCCATGGCTACATGACCCTGTTGCCGGCGGTGCTGGTGGTGATCGCCGGCGACCACTCCATGAGTTTTTTCGAGCTGGGGGTGATCGCCAATATCGGCTATTTTCTCTACGGCCTGGGCTCCTTTCCCTCGGGCTACCTGGCCGACCGCTACGGTTCCAAGCGGGTCCTCTCCGTGGGCATTCTCGGCATGGGGGCGAGCTCCGTGCTGGTCGGCCTCTCCCAGTCCACTCTTTCCTTTGCCCTGGCCTATGCCCTGCTCGGTGTCTTCGCTTCCATCCACCACCCGGCCGGCCTCTCCCTCATCGCCAGGCGGATCATGACCATGAAGGGCAAGGCCCTCGGCGTGCACGGGGTAATGGGCAATCTGGGCATGACGCTCTCGCCGCTTACCGCCAGTCTCTTCGTGTTTCTCTTCGGTTCCTGGCGCGCCTCCTACATAGCCTACGGGCTGATCGGCATGGTGTTCGGCGTGCTCTTTCAGCGGACCCGAGTCGAACTGGAAGACGACTTTTCCCTGAAAGAACTCGTCAACCGCAGATCCGGATCAACCGGCGGCAGAATGGCCACGCCAGCAAAAACCGAACCACGACCGGCAGTCCCGGTGGTTATCCCGGTGGCCCTGGTCCTGCTGATGATCGACTCCATCCTCTCCGGCTTCATCTTCCGCGGCACCCTTACCTTCATGCCCTCGCTCTTCCAGCGCGAGGTGCTGTTCATCACCAACCATGACGAGCCCGTGGTCCTGGCCGGCTTCGTTACCTCGGCGGTGCTGTCCCTCGGCCTCATCGGTTCCTGGTTCGGCGGCTGGTTGAACGACAAGGTCAAGATCCCCGAGCTGCTGCCGGTGATCATCTTCGCCGTGACCGCACCGGCGCTTTATTTTCTCAGCCGCTATACCGACGGTGCGCTGCTCTTCTGGGGCTGCGTGTTCAGTCTCTTCTTCTACGCCTGGCAGCCATCCCAGAATTTCCTGGTGGCCAAGTACACCCGCATGGCCTCCATGGGCATCGGTTTTGGGGTCAATTTTTTCCTCATCTTCGGCATGGGCTCGGTGGCCACCGCGGTGGGAGGCTACACCGCCGACCATTACGGGGTTGACCGCTTCTACTGGCTGATGGCCATCGTCGCCGCCACCGCCCTGCTGGTGACCTGCGCCGTGTTCACCGTGCACAACCGGCAGATCCGCTTTTCCTGGCGGTCAACCGACAAGGCCGAGGCCAGCACCACCTGAGTTTTCCAACCTGTCCGGCCCGTCCGGCTTGCCTGACTTGCCGGACTGGTCAGACTCCTTCTCTTCGCCTATCTGCAGAGCTTGGCGCCGATGCTCGTTGCGTGCCGGCCCTGATACCGGGCCCCTTCGAGTTCCACCGCCGAGGGGGTCCGTTCGCCGGAACTGCCTGCCACCGTGGAGGCGCCGTAGGGCGAGCAGCCCTTCACCTCTTCGGTTCCCATCTGGCCCGTGAAGGCGTAAGGCAGACCAACGATCACCATGCCGTGGTGGAGAAGCGGCAGGAAGGTGCTGACGATGGTGGTCTCCTGGCCGCCGTGCTGGGTGTTGCTGCTGGTAAATACCGAGCCCACCTTGCCCACCAGAGAGCCGTTCATCCACAGGCCGCCGGTGCTGTCGAGAAACTGCTTCATCTGGCCACACATGTTGCCGAACCGGGTCGGGGTGCCGAAAAAGACCACGTCCGCCGCTTCCAGCTCATCCAGGGTGCAGACCGGCACCCCGGCCATGTCCTTCTGGGCCGCCGAGCCCCCCATCTTCTCGATGATTTCCGGGGTCAAAGTTTCGGGTACCCGCCGCAGAACGACCTCGGCTCCCTCCACCGATCGGGCTCCCTCGGCCACCGCCTCGGCCAGGGCACGGACATGTCCATAGAGCGAATAGAAGACCACGAGCACTTTCATACTTTTTCCTCCTGTTTTTTTTGACGAACCGCCCAAACCGGGCCCCGTTTCATGCTGCTTCGGAAAAAATAGAAATTTGGAAAAAGCTTCGTCTGCGACAGAATACTTCAGTTAAAAATGAAATACTGAAACGTCTTTCCCTGTCACCCCACCACGTGGGGAGGTGCGGGAAGGCGGCGCCCATATCCGCGCCTTCACCGCGGGTCTGTCAAAACTCCTGCAGCGGTTCCGCGCCCCCCGTACGGCATAGTCCGCGTCTCTCGTTTCCGCCTTTCGGCCTACCAGACCCGACAGGCAAGCCCCTTCAGATAATGGCCCTCGGGAAAATTGAGGGCCACCGGATGGTCCGGCGCCTGCTCCAGATGCTTGAGGATCTGGACCTGGCGGCCGGTGTCCGTGGCGGCATAGGAAACCACCCGCTGGAAGAGTTCCGGGGTCATGAGCTGAGAACAGGAAAAAGTGACGAGCACACCGCCCGGAGCCAGGAGTTTGAGGCCCAGCATGTTGATGTCTTTGTAGCCGCGGCTCCCCTGTTTGAGGTGGGCTGCGCCGTGGATGAATTTGGGCGGGTCGAGAACCACCAGGTCGAATTGCCGGCCGGAGTCCCGGCAACGGCGCAGATAATCACCGACCTTGGCCTCCACCCGTTCGGAACGCCCGGAGCCGAAACCGTTTATGGCAATGTTGCGGCAGGCCTGCTCCAGGGCAGGGCCCGAAGAGTCGACGCTTACCACGCTGGCGGCTCCCGCCTGCAGGGCGGCCACCGCGAATCCGCCGGTGTAGCAGAAGCAGTCGAGGACTTCGCGACCGGCCATGAACTCGGCCAGCCGTCGCCGGTTTTCCCGCTGGTCGAGATAGAATCCGGTCTTGTGTCCAGCGCGCACGTCCACCAGGTAGCGGCGGCCGTCCTCGTCGATTTCGATGTACTCCGGCGGTTCTTCTCCGGCCACAAGCCCCGTACGCCGCTCGAGCCCCTCCTGGTCGCGGACTTCGCCGTCGGAACGCTCGTAGATCCCCCTCGGCCCCACCAGTTCCTGGAGCAGATCGACAAAGGTACGCCGCCAGGCCTCGGCCCCGGCGCTCAGAAACTGACAGACCAGAAAAGCGCCATAGCGGTCAACGATGAACCCCGGCAAGCCGTCGGATTCGGAAAAGACCAGGCGGGCCGCTCCCCCTTCCTCGTCGAAGCGGTTCAGATGACGGCCGCCCAGGGCCCGCTGCAACCGCTGCCGGAAAAAGGCGGCGTCGATGGGCTCCTCGGGGTCGAAACTCCACATGCGCACCGTGATCTGCGAACGCGGCGAAAAAGCTCCGGAGCCCACGCTGGCGCCTTCGTGGGTACGGACTTCGACGGTGTCCCCGGGGCCAGGGTCGCCCTCGACCCGGGCCACGGCGCCGGAAAAAATCCAGGGATGACGGTATTTCAAGAATCCGTCGTGTTTTTTCTTGAGAAAAACGACTGCCATGAAAAGACTCTTTGGGAAAAATTAGGAGCGGTCCTGTCCCTCGAGGAAGGAGCCGAACTCGATGCGGTAGATGTAGAGCATCACCAGGGTAAGGCCGAAGAGAAGCGGCCCGTAGAGCAGGCCGATGAGCCCGAAATAGCCGATACCGCCGAGGATGGCGAAGAAGATGAGCACCGTGCTCATTTCGGCCGCTCCTTTCATGAACAGGGGACGCACGAAGTTGTCGATGCTTCCCACCACGATCATGCTCCAGAGCACGAGGAAAACCCCATGGCCCCAGCGGCCGGCAATGAACAGATAGGCCGCCGCCGGCAACCAGATAAGCGCCGTGCCCACCGCTGGGATAAGCGAGGCGAAGGCCATCATCACCCCCCAGAAGAGGGCCGGGAACCCGCAGACCAGAAAAGCGATGCCGCCGGCCAGGCCCTGGGCGAGACCGGTGACCAGGGTGCCGAGCAGGGCCGAGCGGGAAACCGTCTTCAGCTTGTCGAGGATCTGCTTTTCGTGGCTGGTGGAGAGCGGCACCAGATGGTGCAGGGTAGCCACCAGCCGGGCGCCGTCGAGAAGAAGAAAGAAGAAAACGAAGAGCATCAGGAAGAATTTGCCCACCAGGCCGGTAAGGTTGCCTGCCAGCTCGCCGCCGTGCTGGAGAAGATTACGGCCCATGCCCGAGGAGAGGCCGAGGAGCACCTCGTTGATCTTTTCCGGGGTAAGCGAAAAGTTCGGCAGCTTGTCCTGGAGAAAGGCAACCCCGGCGGCCAGGCGGGGATGATGGAGCACTTTTTGGAGGCCGCCTTCGGCAAGCCAGTTCGAGATGGCGTGAAAGGACCCCACCCCCTGCTGCACCAGCCCGATGAGCACGAAAAAGAGGGGGAGCAGCACCACTAGGGTGAGAAGCAGGCAGGTCGCCAGGGCGGCCAGTTGGGAGCGGCCCCGGAACTTGCTCTCGAGAAAACGAAAAAACGGATGAAAGAGGGCGGCGAGAATGGCCGCCATCACAATGGTGTGCAGATAGGGTTTAAGGATCTGGTAGCAGGCGGCCAGCAGCACCACCAGGAGAAAGAGCAGGAAATAGTGGCCGTAGTGCAGCCGCAACTCACGGCAACCATCCTCCGCCGTAGCGTTTGCCACCGCCGGCGCCTGGCGGACGGCAAGGGGATCGCCGGCGTTTCTCTTCTTCTTTTTCTTCACGAGCTCTGCCTCTCTTGGTTTCAGCAAATTGCCGGCTTCCGGCTCCCTGCCTGCGTCAGCCGCCGAACAGGCACTGTCTCACCCGGTGCAGTTCATCCTCCCTGACCCACTTGTACTTGTTCCAGAACAGTTTGTCACTGGGCAGGTAGGAATTTTTGGCGTGCCGGGCGAGAAAGTTGCCGAGCTGCCCGGGACCACCGTTGTACATGGCGTAGGCCGCCCGGGCCAGGTCGTCGTCGCCGGCAAGAGCGCCGGATTTCTCTTTCTTGAGCCCGTAATTGACCAGGTAGGTGTGAAGGATCTCGCCGCCGGCCCAGACATTGTAGCGGGGATCCCAGCGCAGCCCGTCCACCCGGTAGAACCCGCGCCAGACCCGTTCATTGACCTGCATGAGGCCGACGGAGGTGTTGGACCAGGAACGGAGAAAGGTGAGCTTGCCTTTGTCCACCACGAACTGCCGGAAGCAGCTCTCCTGCCAGGCAGTGGCCAACATGAGGCCGGTGAAGAAGTCGAGCCGCTCGGCGCCAAGAGGGCCCGAGCCGGCGATCTTGCCGGCCTCTTCCCGCACCAGTTGCTCCACTTTGTCGAGATAGCTGTCATAGGTGGCCCGCTCCACCAGCCAGTGTTTGAGACTGCCGGGGTCGGGCGGAGTCAGCTCCGAAGCGATGGCCACCGGAAAGAGGAAACGCAGCAGGGCGCTGGGGAACGGGTCATCGTCCGCTTCGCCTGGTCCGGCGGGCCAATCGAGCTCCTCCTCCATCCAGACCGGACCAGTTGGTTCGGCGGCGGTGGCCAGGCCGAAAAAGGACCGAAGCTGCGGGTCCACATCAAAGGAATAGGACAGATCCACCTCGATGCCCTCATCGACCAGAAGGCGGGCAAGGCGAAGCAGACCGTCCCGGCTAATTTCAAGGCCAAGTCCCGGGCCGATGCGGTCGAGAGCGGCGAGGGCGTCGCCGGCGGCCAGGAAGGCCAGCAGGTTCAACCTGGCGCCTACCCCCTCGCCCGGCCGGGCCGACTGGTATCTGCGAAAAAACGGCGCGACCCGATCCCAGGTCTGCACGAATTGGCGGCGCACCGCGTCCTCACTGGAACGGGGCTGCTCGACGGTAAGGAAATCCACCAGCCGGTGCCGGGCGTCGAGCAGCACGTCAAGCAGGGTCATCTTCTCCTCGAGGCTCAGGCCGTAGGAGCCCAACTGCAGGACCTGAAAGGTGAGAAAAGCGTCCAGGGTTTCCAGGGACTGGGTAAGAGAGGAAAGCTCCGCGGCGGTCAACGGCTCTTCGGACTTGCCAAGCTCAGGTGCCTGCTCCGGCACCGACACCTCCATGAGAAGCGGCACCGACACCTCCTCGGGCCGAATCTCGACGAGCCCCGGCCGCAGGCTCGACAACCAGTTGAGAACCGCCTGCCGGTCGTCTCCCGAAAAGAACAGCGGCAGGGTTTCCTCGATGGCCCTGATGTTGGCCGACAGGTCCAACGACGGCCGGTCCAGGTGGTCGTGCAGCCGTTCCTTGACCAGATTCCAGGCGGAACCGGTGATCTTGCTGCTCTTGCCGTCCCGCCCGTAGAACCTGGAATCGACGGTCTTGAAGCGCAGCTTCCAGTCCGGCACGTCGACCAGGATCTTCTGCAGCCCTTCGACGGTCCCCTCCCAGGCCACCGGCAGCCGGCACTCTCCACCGACGGCGAGCCCGGCCCGCACCTTGAGTTTGGCGCGCAGACGCAGCATGCCATCTTCCTGGCCGATTTCGGGTTCGCTCAGTTCGAGAAGCCGGCAGCCCTCGTTCTCGTTCACCACCGTGGCGACCTGACCGGGTCCACCAAAGACCTGCTCCAGATAAATGGTTTCGACCAACTTGCGTTCCAGACCCACCGGTACCACCACGGTCTCGGCCCGGGCGGCAAGGGTTGAACAGAGCAAAAGAACGACGACCACAACAAGGGAGAGAAACCTATTCATATTTTTTTCAACGATTGAAGAAGAGTGATCGGGCTTGCAGTCTTGTGTATTGACCAAGGCTTGCCACTACGGGACAGAATCTGAAGGGTTCCATTTTGAGCGAAACTCGGTTCCGAGTCAATTACCGTTTGCAGAAGCGTAAAAGGGCGGCGGAGAACACCTACAAAAACCAGGCAAGCGGCGAGAGCATTTTTTCCAGGATCCGGACCAGCAGGCCGCGGCGGTGGTGCTCTTCAGGGCGAACGCTGCGGGAGGCGGCGACTTCCCCCTCGACGAGCGCCTCGAACCGCTCTCCCACCGGGCCGCCCTGCAGGACGAGATTGAGTTCGAAGTTACGGTGCAGGCTGCGCTGGTCGAAATTCGCCGAACCGAGCAGAGCCCAGGTACAATCGAGCACCATCAGCTTG
>JBFHWX010000093.1:0-12079 GCA_041599275.1 Desulfobulbales bacterium | reverse complement strand
GCCCTGAAAAGAAAAAAAGGGTTACAGGCCGAAGCCTGTAACCCTTTTTGATATTCTTTGGTAGCGGGGAGAGGATTTGAACCTCTGACCTTCGGGTTATGAGCCCGACGAGCTACCAGACTGCTCCACCCCGCGTCGCTGAGGCAGCCATCATACCAGAACCGAAATTAAAGTCAAGCAGGTTGTTCGGAAAAAATCAGGAGGCTGGGGCAAGGGGACGCATCCGTTCGAGGACCTCGGCGGGCAGCCGGGTGAGCTTGCCGTCGCGGTTCACCGAGGCGTTCACCGTGAAGCCCTTGGCCAGGAGCTGGGGGGCGGAGTCGCCTGTTTCGTCGAGCCGGGAGATCCGGTAGTGGAAGCGGCAGGAGACGCTTTTCAGCTCGGCCAGCGAAGTCTCGATGAGCAGCAGGTCGTCGTAGCGGGCCGAGGCCTTGTAGCGCGTGTAGGACTCGATCACCGGCAGGATGAGGCCCAACTCCTCGATGGCCCGGTAGGAGACCACCAGCTCGCGCATGAACTCGGTGCGGCCGATTTCGAAATAGCGCAGGTAGTTGCCGTAGTAGACCACGCCGCCGGCGTCGGTGTCGGCGTAGATCACCCGGTGGCGGGTGCGGTGGATGGGCTCGGAAAGGGCGGTCTGCATGGGGTTATTTGCCCTGGCGTTCGAGGAGCCGTTCCATGAAGAGCTGGCCGTTGTCGAGCAGCGGCGACTGCTCGGCGTTCTGCTCGTTGAAGGCGAGGCCGCAGCCCTGCGGCCGGCGCGAATCGTAGATGGCCATGGGCACCGGCCGGTCGATGTGGGTGCGTTTGGCGATCGGCGTGTAGTGGTCCATGCCGATGGCGAGCCGGAAGTGCGTGCCGGCTTTTTCGAGCCCGGCCAGGATCGGGAGGACGATGCGCTGGTCGAAGTCCTCGATGGCCTGGATCTTTTCCTTGATCAGCCCCTGGTGGCCGGCCTCGTCCGGTGCTTCGACGTGCACGAAGACGAAGCCGTGGTGCCGCAGGATATCGAGCGCCGCCTGGGCCTTGCCCTCGTAGTTGGTGTCCAGGTAGCCGGTGGCGCCGGGCACGTTGACGATCTCGAGGCCGCCGTAGACCCCGAGGCCTTTCAAAAGATCCACCGCCGAGATCAGGCCGCCGGTGACCCCGAAGCGCTGGGCCAGGGTTTCCATGGCCGGCGCCTTGCCTTCGCCCCAGAGCCAGATGTTGTTGGCCGGGTTGGCGCCGCGGGCCTGGCGAGCCGTGTTCACCGGGTGGGCGGCCAGCAGCGGCCCGGCTTTTTCGAGCAGTTCCCGCAGATGGGGAAACTTCCGGTAGGCCTGCCAGTATGAAGAGACGTCGCGGCCGGTATGGTCGTGGGGCGGCACCGTGGCAAGGCCCGCAAGCGCGCCGCGGTGGACCAGAAGGTGCCGGTAGCTCACCCCGGGGTAGAAACGGAGCTGGCCGCTGCCGAGCTCGGCCTGCAGCATGGTGATGAGCTCCCGGGCCTCGCCGGTGGAGATGTGACCGGCCGAGTAGTCCACCATGGTGAGCGCGCCGTTTGCCTCTTGACGTGTGGTCACCAGGTTGCAGCGCACCGCCAGCTCGTCGTCGGCCAGCGCCACGCCCATGCTTGCCGCCTCCAGCGGCGCCCGGCCGGTGTAGTAGGTCTCCGGCCGGTAGCCGAGAAGCGACAGGTTGGCCACGTCGCTGCCCGGCGGATAGCCCTCGGGCACGGTGCGCACCCGCAGCAGCTCGCCCGCGCCGCTCACCCGGTCCATGGCCGGGGTGCGGGCCGCTTCCATGGGCGTTTTGCCGTCCAGTTCGGCAAGGGGCAGGTCGCCCATGCCGTCGCCGATGAGGATGACGTACTTCATGGTGGCTTGCTACTCCCCGTTTTCTTCCGCCAGGATGCGGAGTTTGACGGTTGGCGCGGAGACGAAACCGAGCTGGTCGATTTCGCCGAGCGCTTCTTCCACGGCCCGTTCGCCTGCTTCGTGGGTCCACATGATGAGCGGCACCGAGCCCTTCTTGCGCTGGCCTTCCTGGATCACCGATTCGAGGCTGATTCCGTGCTTGCCGAAGATGCCGGCGATGGCGGCCAGCACCCCGGGCTTGTCCTCCACCGTGATCCGGAAATAGTAGCGGCCGGAGAGCTCGGCGAGCGGCGTGATGCGGCGGGTCGCGATGTGCTGGGGCTGGTAGGAGAAGCAGGGCACCCGGTTGATGGAGCCCGACAGGATGTTGCGGGCGATATCCACCACGTCGGCCGCCACCGCCGAGCCGGTGGGCATCATGCCGGCGCCCAGGCCATAGAGCAGGATGTTGCCCACCATGTCGCCGTTGAAGTGGAAAGCGTTGTAGGCGCCGTTGATGTTGGCGAGCAGGTGTTTTTCCGGCACCAGGGTGGGCTGCACCCGGGCCTCCACGTGGTCGCCGTGGTTGCGGCTGATGGCGAGCAGCTTGATGCGGTAGCCGAACTCGCGGGCGAAGTCGATGTCGACGGGCTCGATGCGCGAGATGCCTTCGGTGGAGATGTCGGCCAGCGCCACCGGCATGCCGTAGGCGATGGTCATCAGGATGGCGAGCTTGTGGGCGGTGTCGATGCCCTCCACGTCGTAGGTGGGGTCGGCCTCGGCGAAACCCTTGTCCTGGGCATCTTTCAGCACCTCGGCAAAGGGCGTGCCGTGGTCGGTCATGGAGGTGAGGATGTAGTTGGCGGTGCCGTTCATGATGCCCATGATCGAGTTGATCCGGTTGGCAACCAGTCCTTCCTTCAATCCTTTTATCACCGGGATGCCGCCGCCCACCGAGGCTTCGAAGCCGACTTCGACATTTTTTTCCACCGCCGCTTCGAAGATCTCGCGGCCGTGCTGGGACAGCAGCGCCTTGTTGGCGGAGACCACGTGCTTGCCGTGGGCGATGGCCTTGAGGATGAAGCTCTTGGCCGGCTCGATGCCGCCGATGAGCTCCACCACGATGTCGATGGCGGGATCGGTGAAGATGTCGTTAGCGTCGCGGGAGAGCACCACGCCGGCCGCGGTCAGGTGCTCGGGCAGACTCTCGGTGCGGATATCGGCCACCCGGGCGAGGCGGATTTCGGCGCCCACCCGTTTGCGGAGCCGCTCCGCCTGTTCGTGGAGAACCTGGGCAAGCCCGCTGCCCACGGTGCCGAAGCCGATCAAACCTACGTTGATTTTTTTCATGAAAAAACTCCTGCGGATGCTGAGGCTCCCCGAGCGGTGGGGAGAAGTATCATTATATGCCCGGAAATCGGGGAACAAACAAATACCCTCTTTGCTTCCCAAAGTCAAAAACAATGTTGGCGGCCAACGGCCTCTTTCCGGCGAGGCTGAACCGCTCATCATTTTGTTGGCAGAGCCGGGGGAATGGTATATAGTCTTGCTGTTTTTCCGTTGTTCCGGCGGCCGCCGGTGGATTCCGCCTGCCGGCTGTTTCTAAGTTTTGTCAGAATGTTATACCGTTTGCTTTACCTCGGATGGAGTTTTTTCTTTTACGAACCGTCAGCAAAAGGAGAGGAACATGAACATCTTGATCTTCGGCCCCAACGGCAGCGGCAAGGGCACCCAGGGCGCCATCGTCCAGAAGAAGTACAACATTCCGCACATCGAGTCCGGCGCCATTTTCCGCAAGAACATCGGCGGCGGCACCGAGCTCGGCAAGAAGGCCAAGGAATTCATCGACCGTGGCGATCTGGTGCCGGACGACATCACCATCCCGATGATCCTCGACCGCCTGAAGGAAGACGATTGCAAGAAGGGCTGGCTGCTCGACGGTTTTCCGCGTAACAAGGTGCAGGCCGAGACCCTGGCCAAGGCCCTGGCCGACGCCGGCATCAAGCTCGACTATGTGATCGAGATCGTGCTCGACCGGGCCGTGGCCAAGCTGCGGATCACCGGCCGCCGGCTCTGCGTGAACGACAACAACCACCCGAACCACATCGCCTTCGACGCCATCAAGCCGGTGGAGAAGGACGGCAAGATCGTCTGCCGGGTGTGCGGCGGCGAGCTCAAGACCCGGGCCGACGACCAGGACGACGACGCCATCGACAAGCGGCATAACATTTACTACGACACCACCACCGGCACCATGGCGGCGGTGAATTATTTTAAAAACCTCGCGGGGCCCAAGGTCCTTTCGGTGGACGGCACCCCTTCCATCGGCGAGGTGACCGAGGCGATCATGAAGGCACTTTAGCCATCGCCAGGAAGCACAGACGGTCCCGGGGTGGGCACAAGCCCGCCCCGGGGGAGCCGCCGTTCGGTTGACGAGCGCCACTTCCCGGTCGGGCCGGGGTGGCGCTCGGTTCTTTTTAGGAGAAGCCCTGCCGGGTGCTGGCCTGCAGGGCAGGAAAAGCCGGCTGCGGTCGGGCGGTTGCCTTTTGGAATACCCGCCGCCGGCGCGGCACCGAGGCAAGTACCCAGGCCGGCGAGCAAGCGTATTGGTGTTGCGGTCGGTTGCCTTTTGGAGTGGCCGCCGCCGGCGCGGTGCCAAGGCAAGTAGAAAAAATGCCGATATTTGATTTTGTCTGTGGGGCGTGCGGTGAAAAGTTCGAGCTGCTGGTGATGAGCCGCGGCGAGAAGCCGGCTTGTCCCCGCTGTGGCGGCAGCGAAGTGAGCAAGCGGCCGTCCGTCTTTGCCCATCGCAGTTCCGGCAACGATGGTTCGAAGGGCGGTGGCGGCTCGAAGTGCTCGGGCTGCACGGCCGGAAGCTGTGCCGGCTGCCGGTAACGGTCGGCGGAAAAACTGAAACGACAGCAGAAAGGGAGTTCGTCCATGAAGAAGCATATCCGCATCGGGACCCGGGCCAGCCTGCTCGCCCTGACCCAGTCCACCTGGACCAAGGAGCAGATCGAGAAGCAGCATCCCGGCACCACCGTCGAGCTGGTGAAGATCATCACCAAGGGCGACAAGATCCTCGACGTGCCGCTGGCCAAGGTGGGTGGCAAGGGGCTGTTCGTCAAAGAGATCGAGGAGGCGCTTCTTTCCCGCGAGGTGGACCTGGCGGTGCATTCCATGAAGGACGTGCCGGCGGAGCTGCCCGAGGGGCTGGTGCTCGGCATCGTGCCGAAGCGCGAGGACCCGCGGGACGCCTTTCTCTGCAACAAGTACGGGTCTGTGGCCGAGTTGCCCCAGGGGGCGGTGGTGGGCACCAGCAGCCTGCGGCGCCGTTCCCAGCTCGCCAAGCTGCGGCCGGATCTCGAGATCGTCGACCTGCGCGGTAACCTCGATACCCGGATGCGCAAGCTCGACGAGGGGCAGTTCGCCGCCATCATCCTGGCGGCGGCGGGTCTGAACCGGCTCGGCCTGGGTGACAAACCGGTGTCTTTCTTTTCGCCAGAGGAGATGCTGCCGGCGGTGGGCCAGGGCGCGCTCGGCATCGAGCTGCGGGGCGACGACCAGGAGCTGCTCGCCGGGCTCGCCTTTTTGAACCACGAGGAGACCTCGGTGACGGTGGCGGCGGAGCGCGCCTTCCTGCACCGGCTCGAGGGCGGTTGCCAGGTGCCCATCGGCGCCTTTGGCCGGGCGGTGGACGGCCAGGTGGAGCTGACCGGCCTGGTGGCCTCCACCGACGGCGCCCGGGTGATCAGGAAGACCATGACCGGTGGTTGGAACGAGGCAAAGGCTTTGGGCCGCAACCTGGCCGAGGCGCTGCTGGCCGACGGCGGTGCCGAAATCCTTTCGGAGGTTTACGGCCACGAAGTAAAAGGCTGAGGATGGCGCCGCGCGAAGTCGGGCCCTCCTGCGTGGTGGTGGGATCCCGGGTGTGGAGGCATACCGTATGTCTGCCTCCGCGCCCTCGACACCGCCACTCTGCTGGTCTGCCAAACTTTTTGTTTGGCCATCTTCAGTGCTCCGATGGACTTTTGCGAGTCCAACGCGTGCTGAGTTTTTTGTGAAAGTTAAAGAGCGGGATGTGATGGGCGCACAAGTTGTCTCTTGTGTCGTTGTGTCGCCCGGTGCATGCCTGGTGCCGGCGGTTTGACTTGGATTTTCAGGTGTAAAGAGAAGTCGATGAAGCAGAAGGAAAACGTGGCAGGGAAGGGGGCGGCGGCCGGCATGGCCCCGAAGGTGTACCTGATCGGCGCCGGGCCCGGTGATCCGGGGCTGATTACGGTGCGCGGCAAGGAGCTTCTCGGCCGCGCCGAGGTGGTGATCTACGATTACCTGGCCAGCAAGAAGCTCTTGCAGTTCGCCCCCCGGGATGCCGAGTTCATCTACGCCGGCAAGATGGGCGGCGTGAAGCACACCCATACCCAGGAAGAGATCAACCGCATGCTGGTGGAGCGGGCCCAGGCCGGCCGCACGGTGGTGCGCTTGAAGGGCGGCGATCCCTTCATCTTCGGCCGCGGCGGCGAGGAGATCGAGGAACTGGTGGCCGCCGGCATTCCCTTCGAGGTTGTGCCCGGCGTCACTTCCGCCACCGCCGCCGCCACCTACGCCGGTATTCCCATCACCCACCGGCGCTTTACCGCCTCGGTGGCCTTCGTCACCGGCCACGAGGACCCCACCAAGGCCGAGAGCAGCATCGCCTGGGACAAGCTGGCCACCGGCGTGGGCACCATCGTCATCTACATGGGCATCAAGAACCTGCCCTCCATCGTCGACAACCTGGTGAATAACGGCCGCAACCCGCAGACCCCGGTGGCGGTGGTGCGCTGGGCCTCGACCTCGGACCAGAAGACCGTGGTGGGGACCCTGGAGACCATCGTCGAGCGGGTGCAGGAGGCCCGGATCAAGCCGCCGGCGCTGGTCATCGTCGGCGACGTGGTGTCGCTCCGCGACACCATCAACTGGTTCGAGAAGCGGCCGCTGTTCGGCAAACGGGTGCTGGTCACCCGCACCCGGGAGCAGGCCAGCGAGCTGGTGCTGAGCCTCGAGAACCTGGGTGCCGAATGCCTGGAATACGCCACCATCAGCATCGAGCCGCCGGAATCCTGGGAGGAGTTCGACCGCAGCCTGGAGGAGGTTTCCTCCTACGACTGGATCCTGTTCACCAGCCTCAACGCGGTGTCTTTCTTCTTCCGGCGCTTGCTCGAAAAGGGGCTCGACGCCCGTAGCCTGCATGGCCCCAAGGTGGGCGTGGTGGGCCGGGTGACCGCCGAGGCCCTGGCGACCCACGGCATCCGTGCCGACCTGGTGCCCGAAGAGTTCACCGGCGAGGGTCTGGCCGAAAGCCTGCTGGCCCTCGGCATGGAAGGCAAGAAGGTGCTGCTGCCCCGGGCCCAGGAGGCCCGCGAGGTGCTGCCCGAGGCCCTGCGGGCGGCCGGCGCCGCGGTGACCGTGGCGCCGGTCTACCGTAACGTGGTGCCCGGCTCGGTGCGCGGCGAGGACCAGCAGACGGCCCTGCGGGCCGAGTTCGAGGAGCGCAAGGTGGACGTGGTGACCTTTACCAGTTCGTCCACGGTGCGCAATTTCATCGCCATGCTGGGAGTGGCCGACGACCGCGAGCTCCACGAGCTGCTCGCCGGGATCACCGTGGTGGCCATCGGCCCGATCACCGCCCGCACCGCCCGCGAGCATGGCCTGGTGGTCCACGTGCAGCCCGACAACTACACGATCCCCGATATGGTTGCCGCCATCGTTGGTTATTTTTCCGGAGGTGGCGACTGCTGCGCTGCGGTGGTATCCTGAGCCTTGCCGGTCGTGGTCCCGCTCGGCCGGCGCCGAAAAGAGTTTCCCTCGCCGTCAACCTCAACCGTCGTTTGCGCGACCCGTTGCCCGCACCATGGAGAACCCATCAGCCTTTCCCGGGGAGCGGGCGGTGCCGCTGCCGGACGATCTTTCGGCCGCCGACCGCACCGTTCTCCAGCTGCTCGCTCTGCTGAACGAGCCGGTGAGCGCCGCCGTGCTGCTCGGTTGCCTGCACCGGGCGGCAGAGCGCGACGCCAGCGGTCTCGACTATTCCCAGCATACCCTGCTGCCCTGCGTCGAGCGCTTGCGGGCAGCGGGCCTGGTGGACGAGCAGTTGCAGCCGGCGGCTGGCCTGGTTGATCCGCTGCTGCGGCAGGCGGCGGCGGGAAAAAATTTCAGGCGGCTGGTGCGGGCGGTGCAGGCCGAATTGCCCTTTGGCACCCACTACGCCAAGCGCCAGCAGAAATGCGTCCGGGCCCTCCGCGAGTTCCGGATCAGCCTCTACCTGCACGACGCCGAGCAGCTCTCCAACATGGCGGCACTCTTGGCCGCCCAGTGCGGCGACATCCTGGAGGGCGGTTCGCCGTTTTTCGAGGTCTGCACCAATCCCTTCGACGCCGAGTGGTTCGCCACCCTGCCGCTCTCTCTCCAGTTCTACCTGCTTGAAAAGATCCTCGCCCATTCGCTCCGCACCCTCGATCACCGCCCCGGGCTGATCTCCTCCCTGGAGGACGGCGGCGTGCTCTCCCGGCTCTCGGAGGAGGAGCGGCTGCCCTTCTACCGATTGCTCGCCAACTATAAGCTGTGGCGCGGCCAGTGCGAGGACGTGCACCGCATCCTCGGCCGCAACCAGACCTTTTTCGCGGCCAGCGGCCTGGAGGGCTGCCTGGCCTTCCTGCTCGGCAACAACGACGAAGCCCTGCGCCTGTTTGCCGCCGATCTCCACCGGTTGCAGGAACTGACCGGCAACGCCAATATCTATTTCTACTCGGTCTCCGGGCTCTTTTATGTGGTGGCGCTTTTGAAGGCGGGGCGTCGTGAGCACATCGACACCATGCGCCACTGCATCGAGCAGGCCCGCCAGCAGCAGCCCGAAGCCATGCTGCACGATATCTACACCCTGCTCGAGGGGGTGCTGCTGGCCCAGGAGAACAAGGTGCTGGAGGCCGAGGCCGTGTTCGGCCGGGTCACCCAGCGGGACCATGCGGTGGTGCGGCTGTTCGAGGCCCTGGCCCGGTTCTGGCTCGATTCCGACCTGGCCCGGGAGACGGTGGACGACATGGCGCAGCTTTGCGAGCGGGCCCAGGAGCAGGGTTTCGACTGGCTGGCCCTCGAATGCGCCGAGATGCTGGCCCAGGTGGAGAAATCCTCCCTGTGGGCCGAACAGGTGGAAGCCATCCGGAGACGCACCGAGCTCGACCCGGTGGCCTCGGCGGTGCGCTTGAAGGAGAGCTGGGAGCGGCGGCTCACCGCCCTCATCCATGCCGCCTCGGCGGTCAATCGCCAGGAGATGGCGGACCGCCGCCGCAATTCGCGTCTGGTGTGGATGGTGGACTACCGCAACAACGAGCTCTCGCTCCTGCCCCGGGAGCAGAAACGCACCGTCAAGGGCGGCTGGAGCAAGGGCCGGCCGGTGGCCTTGAGCCGCCTCTATTCCGGCGCCCGCCTCGACTTCCTGACCACCCACGACCTCAGGCTCTGCGAGGCGATCCGCCGCCAGCAGTCGGGGCCCGGCATGAGCTACTACTTCGACATGGAGCGTGCCCTGCCGGCGCTGGTCGGCCACCCGCATCTTTTCTGGGAGAAGTCGCCCTCGGTGCCGGTGGAGTTCGTCAAGGGCGAGCCCGAGCTCTTGGTCGAGGAAACCGCCGGCGGCGCCCTGCATCTCAAATTCGCCCGGGAACTGGTGGGCGACGGTTTTGCCGTGGTCCGCGAGACCACTACCCGTTTCAAGCTCGTCAAGGTGACCGAGGAGCACCGGCGCATCGCCCGGATCATCGGCCGCAAGGGGCTGGTGGTGCCGAAGAACGCCAGCACCCAGGTGATGCGGGCGGTTTCCGACATCTCGAGCTTTATGACCGTGCATTCGGCGGTGGCTGCCGACAGTTCCCTGTTCAAGAGCAGCGACATCGAAACGGTGGTGGCCGAGCCCCGTATCCATGTGCAGCTCCTGCCCTACGGCAAGGGCATGAAGCTCGAGATGTTCGTGCTGCCCTTTGCGGTGGGCGGGCCCTACCTCAAGCCCGGCATCGGAGTGGAGAACGTGATGGCCGAAGTGCACGGCCGCCGCATGCAGACCCGCCGCGACCTGGCCCTGGAGGATGCCCGGGCCAAGGAGGTGGAGGAGCGCTGCCCGACCCTGGCGCTTCATGAGGAGATCAACCGCGAATGGCGGCTGCTCGAGGTCGACGAGTGCCTGCAGGTGCTCCTGGAGCTTCAGGACCTGCGGGACGAAGTGGTGCTCGAATGGCCCGAGGGCGAGAAGTTCGCGGTCCGCGCCCAGGTGGGCAGCGAGCGTTTCGCGGTGCGGGTGCAGCAGCGCCACAACTGGTTCGGGGTGAGCGGCGAGCTCAAAGTGGACCAGGAGCTGGTGCTCGACATGCGGCGGCTGCTGGAGCTGGGGAAGAAGAATTCCGGCCGCTTCATCCCCCTGGGCGATGGGCAGTTTCTGGCGCTCACCGACGAGTTCCGGCGGCGGCTCGACGAGATGCTGTTCTTTGCCGAACTGTCGGAAAATGACGGCAACGACGATGGCGAGGTGCGCATCCATCCCCTGGCCTCCCTTGCCTTTGCCGAGTTCATCGACAAGCTGCCCGGGGCGGACACCGACGAGGCCTGGCGCCGCCAGCTCGAAAAGATCGAGGCCACCCGCGAACTGGCGCCCGAGCTGCCCAGCACTCTGCAGGCCGAGCTGCGGGACTACCAGGTCGATGGCTACGCCTGGCTGGCGCGGCTTGCCGCCTGGGGCGTGGGGGCGTGTCTGGCCGACGACATGGGGCTCGGTAAGACCCTGCAGGCTCTGGCCATCGTGCTGGCCCGGGCCACCGAGGGGCCGACCCTGGTTGTGGCACCCACCTCGGTGTGCTCCAACTGGCAGAGCGAGGCGGCCCGTTTCGCCCCCACCCTGAGTTTGCATTTTTTCGGGCCCCGGGAGCGCCGGGAGCTGGTGGCGGGGCTCGGCCCCTTCGACGTGCTGGTGACGAGCTATACGCTTCTGCAGCAGGAGATCGAGCTCCTCGGTGGGGTGAAGTGGCAGACCATCGTCCTCGACGAGGCCCAGGCCATCAAGAACATGGCCACCAAGCGCAGCCAGGCGGCCATGGCCCTCACCGGTGGCTTCAAGCTGATCACCACCGGTACCCCCATCGAGAACCACCTGGGCGAGCTCTGGAACCTGTTCAACTTCGTGGCCCCGGGGCTGCTCGGCACCTGGGAATGGTTCAACGAGCGCTACGCCAGCCCCATCGAGCGCCAGCAGAGCCGTGAGGCGCGGCGGAAACTGAAGCGCCTCATCCAGCCCTTCATCCTGCGGCGCATCAAGAGCCAGGTGCTCGAGGAACTGCCGCCGCGCACCGAGGTGGTGCTGCAGGTGGAGATGGGCGAGGAGGAGCGCGCCTTCTACGAGGCGCTCCGCCGCCAGGCCCTGGAGCGGCTGGAGCACTCGTCCCTGCCGCCGGGCCAGCGCCACATGCAGATCCTGGCCGAGATCATGCGTCTCCGGCGAGCCTGCTGCAACCCGAAACTGGTGGTGCCGGATTCGGTCATCCCCAGCTCCAAGCTGCGGCTCTTCGGCCGGGTGGTGGAAGAGCTCATCGAGAGCCGCCACAAGGTGCTGGTGTTCAGCCAGTTCGTGGGGCATCTCGCCCTCATCCGCCGTTACCTCGATTCCCGCTCCATCGTCTACTGCTACCTCGACGGCTCCACCCCGGCCCGGGAGCGCAAGCGCCAGGTCGACCTCTTCCAGTCCGGCCACGGCGACCTCTTCCTGATCAGCCTCAAGGCCGGCGGCCAGGGCCTCAACCTCACCGCCGCCGACTACGTGCTGCACATGGACCCGTGGTGGAACCCGGCGGTGGAGGACCAGGCCTCGGACCGGGCCCACCGCATCGGCCAGAAGCACCCGGTGACCATCTACCGGCTGGTGGCCACCAACACCATCGAGGAGAAGATCGTGGCGCTGCACCAGGAAAAGCGCGATCTCGCCAACAGCCTGCTCGAGGGCAGCGACGTCTCGGCCCGGATGAGCGCCGGCGAGTTGCTCGACCTCATCCGCGTCCAGTAATTTTTCAGAAAAGAGAAAAGACAGAGCCTCTTGCAAAATGAACGTCGTGGCGAGATCAAGGAAAAAATTTCCTGAGCAAGGATGAGTTGTGAAATCGCCCGGAAGCGTAGCTGGGCTACGTTGAGGACGATTTCACAAGGAAGACGCCGCACAGGGGATTTTT
>JBFHWX010000092.1:0-12302 GCA_041599275.1 Desulfobulbales bacterium | reverse complement strand
CGGGCATTTCGCTTTTCGAGGATTCTTCTGGTGTAAGGCATCATATCGACCTGGTTGTACCACATTTTTTGATAAATCGGGCCAAGAGCTCCGTCTTTGTTTTGCGGATCACTGTACCCGTGCAGAGGACCTCTGCCAGGATGGTGCCTGAGATTGCGTGCAGATCAAGCAGATCGATCCCGTAGGGCAGCGCCAAACCGAGGTCGGCGGCGAGATTGCTGCGCTCCTCGTAGGACAGGGGGCGCTCGGGGCCACCGCCAGATCGATGTCACTGCCCGGCACCAGGCGGTGGCGAACCGCGGAACCGAAGAGCACGGCGACAAGGATTGCGGGATAGCGGTCGAGGATTTTGCCGATCCTTTCTGTGAGCTCGGCGGTCTGCATACATCGAAGAACCTGGTCACGGTAGAAGAAAAGAAAGCTCACTCAACTCATCGAGAGCCAAGAAGATCGGGGCCTGACACCACGTCGGGCCTAGTTTTTTCCCTAAAGACACACTGCTGCGACACCAACAAAAAAGGCGGCAGGATCTCTCCTGCCGCCTCTCGTTCCGGTGCCGTTTTTTTACGCCTCACGCGGGTGTCCGGCCCCTTGCCGCCGGCCGCTCGAGGTTCAGAACCCGAGCTGGTCCTCCACCAGCTCCATGGCCTCGCCCGGCTGCCGGGGAACCACTTCCATGTGATACTGGCCGCCAAAGGATGCGGAGCCGGCGCCGGGCGCCAGCCGCAGCTGGTTCATCACCAGGGCGTAGTGGATGCGGGTGGTCTGGCCTTCGGTGCGGGGCTGGGAGAGCAGAATGGAATAGAGCCAGTCGGCGTGGTCGCCCAGAAAGACGCAGGCCACGGCGTGGGAAGAAAAATCCACCGGCGGCGCCGGCGCCGCAAAGGCCCGTTGCCAGAGGGCGTCCCACTCGGCCTGCTCGGTCACCGCCCGGATGAAGGCTTCCTTCTGGCGCGCGTCGTTGCCGCTCCAGGAAAGTCCGGCGTATTGCGGTTGGGCGCCGTGCTGCTCGAGCAGTTCCAGGAGGGGCCGGTCATTGCGCTGGGCAGCCAGCATCCAGGCGGACTTGCCGTTCTTGTTCATGAGACGGGGGTCGGCGCCGTGGGCGAGCAGCAGTTGGGCCGTGGCCCGGAGGCCGAGGCCCGCCGCGGCGAGCAGGGGGCTCTGCCCCTCGTCGTCCAGGTCATTAACCCGGGCGCCGTGCTGTAGAAGAAACTGCAGCACCTCGGGGCTCGTCTCCGGCCAGGAGCCGATGCTGCGCAGCAGGGGCGTCTTTCCAGCCGAATCGCGGGCCTTGGGGTCGGCTCCCTTGCCGACCAGGAGCCGGACAAGCTCAAGGTCGGCGCCCGGCAAGGCATCGAGCAGGGCTTTCTCCACCGGGGCGCCGGCCTCGATGAGCCGGGCGGCCAGTGGGCCATTGCCGGCCGCCAGGGCGGCAGCCAGCTGTTGCCGGCCCGCCGTGGCGCCGCGCCCCAGCAGCAGGCGCACGGTCTCCTCGTGGTTGCCGGCAATGGCCAAGCCAAGCGGCGACTCACCGCCTTCGCTTGCGTGGTTGGGGTCCGCTCCCCTGGCCAGGAGCTCGCCCACCAGATCGGTATAGCCCTTGTCGCAGGCAAGCTGAAGCGGCGTCCGGCCATCATCGTTCACCACATCGATGGCGGCGCCGGAAGCCACCAGCAGGCGGGCCATGTCTTCCCGCTCGGCCGAAATCGCCTGGGTCAAGAGCGGCGTGCCTTCCACCCGCTCGTTGGCATCGGCGCCATGCTCGAGCAGCAGCCGGGCCGCTTCGAGCTGCCCCTCGCGCACCGCAAAGGCCAGCGCCGTGCCGCCCGGCCCGGCCTGTTGCACAACAGCGCCACTTTCGAGCAGCAGGCGCAGCACCGGCAGGTGGCCGGCGGCGGCCGCATAGACAAGCGCCGTGGCACCGCCGCCGTTGTCGGCATCGAGGGCACCACCTTTTTGGGCAAGCAGCCGCACCATCTCGGCATTGCCGGCGGCGGCGGCCAGCATGAGCGGGGTGCTGCCGTTGCCGGTCCGGCCATTGACCGCGGCCCCTTGGGCAAGGGCGGCGGCCACCGCTTCGGGCCGGTTGCTTCGCACCGCTTCGGCAAGGGCTGTTGTGGCGTGGACCGCCAGCTCGGGCCGTTCGGGATGCCGGAGGAGTTCGGCCAGATAGCGGAGCTTTCGCTGCTCGGCCAGGTCGGCGGCGGTTCGTCCTTCTTCGTCCTTGACGCCTGGATCGGCGCCGTGCTGCAGAAGCAACCAGACGGTGGCGGCATCGGCCCGCAGCACGGCCCAGATGAGCGGCGTTCGGCCGAACTCACCTGCCTCGTTGACGCCGGCCCCTGCCTGCAGCAAGGTTTCGACGGTCTTTCTGGCCCGGCCCGCCTCGGTGCCGCGCAGCGGATCGCCGCGCAGGGCGAGGACAAGGGACGGGTCGCCGGCTCCGTTGCGGCGGTCGAGGTCGGCGCCTTTTGCGGCAAGAAAGGCCACAACCTCGGCCTGCCCCAGGCTGGCGGCGCGGGCGAGGGCGGTTTCCCCGAAAACGTTTGCCTTGTCGGGCCCGGCACCATCTGCCACCAGCAGCTCCACCACCTGCAGGCAACCGGTTTCGGCGGCCTGCAGAAGCAGATCATGCCGCCAGCCGTCCGCCAGGGAACCGGCAAGCTCCCTGCGGACCGCGGCCGCATCGCAGTTCGCCACCGCCTCCTGCAACAGGGAGCGGACCAGGGAGGGCGGCTCCTGCAACTCAAGGGCCGGGGCGACGGGTGGTGCCAGGGCAGACCAGACAAGGAGGCTGCCGAGGAGGTATCGACGGGTCACCCCACTCTTCTTGGCCGGCACGGTTATCAATTGCAGTACTGGCCGGTCTGCTTGCAGAGCTCGGCTTTCTGGTCCTTGAGCTGCTGGTCGAGCTCGGCGTTGCGCTTGTCCGCCGCGGCGTTGGCCTCGTCGAGCTCTTGGATGAGAGCCACCCCGCCGCCAATGGTGGCGCCGATCACACTGCCGCCGCCGGCGCCAGCCAGAGCGCCGGCAGCCACGTCCCGCACGCCTTCGGCGACCTGCTGGGCAGTATCGGCATCAACGGCCCAAACGCTCATCGCCGAAGAAACGCTCAAAAACAGACAACAACCGATCAACAGTTTGCCTCGCTTCATACCCAACTCCTTTCTTTTTCTCGTTTTGTTTCAATAAAGCGCCATCACCGGGGCAGCCTCACCGGTCGCAGAGAGAGGTGCCCGGCAGAAGAGGGGAACCGACGAGCTTACCCTCGCGTGGTGAAACTGCTCGCTTCGGGATATCCGGCCACCAAACGCCTCTTTCTCTTTTTCGGCTCACGGCGCGGATTCCGCCTGCCGGCGGTAGCTCGCCATGTGTTCGGTAAAATCCGGATACTGCTGGATGAAGAGAGAGACCGCCGCCAGCAGGAGCAGAGCGGCGGCCGTACGCAGCCGGCCGGCTGCAAACAGAAGCGGCGGTAGCGCGCAGACCGCCGCCAGCGCCACGGCGGCGAAAGCGCCAGCCGGCGACATGCCCGAGAGGCCGAGCAGAACCGCCAGGCCGGAGAGAACGAGCAGGCTGCGGGCGGAAGACGGCTTCACCGGAGGGCCATGTGTTCGTTGACCACGAGGGGATTGGCCAACCTGAAAGGCTGCTGCGCCGAAAGCCCGAGTTCTTCGAGGCCGAAGAGAAGCTGCGTCCGGAAGGGCATGGCCTTGCAGGAGTCGCGCTGGAGACGAAACAGCGAAAGAGTGCCGTTGTCGACAGTGGCGCGGAAATCCGCCTTTTCCGTGCAGCCGCTGCTTGCCACCTCAAAGACGAGCCGCCCGGCGTCGAAATCCGTCCGTACCCCGAGCAGGGTCTCGAGCTCTTCAGCTCCGGCTGGCCTGCCGGTCAGCAGCAGGAGCGCGCAGGCTAAAAACCACTTCCCCATCTCCCCTTCCCTCCCGGCTCGTCCTACCACTTTTCCCGCAGAATGGCTTGCCGCTTCTCGTGATACTCCTGCTCGGAGACCAGCCCTTCTGCTTTCAGACCCTCGAGCCGGCGCAGACGTTCGGCGAAATCGCCCTTCTCCCCTCCCGGGTCGGTGGCCTCCACCTCCAACACAGCCAGGGTATCGGCCGAAGTTGCGGAAGCTGCCTTGATCAGGCGCCGGTAATGAATGAGAATGGCGCAGCCGGTTGCCAGGAAGAGCAGGAAAAAGAGGGCTGTGAGTATCCGCAGCCCCCACTCCGAGTCCGGGATGTCGAGCACCGCCACCACACCGAAGGCCACGCCGAAGAGCATGAGTCCGGAAATCACCCAGACCCCGACCCTGGCTGCCTGGACCGTGGTCGCCCCTGCCCGCACTTCCGTTCGGTTCTCCACGTGATCACTCTCCCGCCGTCACGAAAGTCTCTGGCCACTGCAGCCCCGCCCAAAGCACCGGCATCAGTTGCTCTCGGGCTCCACCGGCGTCGGCTCCGGCACCTCGGGAACCTCCGGCGGATCGTACTGCACGCAGTCCTGCAGGCAGCTCACCATGCAATCCTCGTATTCCTGGCCTTTGAGGCTGTCGCAACTGCCCGCGCAGTCGGAGCCGCAATCGGCCAAAGCGACCCCGGAAGCCAGAAAAAACACCAACCCGACCAGAACCAGCCAGCCAACAAACCGTTTCATATTTCATCCTCCTGTAATCTAAGAAAAATCAGATCGCCGGGCCATCGGCGCACTGGGCCAGGCAACTTTCGTTTTCCGCCGTGCAGAGCTCGAAGCAGAGCTGCACGTCGGCCTCGCAGAGCCCCAGGCACCGGGCCTGCTCCTCGTCGGTCAGGGCCGGATTTCCGGCACACTCGGCAAGGCAGGCGTCCGGCGGGCGGCAGGACGAGAGGCAGGCGCCCATGGCGCCGTTGCACCCGTTCGCGCAGTCGCCCTCAGGGCTGCCCGCCCACACCAGCGGCGCCAGCACGAGCTGGCAGAACAACGCTATTCCACACAAAAAACACCGGCCCATCCCGAAGCCCTCCCCTGTGAAAAAACACGGTCCCCCTGGTTGCGATCTGCAATCATTTGCTCGCCGCCTGATAATTTTCAAGGATTTTTTTCAAAAAGGCAACGGCACAAGAAAAAAAAGCAAAAACAATGACTTCTCTTGCCAGGCAAGGGCGCTGAAAAAGGCGGCCGCGGGTCGCCCCGGGCCGCCTTGTCTGGGTGAAAGAATAAATCCGCGCCGGCCCTAGATCTTCGGCAGGTTGCGGGTGGCCGCGGCCACCGCCTCGGCGGGGTATTCGTAGTTGACCAGATTGCCCTCGAAGAACTGCTCGTAGGAGGCAAGATCGAGGAGCCCGTGGCCGGAGAGGTTGAAAACGATGACCTTGGGGTCGTTGGGGTCCTTGAGCGCTTCCATGATAGCGCCGCGCACCGCGTGGCAGCTCTCCGGCGCCGGGATGATGCCCTCGGCGCGGGCGAAGAGCACGCCGGCCTCGAAGCATTCGAGCTGCTTGACGGCGATGGGCTCGAAGAGCTTCTCGCGCAGCATGGCGGAGACGATGGGCGCCATGCCGTGGTAGCGCAGGCCGCCGGCGTGGATGCCGGGCGGGATGTAATCGTGGCCCAGGGTGTACATGGGCAGAAGCGGGGTCATCTGGGCCACATCGCCGAAATCGTAGGCGATCACGCCCTTGGTGAGGGTCGGGCAGGAGGCCGGCTCAACCCCCACGAAGCGGGTGCCCTTGCGGCTGCCGTCGAGCATGTCGGCCATGAAGGGACCGGCCAGGCCCGCGAAGTTGGAGCCGCCGCCGCAGCAGCCCACCACCACGTCGGGGTAGAGGCCGATCTTCTCGAACTGCTTCTTGGTCTCGAGGCCGACGATGGTCTGGTGGTGGATGACGTGGTTCAATACCGAGCCCAGGGCGTACTTGGTGTCGTCGCGGGAAGCGGCGTCCTCCAGGGCCTCGGAGATGGCGATACCGAGCGAACCCGGGGTTTCGGGGTCACGGGCCAGCACCGAGCGGCCAAAGGCGGTGTCGGGCGAAGGCGAGGCCACCACCTCGGCGCCGTAGGTGTGCATCATCGCCTTGCGGTAGGGTTTCTGGTCGAAGGAGACCCGCACCATGTAGACCTTGCACTCGAGGCCGAACTTGTTGGTGGCAAAGGCCAGTGAGCTGCCCCACTGGCCGGCGCCGGTCTCGGTGGCCAACCGCTTGACGCCCTCGCGCTTGTTGTAGTAGGCCTGGGCCACCGCCGAATTGGGCTTGTGGCTGCCGGCCGGCGAGATGCCCTCGTACTTGTAGAAAATCTTCGCTCGGGTGCCGATCGCCGCTTCCAGCTTGTCGGCCCGCACCAGGGGCGAGGGCCGCCAGATGGTGAGCACCTCGCGAACCTCCTCGGGGATGTCGATCCAGCGGTTAGCGCTCATCTCCTGCTCGAGCAGCGCCATGGGAAAGACGGCGGCCAATTTTTCCGGGCCCATGGGCTGCTTGGTCTCCGGATCCAGCGGCGGTTGCAGGCCGCCCGGCAGGTCGGGCACGATGTTGTACCACTGGCGGGGCATTTCGTCCTGACTGAGATAGATCTTCTTGTCGCTCATAAAAAATCCTCAAAAATCCAAACGATTGACGGTTATCCTCTCCGTGCGGCAGGGGAACGCCCCCGGGCGCCAGATATACTACCCGAAAAAACACCGCGATCACAAACAGTTTCTCGGCCGGTGGGCGGCCGCTCTCTTTCCCCCTGCACCCTTTATCCTTCCCCTGTCGCCCTCCACCAGAGCTTCACCACCCGGGTGGTGTCGAGCTCGGCTGCCTCGCCGCACACCGCCTCCACCAGCTCCAGGGGTTTGACCCCGGGCCGGCTCGGCTCGGAGAGCAGGACGAGTTCCAGGGAACGCTGGTCGCCGGCCACCGAAAAATTCTCGACCAGGGGCCGCACCTCGAGCTCCGAGCTTTTGCCCTTGCGGACCCGGCGGATGACCACGCTCGAGGCGGCCATGAAGTCCGCCACCGCCGTTGCTCCCCCGGCGGCCAGGGGCGCAGCCAGCTCGATCCGGTAGCCGGTGAGCACGGCGGCGTTGGCGTTCCAGCCCGGCCGCTTGTCGCGCTCGAAGAAGTCGAGGGCGGCCAGGCCCCGGGGCAGAATACCGTTCAAGCGCTCCACCACCGCGGCCGGCTCGACGAGCCCGGCGGCGAGATCGAGATCCATGTACTCGGCCAGGCTCTCGGTGCCCACCGGCAGGGCCGGACCGAAGGTGACCTTGGGGGTGGGGTTGAAGCCGCCCGAGAAGTTGAGCGGCAGATGGGCCCGGCGGAAGCTCCGGAAAAAGACCTGCAGCAGCTCCAGGTGGGAGAGCAGCGCCGCGTCGCCGGTGCGGGAATAGGTGAGGCGATAGATGCGGCTCGTCTTTTCCACTTCCGGGCCGGCCGCTGGCGCCGCCGGTTGCTGGCGCTCGGCCGGCTGCTCGGCAACTCGCTGCTCTGCTGCCCGCTGCTTTTGGCGCTCGCACACGATGGGCTGCACCGTCTTGAAGTCGCAGACCCCGCACTGGGCGCAGCCGTGGTAGCGGCAATCCGGTGTGTAGGCCTCGAGGAGCCCGCGCTCGTATTCTTTTTTCAGAAACTCGACCTCCACCCCGGATGAGAGATGCTGCCAGGGCAGGATCTCGTCGAACTCGCGGCGCCGCAGGTAGAAATCGAGGTCGATGGTGCACTTCTCGGCCGCCTGCTGCCAGTGGTCGAGCCGGTAGTGCTCGCTCCAGCCGTCGAGCCGGGCGCCGGCCCGCCACACCGCCTCGATCACCCGGCCAAGCCGGCGGTCGCCCCGGGACAATACCCCTTCCATGAAGCTCTGGCGCGGGTCGTGGAACTTCAGGCGGGCGCCGCGGCGCGGCAGGTGCCGGCGCAGGATATCCAGCCGGTCGAAGCCCTCCTGCACCGAGATCTGCGGCTCCCACTGGAAGGGGGTATGGGGTTTGGGCACGAAGGTGGCCACCGCGACGTTGACCTGGGCGCTCTTCCGGTGGGTGGTGGCCAGCGCCCGGCCGGCAAGCCGACCGATGGCCTCGACATCCTCGCCGGTCTCGGTGGGCAGGCCGAACATGAAATAGAACTTCATCAGGTTCCAGCCCAGCGAAAAGGCGACCCGGCAGGTTTCGAGCAGGTCCTCCTCGGTGATCCCCTTGTTGAGCACCCGCCGCAGCCGGTCGCTGCCCGCCTCGGGGGCGACGGTGAAGCCGGTCTTGCGCACCGAGCGGATATGCTCCATGATCTCGGAGGTCAGCGTTCCCACCCGCATGGAAGGCAGCGCCACCGACACGTAGCTTCCGGCGAACTCGCCCATCAGCCCGGCAAAGAGCTCGGGCAGGCAGGAATAGTCGCCGGTGGAGAGCGACTGCAGGGCGAGCTCGTCGAAGCCGCCGGCCTCCAGGCCCCGGCGGGCGATCTCCCGCACCCGCTCCACCGAGCGCTCGCGCACCGGCCGGTAGATCATACCGGCCTGGCAGAAGCGGCAGCCCCGGGTGCAGCCCCGGGCCACCTCGACGCCCAGCCGGTCGTGGACGATCTTGTGCAGGGGCACCAGGGGCGGCTCGGGTACTGGAGAATCCTCAAGCGACGGCAAAATGCGGCGGCGCACCGAATGGTAGCCGGCCTCCAGGGGCCGGATGGCGGCGAGCCGGCCATCCGTTTGGTAATCCACATCGAAAAAGGACGGTACGTAGACACCGGGGAGGCGGGCCAGGCGGCGAAGGAGCTCTCTCTTCCCCAGCCCCTCTTCCTTGCCGGCCGCCACCGTTTCGGCGATCTCCAGCACCGCCTCCTCGCCGTCGCCCAGGAAGAAACAGTCGAAGAAATCAGCCAGCGGTTCCGGGTTGTGGCTGCAGGAGCCACCGCCCACCACGAGAGGGAACCGCTCGCCGCGCTCGGCGGCCCGAAGCGGCAGGCCGGCCAGGTCGAGCACGGTGAGAATATTGGTGTAGCAGAGCTCGTAGGGCAGGGTGAAGCCCAGGATGTCGAAGCCGGCCAGCGGCCGCCGCGACTCCAGGGCGAACAGGGGCTCGCCCGCCTGCCGCAGCAGGGCCTCGAGGTCGGTGTCCGGGGCATAGGCACGCTCGGCCAGGAAATCGGGGTGATGGTTGACGATGTGGTAGAGGATCTGCAGCCCCTGATGGCTCATGCCGATCTCGTAGAGGTCGGGAAAGACGAGCGCCATGCGGCAGCGGGCGGCCTGCCAGTTTTTGCGCACCACGTGGAATTCGTTGCCGAGATAACGGCTCGGCTTGCGCACCCGGGAAAGAAGCGAAGCAACCTGCATGAAAGAAGTCCTTGAAACCTGAGGTGGAAAAAGAAGGCGGCGGGCACTGGCCGCCGCTGGAACACTTGACAGGCACCCGATCTGCCGATACCGTCGAATTTGTAGCGGTCACAGGATACCGCATCTGCTTCGGCGTCTGGCTCAGGCTCGCTTACCCGTGACCGGTGACGTCGAATTCCGTCTGCACTGCCGTGCCGCCCCGGTTCGGGGAGCCGGCCACCACCCCGCGAGCCCACCGCCCGAGGAGTCCGCCCATGACATACCGCCCTGCTGCTGCCGCCGTCGTTCGCCTCACCTTGCTGCTCTGCTGCCTCGTGCTCCACGCCCCTGCAGTTTTTGCCGCCGAGGGGCCGGTGCTCGAGGCCGTGGCCTTCGAAACCAGCCCCGACGGGGCCGAGACGGTGACCGTCAGCATGACCGGCTTTCAGGCGCCGGAGATCTTCGCCATGGTCGAAGACAAGGTGCCGAAGCTGGTCTGCGACTTCCACGGCGCCCGGGCCGGCAGAAAGATGCCCCACCGGCTCGACACCAAGGGCGGCCTGGTGCGCCGGGTGCGGTTGGGCGTTCACTCCAAGCCCGCCAAGGTCCGCATGGTGCTCGACCTCGAGCCCGGCCGCGATTACGAGCTGCAGCAGCAGTACCTGACCGACGAGGGAAAGTTCAAGGTGGTGGTGCTGCGAAGTCCGGCGGCCGCTGCCGCCTCCTCTTCACCTACTCCATGACCACGGTTTCGAAGCCGGCCGGCGCCTGCAGCTCGAAGTCGCGGCCGCCGAGGGCGGGTTCGGCCAGGAAGTTGGAGAGCCGCAGGCTGGCCGTGCCGTTGTGGCGGGACGAGGTCACGGTGATCTCGGCCGGCCAGGGGCAGGCCCCGGTGCCCTGGTAGGCGCCGTAGCGCACGTCGAGCAGCGGCTCCTGCCTTTCGTCCAGCAACAGGTGCCGGCGCAGCACGCCGCTAGCCGGCTCGAACAGCACCAGGGAGCCATCGGGCCCGTCGCTGCGCCGCAACCGCAGCCAGTAGCCGGGCTCGGCCGGCTCGAGGGAACGCCGCACCTCCTCCACCCGGTACGCCTCGCCTTCCAGACGGCCGCTGAGCCAGGCAAAGGACTCGCCGGCCCGGAAGCCGGCGGGCGCGTACTTGCGGTAGCCCGCTCCGTTCACGTCGCCGCTGTAGAAGCGGTGTTCACCCACCACCATGGTGCGGAACCAGGTGCCGTCGCTTGCAAAGACGAGCAGCGGCTGGCCCAGGGGATTAACCGCCACGAACTTGACGAGGCCGGGCGCCATGGCCTGCAGGTAACCGCTCAGGGTCCCCGACTGGCCGAGCCGCGAGAGCTTCACCTCGGCCTCGGCATCGAAGCAGCAACCGCACTTTTTGTTTCGTTCGACCAGTTCCGCAAAAGAGGCGAGCACCCGGCCCCGCTCTTCGGCCTCCACCGGCGCGCCGGCCATTGGCAGGCGCCGGCCGCCGCAACCGGCAACAAGCAGAAGAAAAGCCAGCAGGCAGCCGACAAGCAGGACCCGGCGGCCGCCCACCCCCAAAGGGTGCAGATCAGGGCAGAACCAGGCCATCGAGCTTGCGGCGCACCGCCTCCCGTTTCTCTTCCTCTTCATAGAGCTCCATCGCCTTCCGGTAAACCTCGCCGGCCTTCACCGGCTCGGCGGTCATCAGATACACGTCGCCGAGATGTTCATAAATGGTGGGATCGTCCTCCACCAGCACCACCGCCCGCTCGAGCTGGTAGCGCGCCTCCTCGTAGTTGCCCAGCATGTAGTGCACCCAGCCCAGGCTGTCGCGGATGAAGCCGTCGGCGGGCTGCAGGGCCACCGCCTTTTCGATATACTCCAGGGCCTGCTCCAGGTTCTCGCCCCGTTCGGCCCAACAGTAGCCGATAAAATTGAGGGCCGAAGCGTTGAGCGGATCGTGCTCCAGCACCTGCTCCATCTTCTCCAGGGCCCCGGGCCGGTCGCCCAGACGTTCGAGAAAAAGGCCGTAGTCGTAGAGCAGCTCCGGGTTGTCGGGATAGCTCCGGAGCCCTTCGTCGAGGGCCTGGCGGCCGGCCTCGGTCTGGCCCAGATCCCGGTAGAGCTCGGCCAGCACCGAATAGAACAGGGGCCGCCGGGTCTCCTGGTCGGCCAGGAGCGCGATGGCGTAGCGGACCGCGGCGGCAGGCCCCTCATCTTCCTGCAGGATCCTGATCTGCAGCAGGGCGGCCCCTTCGAACTCCTCGGTTGCGGCCGGGATCAGGTTGAGCAGTTGCCGGGCCTCGCCGCTTTTCTTGCGCAACAGGGCGACATTGGCCATGAGATAGAGGGCCGCGGTATTGCCCGGCTCCCTGGCCAGGAGCGGCTCCAGCACACCGGCCGCCTCCTCGGCCCGCTCCTCGCTCAACAGCAACCGGGCGATGGCCAGGTCGATCTTGCCGGGCTCGGTGGCGGAGCCGCGCAGGGCCTGGAGCTCGGCCAGGGCCTGGCGGGTGAGGCCGGCCCGGTAGTAGAGGCTGACGAGCTTCATGCGCAGGGCCTCGTTGCCGTTGTCCTGGGCCAGCATCCGCCGGTAGACCGAGGCCGCTTCGTCCACCCAGCCCTGCTCCTCGTAGAAGGAGGCCATCTCGGTGGCCAGCCGCAGCGACCAGCCGCGGGCCGCCGCCGCCTCGTAGGCGTCCCGGGCCTTGAGGGGCAGGTTGCGCTCGCGGTAAAGCCGGGCCAGGTAGTAATAGCCGTCCACCGCCTCGGGCTTGAGGGCGACGATTTTCCGCAGGGCCTCCTCGGCGTCCTGGTAGCTGCCGTCGGAGAGATAGAGCACCGAAAGCAGCAGAAGCACTTCCTCGTCGCCGCTGCCGCCGTCGAGCAGCTCCTTGAAATGGCGCTCGGCCTCGGGGCTGCGGCCGAGCCGGGCATAGACCTTGGCCAGCAGCAGGCGATCGTCCCGAGCCCCGGACTCGACCTCCAGCAGGCTTTCAAGAAGCTGGGCCGCCTCCTCGCCCTGGTTCTGGCGGAGCAGCAGGTAGGCCAGGCTG
>JBFHWX010000091.1:0-12325 GCA_041599275.1 Desulfobulbales bacterium | reverse complement strand
GCTCGACTACCCCAATTCGGCCCGCGGGGCCCTGCCCGGCATCGATCCGGCCGAGCACAATCCCGGCGCCCAGTGCAGCGAATGCCACAACCCGCACAATCCCGATCTGGAGGAGATGTAATGAGCCTTTCCCGCCGAAATTTTCTGAAAAGTTCGCTGCAGGGAGCCATCGGCGCCTCGCTGCCGCTTAGTGCCTTCAAGTTTTTGAGCCCTGCCGAGGCCAGGGCCGCGGTGGGCGACTCTTCGCGGCGCTGGGTGTTCCTGGTGGACACCACCAAGTGCGTGGGCTGCGGTTTCTGCGTCAAGGCCTGCAAGAAAGAGAACCAGGTTCCCTACGAAGCGCCGGTCACCCGCACCTGGGTCGAGCGCTACGTGGTGACCAAGGACGGCGAAAGCCACATCGACTCGCCGAACGGCGCCCGGGACGGCTTCACCGATCCGAAAATGTACGGTGAGACCATCCCGGCCGAAGAGATCAGCAAGGCCTTCTTCGTACCGAAGCTCTGCAACCAGTGCGACAACCCGGCCTGCGTCCAGGTCTGCCCGGTGGGCGCCACCTTCCAGACCAACGACGGCGTGGTGCTGGTGGACCGCTCCTGGTGCATCGGCTGTGGCTACTGCATCATGGCCTGCCCTTACGGCGTGCGCTTCTTTCACCCGGTGCACAAGGTCGCCGAAAAATGCACCTTCTGCTACCACCGGATCAGCCAGGGGCTCGAGAGCGCCTGCGTGCAGGCCTGCCCCTTTGAAGCGCGCCGGATGGGCGACCTCAGAAACCCCGACGACCCCGTCACCCAAACCATCATGAACGAACGGGTGGCCGTGCTGAAGGACGAGTACGGCACCAAACCCCATGTCTTTTACATCGGCCTCGACGCCCGAGTGAGGTAGACCATGACCGAAGAACTTGTCATCCACGGCCTGGAATGGACAGTCAAAGACCTCTTTGTCTATCCAAACGAATTCATCTACTGGTCGATCCAGATCGTCATGTACCCGTACATGACCGGTCTGGTGGCCGGCGCCTTCGTGCTCTCCTCCCTCTACCATGTGTTCAACCAGAAGGACCTGAAGGACATGGCCCGGTTTTCGCTGGTCTTCTCGGTGGCCCTGCTGCCGGTGGCGGCGATGCCGCTGCTCATGCACCTGCAGCAGCCGTTGCGGGCCCTGAACCCGCTGTTCACACCCCACTTCACCTCGGCCATCGCCGCCTTCGGCATCGTGTTTTCCACCTACGCGATGATTGTGCTCAGCGAGATCTGGTTCGTCTACCGGGTCTACTTCGTCGATCAGGTCCAGGCCCTGGCCGGCAGCCCCGACCTGGCCTCGAAACTGAAGCGGATGGTCTACCAGGTCCTCACCCTGGGCGCCTACGACAAGAGCGAGAGCGCCATTGCCGCCGACAAGAAGGGGGTGAAGCTCCTTGCCGCCATCGGCATTCCGGTGGCCTGCTTCCTGCACGGCTACGCCGGCTTCATCTTCGGCTCGGTAAAGGCCAACGCCCTGTGGATGAGCCCGCTGATGCCGGTCATTTTCATCATGTCGGCGGTGGTCTCGGGCATCGCCCTCTGTATGCTGACCTACATCGTGATCATGGAGTTCAAGAAGATTAAGGCCACCATGGCCAGGGGGCGCGGCGACGAGTCGGTGAAGGTTATCGGCGGCGCCGAGATCGACGTCATCAGCAAGACCTCCCGCTATCTGCTGAGCTTCCTGGTGGCGGCCATCACCCTCGAAATCCTCGACCTCATCTTCCGCGGCTACACCGCCATGAAGAGCTGGGACATCCTGCGCCACGTGATGTACGGCAAGGACTTCGTCAATATTTTCGTACTCCAGTACGGACTTGGCAACCTGGTGCCCTTCGTGCTCCTGCTGCTGCCGAAGCTCACCATCCGGCGGGCGGTGGTGGCGCTGATGCTGGTGCTCTTCGGCGTCTTTATGATGCGCTGGAACGTGGTCATCGGCGGCCAGGCCTTCTCCCTCACCTTCTCGGGCTTCATGCACTACCACCTGCCCATCCTGCCCCACAACATGGAGACCTACAAGGAAGGTCTGTTCGGGGCGCTCACCGTGGCAGCCATGCCCTTCATTCTCTTCTGGGGGATCAATAAGTTCGTCCCTTCCCTGAAATACAATTGATCCCCGTCCCCAAGCCGGCAGGCCCTCCCCTCCCCGGGGGCCCCGTCGGTCCCTCCCCCTTCCAGCCGCTCCGGCAGGAAGGAATCCTTCCAAAAGCCCCGGTCCCTCTCCCCGGACCGGGGCTTTTTTCTTCAACAACCCGAGGCAGGACAAGTTTTCAGGACACCACAGCGGCACCCACATCCTCAGCCTGGCCCCATCTCTGTTACCGTTACAATTGCCGAGGGCAACAATATCTGCCCGACAGAAAAGCAGCAGATGGTTCTTTCCGAAAAAACGGAGAATCAAAGAATGACATAAGCGTAAAACTCCAGCGTAACGCTGGTGATGGCTGTTTTTTTCAGAAAAACTCTCAAGAAGAGAAACTTTATGAGTATGCACCAAAAATCAAATCTTTTCCTCAAGCTCAGCTTGTCTCTTTTGATGGCTACCCTTTTCGTATGTTGCAGGACCTCTGCTGACGAGGACAACAATTTGATAGAAGTAAAAGTGTTGTCGATAAAAAGCTGCGAAGCTACTCCACCGACTATTGATCTGGTAAATTCGGTCGCAGAAGAACTAAAAATAAAAATCAATCTTACTCATGTTACCGTTGAAACCTCAGAACAGGCACAAAAGGAACGTTTTATTGGCAGCCCAACGGTCCAGATTAATGAAAGAGACATAGACCATGATTCAAGAGAAACACAACATTTCGGAATAACCTGACGACGCTACGGGGCATCGGCGGTGCCTCCAAGGGAAATGGTAGTAAAAGCATTTAATGAAGCCAAAATTCAACAGTAAGAAATTAACCATGGCCGAAGAAGATACCAGCGCAGCCAGTGGACTGTGCGGTTAATCGAGACCTGGAATTGTCGAGACATCGTGGTTCCTCGCAAGGCGCCGAAGTGACGGGCAAGCTCATGGAGAACTTCGCCGAGATGCTTGAGGAGATGACCGTAAAGCACCTTCGGGCGACACTTGCAAGCCATACCACGTGATACGTGCATTCCCAACGCGGGTGGCTTGAACATTGAGAGCCGTACATGAAGCCTCCTTTCTCGTGACTTTGAGCGGTCCACGTGATTGGGGGCTTCTTCATTCTCCAGGAACTGTCAAACATGTTGTTGTCCCCAGGGAAGGCCAGAGGTGGACCCTAGAAATAATGTGAGACGCGATTAAGCCACCCGGGCACTCGCTGCCACTTGGCACCCAAAAGGCGTCGGCGCCGATTGCGACGAACCACCTACACGTGAGGCCAACAACGCAGAAAGGCCCTCCCCCGTCTGGGGAAGGGCCTTCAGTGAAACGCCAAAGACTCTCAAAGAGAAGCGGAGAGCTTACTCCGGCTCGTCGTGGCAGAGAGCGCAGTCCATGCTGATCGATTCGCCCTTCTCGCTGACGTGCTCCTCGTCGTGGCAGCGCCAGCAGCCGTAGCCTTCCTCGTAGTACTGGTGGCCGAGGTGGCTCTGGTAGGTGCCCCAGGTGACGTTCATCTCGGGCCAGACGTTGTTCATGTAGGATTCGATCAGGTACTCGCCGGCTTTGACGATGTCGTCATGGTACTGCTTGACCTGCTCCTCACCACGCAGGGCCTGCAGGGAAAGAAGGTGCTCGACCATTTTCTCCTGGGCCTCTTCGCGGCTGTAGTACTCACGGGTAAGCGCGATGAGGGCATCCTCGCGGATGCCTTCGATCTCGGGATTGATCCGCTTGCTGTAGAGACCGAAATCGACCCGTTCCTCGGGCATGTCATAGACATGGGTCGGGCGGTTGTGGCAGTCGATGCAGTCCATGACCCGCCACTCGACGTGCTCGCCCTCGGGCACTTCCATGCCCTCCTTGACGTATTCCTCGTAGGTGCCGTCGGGGCGGGTAACCGCCACCTTGGCGATCTGGGTGCGTTTCTCGTCAACCGCCAGGTAGCTTACCTTGACGTTGTTGGACACGTGCCAGTGAATGCCCTCGAAGGCGTCGGTCTGCGGGTTGCGGCCACCGATGTGGAGAGCGATGTCCTGGATCTCCGGTTCGGTCTGGTTGTCGTTGGTGAAGTGAACGAAGCGCTTGATCCGCTTGCCGGCGAACTTCTCCGGCCAGTGACAGTGCTCACAGGTGTCCCGGGTCGGGCGCAGGTGCGGCACCGGCGACGGGATCGGCCGCGAGTAGGAGCCGGAAACCACCGCCAGCACCTGGCGCAGACCGGAGATCTTGGCGCGCACGAACCACTCGGCACCGGGGCCGATGTGGCACTCGACGCAGCGCACCCGGGAGTGGGGCGAGCGCTGGTAGGCGGTATATTCGGGAGCCATCACCTGGTGGCAGACCTGGCCGCAGAAGTACGGGGAGTCGGTGAAGTGGTAGCCCTCGTAGCCGATGACCAGAAGCACGGAGATGTTGATCACGGTGAGGAACATGAAGACGATGACGCCCTTGCGGTGGCGGTGATCGCTCAGGTTGATGTGCAGGTGATCTTTCTCGATGCCGTACTTGTAGTACTGGCGGCGGCGCAGATAGGCGGCCAGCGGGATGAGGAGCAGGCCGGTGACCATGCCGCCCGGCAGCACCATGAAGGTGAGCACGCCGATGTAGGGGTTGTCCACCAGACCGAGCTGGTCGACCACCAGACCGACCAGCATCAGGGTGATGCTGATGGTGGTGAGCGCCACGCCGAACAGGCCGAGCGGGGTCCGCCACATACCGCGGATGATGTGGCCCCAGGGCCCGCGGTACTGGCCGGATTGGTTTTCTGTGTTTTTCGGTTCGCTGTTTTGCACTGCCATTTCCTTCTTTCAACCTCCTCCTAAGTCTGAAACAATTCCCAAAAGCGTGCTGGCTCCAAAACAGAAGCCAGACGTACGAAACGGAAAAAAGCCATCCAGGCCGCCAGAGAACCGTGCCGGATGACTTTGGTGGACACTGCCCCTCGCAGAAGTCCGGTGCCCGGGAGACCGGGCATGACACGGACTCATACCACAAGGTAGGACAAGAGGCAAACAGAAAACGCCCCTTCCTCATGGAAGGGGCGTCTTTTACCATACTTTCTTTCAGTTTGTCAATCACCCAAGGGCATAAACAAAGACCATGGTGTAGATGATCGAGACAACCAGCGAGACGCCAATGGCCAAAGCGGTGAAACCGAAAACATGCGCGCTCACGAAGAGCCAGCGCGGCGCCGGCGGGCACTTCACTTCGTCGAGCTTGCCGCTTTCCACCAGCTTGCGGTATTCCCGGGGCCGTTCGTGGATCAGCTCCTCAAGCGGCATGGTGCCGGTGAAGATCACCGGATCCATGGGAAACTTCTCGGGCCGCAGGTGGGTGTTGAAGAAATGGATGGTGAAGATAAAGCCGGAAGCAAGAAGCGCTTCGTCGGAATGGATGATGGTGGCGATATTGATCCAGTAGCCGGGAATCACCCGGGTGAAGGTCTCTGGAAACCAGAGGCAGAGACCGGTGGAGCCAATTACCGCGATACCCCAGAAGACCGCCATGTAGTCGAACTTCTCCCAGTAAGTCCAGCGCCCGTACTGGGGCTGGGGCCCGAGACCGAAGAACCATTTGAAGGTCTGGATGAGTTCCATGGCATCGACGGGACCAGGCACCATGGAATCCTCGTCGGTGAGGAATTTGAAGAGCGTTTTGCCGGACTTCTTGTAGTTCTGGTAGAGCAGGATGAAGTTCAGGCCAAAATAGGTGAAGGTGACGACGGCCATAAAGCGGTGCAGGGAGCCAAGCACCTCAAAGGAGCCGAAAAAGTCGGCGATGATCCCGGCCCAGGGCTGGGCCGCGAACTTCAATGCCATACCGGTCACCGCCAGGGTGAGGAAGCTGATGATCACCAGGAAATGAAGGAACCTGGGGAACAGCCCAAATCTTTCTATGAATTCTCTTTCTTGCGTTTCCATCGGTGTAGTCCTTTCGTCACTGAGGCGGCGCACCGCCATTTTTTTATCACTGCTGCATTCCCTTTGAGTCTTGCGGCGTGGTCCACGCTACTTGATGATCTTCTCGCGGGAATGTTCGCGCCGTCTCTTGAACCGCTCCCGGAAGGAACGCGGGATCCAGAACAGGGTGTGGACCCCGAAGAAGGCAAAGGTGCCCACCAGCAGGCCGGTCATCGCCCAGAAGGTGTAGAACAGGTACGGGTACTTCTCCCGGTCGTGGTGGGTGGCATGGGTCAGATAGCCGGTGAACTTGCGGTTCGAGCCCGGATGGCACTTGCGGCAGGTCTCCACCACGTTCTCACGGTGCAGCCGGCTCTTGGTGTAGTAGACCGGCAGGATGTCGTGGGAGCCGTGGCAGTCGGAGCACTTGGCGGTCTTCTCGCCACCGGAGAGCAGAGAGGCCTTGCCGTGGTAAGTGTCGAAGTAGGTCTCGGTCTCGTGCTTATGACAGGTACCGCATTCCTCGAGGATCAGGCCGCGGAAGTCGGCGGAGTCATGGCGCGCGATGGAGTGGGAGGTATGGCAGTCGTTGCAGACCGGCAGCTTCTTCTCGGTGTTGTTGACCAGCGGCGAGTGGATCGACGAGTTGAACTGCTCGGCAATGCCCAGGTGGCACTGGGCGCAGGTCTGGACGATGTTCTTCTGGTTCACAGAGCTGCGCTCATCTTTGGAAGGCTGCATGGAATGCGAGGTGTGGCAGTTGGTGCAGGTGGCCGACACCATGAGGCCGGACTCGGCAAGCCCCTTGCCGTGGATACTCATCTTGTAGTGTTTGATGATGTCGCGCTGGGTGCCCTGGTAGCGGAGCGCCGCCTTCTCGCCCTCGCGGTGGCACTTGGCGCAGAGGTCGGGCACGTTGCGGGCGAAGATGGGGGAATCGGTGCTGGAGCGCGGCATGATGTTGTGCTGTCCGTGGCACTCGGTACAGGTCGGCGCGTTGGGGTCGCCCTTGGCGGCCAGCACCCCGTGGATGCTCTCTTCGTACTTCTTCACCGTCTCGGCGTGGCAGATGGAGCAGTCCACCGGACCGGCGTCCTGGCAGACCGGCGAGTTGTTGTGGTTCATGTTGACGTGGCACTTGACACAGGCGATCCGCTTTTCCTGATGGACCGAATGCTCGAAGTCGGTGACGTCGATGTAGAGGCTCTGCTCCTCGCCGTTGGCAAGGATCCGCTTGAGCTCCGGATTGCCGTGGCAATTGAGGCAGAACTTGTCGTTCAGGCTGTCTTCATAAAGCACGCGGCGTGCCTTGTGGGGACCGTGACACTCGACGCAGGCCGGAATCTTGTGGGGCTCCTTCTCCCAAAGTTCGCCACGGATAACCTTGCTGTGGGCAATCTCGATGTTGGCATGGCACTTCATACAGGTGCCCACCACGTTGTTGCGGGAAATCGTCGACTTGGGGTCCTCGGCGGGCAACACGTTATGGGAGGTGTGGCAGCTCGAGCAGACCGCGGTGACGGTGAGGCCCTTGCGGAACAGACCCTCGCCGTGGATGGACTCCTGGTAATCCTCCACCACGTTTTCGCCACCGATGTCGTGGGTCTTGACCATGGTGGTGCCTTCCTTGTGGCATTGGCCACAGGTGGCGGGCACGTTCATGATAAAGGTCTTCGATTTCTGGTCGCTGCTCGGCCGGATGGAGTGCTTGCTGTGGCAGTTGTGGCAGTTAGGCGCGTAGGGATCCTTGGCGGCCAGGGCCTTGCCGTGCAGACTGTTCTTGTAAATTTTTTCAACGTCGTCGTGACAGGAACCGCAGTTCACCTTCTTCATGGGAAAGGGGTGCGGCGCTTCGGGCACGTCGGCCTGCACGTGGCAGGAAACGCAGCCGTTGTCGGCATGGATCGAACTTGCATAGTCCTCACCGTCCACGTAGAGCGACATCTCCTTGCCATCCACCTCCACGGTGAGATCCGCCTCGCCGTGGCAATCCAGGCAGTCGGCATCGCTCATGGCATAGACCTGCTGGCCGCAGAAGAATGCCGCCAGGGCCAAGCCCGCCAGTGCCCCTCTCAAACCTCTTCGCTTCTTTGTCTGTGTCTTCATGCAACTCCTGTCCTTTACTGATCGTCTTTGGGAATGATGAATCGAATCAAATCCATCGGGATTGGTATGAGGGTCGAGTTCTTGTCGGAAGAACCGATTTCGCGGATGGTCTGCAGATAACGAAGCTGAAGCGCGGCGGGATGCCGGTCGATCAAAGCCGCCGCCTCGCAGAGCTTGGCCGCCGCCTGAAATTCGCCGTCGGCGTTGATGATGGCGGCCCGGCGCTCGCGCTCGGCCTCGGCCTGTTTGGCCATGGCCCGCTGCATGGATTCGGGCAGATCGATCTCCTTCACCTCGACCCGGCTCACCTTCACTCCCCAGGGCTCGGTTTCGTGGTCGAGGATCTCCTGCATCTTATGGTTGATGGCGTCGCGCTCGGAGAGCAGGTGGTCGAGGTCTTCCTGGCCGCAGATGGAGCGCAGCGTGGTCTGGGCAAGCTGGCTGGTGGCCTGCCGGTAATCCTCGACTTCGGTGGTGGCGCGCACCGGATCGACGACCCGGAAATAAACCACGGCGGAGACCCGTACCGACACGTTGTCGCGGGTGATCACATCCTGGCCTGGCACGTCGTGGGTGATGGTACGGAGATCGACCCGCAGCATGCGGTCGACGAGGGGAAGGACGACAAGAACACCGGGGCCCTTGGCGGGCCGGACCCGGCCGAAGCGGAAAAGAACACCGCGTTCGAACTGTGAGATCGTTTTCACAGAAGCGAACAGAAACATGAGAATGAGGGGTGCAACAAAGATGGCTACGTACAGCACCGCACCTCCTTCCACCCATTCCCGCCGGCCAATCCTCCGGGGAAACGGCGTCGGTAAAGGTTGTAGTTCCCCTTAGGCGTATGGCCCTTCCAGCGCAAAACCTAACAAAAGCAACTACTTCCAGGCGCAAGACAACTCCGGTCTCCCCACCTGAGCAGACCTTGCGACACTAGTGTTGCACGAATATACGTTCTCCGGCGAAAAAAGCAATAAAAAAATACCTTTCCCTTGAGTGAGCGGTCATTCATTAAGCGGGTTATGACGGCACCAGAACACCCTCCAATAAAAAACCCAACCCACCGTTTCCGCTTGACTAATTCCCCTTTTTTCCGTTACATATGAAATCAGATAATGAATAAACATTCATTATGGTGTCACTTTGTGGCACCACTCCCCCGCCAGCCACCGCCCCCTTCCCCGACGGCCCGCGGCTGCTGGCTCCCTGATGCCTGGAGAACGCGGTGGATTTGAGCCTGCTCTTCAATATCCTTTCCACCATCGGCTTCGGCGTTGCCATCCTGCTGATCAGCAGAATCCAGAAGAACCTGATCGGCAATCCCTCCCGCATCTTCCTCAGCCTCTTTCTCGTCGTCTATTTCATTTTCGGCGCCATCAACATTCTCAAATACCTTGGCCCGACTTCCATCTTCCACCGCTACGAGTTCATCACCGAACTGCTCTTTCCGCCCATCTTCCTCTTCTTCATCCTGCCGATCTTCACGCTCTACGTCTTCTCCCTGTTCATGAAACACGACATGTACGAGCGCATGCAGGCCGAGAAAGTGCTGCGCCAGAGCGAGGAGAAATTCCGCAATCTTTCCGAAGAGATAGGCGAAGGAGTGGCGATTGTCGCCGAAACCGGCATCCAATGGACCAACAAAGCCCTTCCGCTTCTTTTCCGCTGTGATGCCGAGCAACTCATGGGCAGCGAACTGGCCTCCCTCATCGACCAGCCCGAGGCCCTTGCCCTGCAGCGCAAACTTGCCGAGCGCAAAGCCGGTGGCGATCACGTTCTGGAGCGGCTGGAAACCACCGGCCGCACAAAGGACGGCACCACCATGCTTCTCGAGGTCTCCGGCAAGGTTATCAACTTCGACGGGGCCCGCGCCCTGCAGGTCATCGTCCGCGACATCACCGAACGCAAACGGCAGGAGGAAAAGCTGCAGGAATCGGAACGGCGCTTCCGCAACCTTTTCGAAAACGCCTCGGAAGGAATCTGCATTTCCCAGGGCCGCCAGCTCCTCTCGGCCAATCAGGCCCTCCTCGAACTCTTCGGCAGTTTCTCCCCCCAGAACCTTGCCGATCGCCCCGAGTGGCAGGCCCTGGTGGATCGAATCGACCAGGGCCTGCGGCCCGACAGCTCTCCCCAAGCCACCGAGAGCAATTCCGGTCTGCATTTCGAGCACCGCATCCTGCGCCCCGACGGCACGACCCGAGACGTCGAAATCGTTTCCGACGAGATCGAAATCGACAAACAGCCTTGCGTGCAGAGCAGCTTTCGGGACGTCACCGAGCGAAAACTGGCTGCCCTGGCCCTCGAAAACGCCAAAAACGAATGGGAGCGCACCTTCCACACCGTCCCCGACCTCATCGCGCTCCTTGACCGGGAGCACAAAATCGTCCGCCTCAACAAGGCCCTGGCCGAGCGTCTCGAGATCATCCCCGGCGAGGTCACCGGCATGAATTTCTTTACCTTGGTGCACGGCGACGAGGACGACTCCGAACAGAGACGGATCATCGACTCCCTCGACCAGCACGACAGCGGCCCGCTGGAAATCTACGAACACCGCCCCGACGGCCACTACCTGGTAACCATCTCGGCCCTCAGGGACAACCAGGGCGGAGTGAGCGGCTACGTGCGGGTAGCCCGCGACATCACCGAACTCAAACGCATCGAGCAGGAGCTCGACAGCACCCGGGCCTTCCTGCAATCGGTGATCGACGGCGTCACCGATTCAATCATGGTCATCGACCGGGGATACCGGGTCAGGCTGCTCAACAGAACCGCCACCAACCTCCATGCCAACCTCGTTTCCGGCTCGGCCCCGCCCCTCTGCCACGTTCTCTCCCACCACCAGGACAGCCCCTGCCATGGCGAGGACCACCCCTGCCCCCTGCAGATGGTGGTGCAGTCCGGCGAATCGGTCACGGTCATCCATAACCACACCCGCAGCGACGGCAGCAAATACGTGGTCGAAATCGGCGCCTCCCCCATTTTCGACGAAACCGGAGCTGTTTCCGGCATCATCGAGGTGGGCCGCGACATCACCGAAAAGATCCGGTTGCAGGAAGAGCAGAAAAAACTTGAGACCCGTCTCTTCCAGGACCAGAAGAACCAATCCATCGCCACCCTGGCCAGCGGCATCGCCCACGACTTCAACAACATGCTGGGCACCGTGCTCGGCAATGTCGAGCTCATCCAGATGGGGATCTCGGACCCCGAGGAGGAATGCGGCATGCTCGAAGCGGTAGGCAGCGCGGCCCAGCGGATGAGCGACCTCACCCGCCAGATGCTTGCCTACGCCAAGGGCGGCACCTGCCAGCTCAAGCACCTGGTGCTCAACACCACCATCGCAGAAAGCCTGAAGATGAGCCGCGCCGGACGCAACGAAGCCATCGGCGTCAAGCTCGAACTGGAGCGGGAGCTCTGGCCCGTCACCTGCGACCCGGGCCAGATGTGCCAGATGCTCGTGAACCTCTTCAACAACGGCTTCGAGGCCCTGGAAAGCCAGGAAAGCAGGGAAGGCACCCTGCGGGTGCGCACCGCCAACACCAGCCGCTGCGAGGATTGGGAATGCAGCAACCACAACTCCCACCGGGCCGGCGACTACATCCTGATAGAGATCTCCGACAACGGCCCCGGCATCCCGCCGGAGCTCCTGTCCACGGTCTTCGATCCCTTTGTAACCAGCAAGGCCCTGGGCCGCGGACTGGGGCTTGCCGCGGTGAGCGGCATCGTGCTCAACCACGGAGGCTGCGTCACCGTGACCAGCAGTGAACAGGGCACCACCTTCACCATCCTTCTCCCGCGGGCCGGAGGTTCCAGGGGACTGGCAGCCCCAGCCCCCATCCCCGCCTGAGCCCGCCGTTTTTCCGCCCCCGCTTGTTCCTTCCGGCGAGAAACCCGAACCCAACAGAACACTTCTTTCCCGGCGAGGTCGCCGCGGCAGCGCGGCAGGTGACCTCAGACTGTCAGACCACCTCTCACTGGCGCTCGGGCCAAGCCCCTTACCGGTGCCCCCGACGGCAAAGGGCCCGGCAGCTTCGCGCCGGGCCCTTTGCCTCAACAACGGTCAACCAGGAGCGGCGTTTGCCGGCTCCTGCGACAAACGGTCAATGCTCTTCTTCGTAACCGGTGAACATCGCCTTGAAATGGGCAAGCGGCGTATGCCCCAGGGTGGCCAGATAGGAATGCACGAAGAGAAAGGTCATGAAGAAGAAGAAGAGCAG
>JBFHWX010000090.1:0-12466 GCA_041599275.1 Desulfobulbales bacterium | reverse complement strand
GGATCCCACCGTCGGATCTAGAATGAGCTTGGCAAAGACCTGGCCACATGCCTTGTCATCTTTTCTGAAGTCCATAACCGGTTCCTGTGGAGTGGGGGAGGAAGAGCGCGGACCGTGGCCGGACCGTAATAAAAAAAGGGACCGATGGTGAAAACCAAAGATCCCTAGAATTGTCTGGCGCGCCAGGAAGGATTCGAACCCTCGGCCTACGGATTAGAAGTCCGTTGCTCTATCCAGCTGAGCTACTGGCGCGTGGTGGTAAATGCCCATGTGAAGCCAACTTTTTTAGCATGGCAGGGGGAAATGTGCAACCCTAAAGCGTTGGCGCCGGGTTGGGGCCGGTCTGTTTGTTTCGTTGACACCTGGGGAAGGAAGGGGAATAATTACCGGATTGTTCAAGGCGTCTTGATCTTTGGCGCCGGGGGGTGTTTTTTTCGGAAAACGAGGAGGCCGATGAACTCAGTCGTCATAAAGTACCCGGTGTACGACCTGGAGAACCGCCTGCTGGTGGCGGCCGGCACCGAGTTGACCCGGGATTTTCTGGCCGAGTTCCAGGCGCGCAGCCGTGGTGTTTACGAACCCATCCCGCTGCTCGAATACGGTTCGATCCGCAAGGACCTGCTGCGCCAGTTCGGCATCCCGCCCTACGACGTCATCTTCTCCCAGGCCGAAAAGGTACTCGAGATCCTCACGGTCATGGAGCGGGTGCGGCTGCCGCTTCCCATTCTGCAGGGGCTGGACTATTTTCGGCGCCACGATTTCCACACCTACCGCCACATGCTGATGATCTTCGCCCTCACCACCCTCATCGCCGAGGAACTGGGGCCGGAGTACAAGGAGCTGGTGCGCGACGAGATGGCCCACACCGGCCCCACCCACGACTTCGGCAAGATCGCGGTGCCGCTCTCCGTGCTCTTGAAAAAAGAGCCCCTCACCCCCGGCGAGTACGACATGCTGCGCCACCACACCCTGACCGGCTATGTGCTGCTCGCCCATTATCTGGGGGACTCCTCCAGCCTTGCCGCCCTCATCTCCCGGGACCACCACGAACGCTGCAACGGCTCGGGCTATCCGCGGGGCATCGAGCAGCGCGACCTGAAGGTGGAGATCACCACGGTGGCCGACATCTACGACGCCCTCATCGCCCAGCGCCCCTACCGGCCGGTGTCCTTCGACAACCGCACCGCCCTTGAAGAACTGACCTGGATGGCCCAGCGCGGCGAGATCGGCTGGGACGTGGTGCATGTACTGGTTGCCTACAACCGGCACAACAAGCCGTCGTACAAGGATTTTCAGATTTCCCTCGAATGCCGGGGCCGCGCTCCCGAGGGAAACGTCTACGGCAAGGTGGCGGGTAACGAAGAAGACGAGCAGCGCCAGCCGCCCCCTGCCTGCCGCCGCTGAACCCGGCTAATTTTCCGAATCCTGCCGCCAGACCGGCCCTTTCGGGGTGTCGACCAGGGTGACGCCCTGGCGGGCGAGCTCGGCCCGCACGCCGTCGGCCCGCTCCCAGTCCTTGCGCTTCCGCGCTTCCTCCCGCTCGCGGATCAGTTTGTCGATCTCCGGGGCCAGGGGGCATTCCTTCAGTTTCAGGACATTGAGGATGGCGTTCGTCCGCTCCAGGGTCTCGAGGATGTAGCGCTTCTGTTCGAGGTCGAGACGGCCGTCGGCCAGGATCGGGTTGGCTTTTTTCACGAAGTCGAACAGGGCGCCCAGTGCCCGGCTCATGTTGAGGTCGTCGTCGATGGCGGCAAAGAAGCGGTCCTCCATCTCGGAGAGGGCGGCGGCCACCTGCGGGTGGGGCATGCCCGGCGGCAGGCAGAGGAGCCGGGTGGTGAACTCGTCGAGCCGCTTGAGGTTCTTGCGGGCCGCGTCGAGCTTCTTGAAGGAGAAGTGGATCGGTTTCCTGTAGTGGGTGGCAAGCAGCAGGAAGCGGACCTCGCGGCCCGAGTAGCCGCGCGCCAGCAGGTCCTGCAGGGTGAGGAGGTTGCCCGCTTCGCGGTTCATTTTGCGGCCGTCCACCAGGAGCTGCTCGCTGTGCAGCCAGTAGTTGGCCAGGGGCTTTTCGGTGAGGCTCTCGGCGATGGCGATCTCGTTTTCGTGGTGGGGGAAGATGAGTTCGCGGCCGCTGGTGTGGATGTCCATGGTCTCGCCCAGGTGGTGCATGCTCATGGCGGCGCATTCGATGTGCCAGCCGGGCCGCACGTTGCCCCACTCGGTCTTGAAGAAGATGCCGCTCTTCAGTTCCGCCAGGGTCGAACGTTTGAGCAGCGTAAAGTCCACCGGGCTTTCCTTCTCGTAGTTGTCGAGATCAACGGTGCGGCCCACCTGGATCTTGTCGAGGTCGACGTTGGAGAGCCGGCCGTAGCGCCTGAACTTCGAGATGTTGAAGTAGATGGAGCCGTGCTTTTCGTAGGCCAGGCCCTTTTCCACCAACCGCCGGGCGATGTCGATCATCGCCTCCACGTGCTGGGAGGCGCGCGGATAGGCGGTGGCCGGCCGTACGCCGAGGGCCTCGATATCGGTCATGAAGCCGGCGATGAAACCGGAGGTGAACTCCTCGAGTTTGCGGCCGTTCTGTTCGGCGCCGCGGATGGTGTTGTCGTCGAGGTCGGTGAAGTTCATGAACGACTGGACTTCGTAGCCCTTGCTGGTCAGCACCCGGGTGAGCAGATCGGAGAACACGAAGCGCCGGCAGTGGGAGAGGGTGGCCGGCTCGTGGGCGGTGGGGCCGCAGGCATAGAAAGTGACCCGCTTGGCGGCCAGCGGCCGGAAGACCTCTTTCTTGCTGGACAGCGAGTTGTAGAAGCGAAGGGTCGCCGGTGGCGGGGGCGTTTCCTCCTTCTCGCGGCTGAAAAGGGTGGTGGAGAGGTACTTCTCGCCGCCGTCGGGTAGGATGACGACGAGGGTCCCTTCCTCGAGTTGCTCGGCAACGGCGATGGCCGCGCACATGGCCGCCCCCGAGCTCATGCCCACGAAGATCCCCTCCTTGCGGGCCAGGTCGCGGGCCATGCGGAAGGCCTCCTCGTCGGGCACGTTGACGATCTGGTAGGGCAACGTCTTGTCGAAGATCCCCGGCTTGTAGGATTCCTTCATGTTCTTCAGGCCCTGCAGCTTGTGGCCGAGAAACGGCTCCACCGCGGTCACCCGCACCTCCGGGTGGTGTTCGGAAAAATAGCGGCAGAGGCCCATGGCGGTGCCGGTGGTGCCGAGGGTGGCGATGACGTCGGTGACAAGGCCGGCGCTCTGCTGCCAGATCTCGGGGCCGGTGTTGTTGACGTGGGCCATCCAGTTGGCGTCGTTGTTGAACTGGTCGGTGAGGAAATACTTGTCCGGGTACTCCCGGGCCAGGGCGTAGGCCTGTTCGATGGCGCCGTCGGTGGCGCGCTTGGCAGGGGTGAGCAGGATCTCGACGCCGAAGGCCTCCATGATCTTGCGCCGTTCGATGGAGGCCGACTCGGGCATCACCAGCTGGCAGCGGTAGCCCTTCACAGCGCAGACCATGGCAAGCCCGATGCCGGTGTTGCCGCTGGTGGCCTCGAGCACGATCTTGTCCGGAGTGAGAAGGCCGCTTTCCTCCGCCGCTTCGATCATCGACAGGGCGATGCGGTCCTTGATGGAGCCCCCCGGATTGAAGGATTCGAGCTTGGCGAAGATTTTCACCTTGCCCGGCGGAAAGATCCGGTTTATGGGGACGATGGGGGTGTTGCCGATCTTGTCGAGGATGTTCCTGGCGGTCATGTCGGGTGCGGGCCTCGCTGGCCGGCCGGGGCTGGGGAGTTCCGGCCGAATGAAGCGGAAGGGATGGGGTGGATGTGGTTTCCTGCCGGTGGCGGAAATGCCCCATTCCCGCCACCGGTGCGGGCAAATGCCCGGCCCGCAGCATAATGCGTTGCATGTCTTGGTTCAAGAGCAATTTTGCGGCCCGGCGGCGGGCTTTGCGGAGCTACCACAATGGAGGAGAAAATGGCGGGGCGGGTAACACTGGCGCACGGCAGCGGCGGCCGGGCGAGTCACGAACTGCTGGCGTTCATGGTGCAGGCCATGGGCGGCGAGGCCCTGCCTCCCTTTGAGGACGCGGCGCTTCTGCCCCTGGCGGGCTCCCGGCTGGTGGTCTCCACCGATTCCTTCGTGGTGGACCCGCTCTTTTTCCCGGGCGGCGACATCGGCGCCCTTGCCGTGCACGGCACGGTGAACGACCTGGCCATGCGCGGGGCGCGCCCCCTCTACCTCACCCTGGGCCTCATCCTCGAGGAGGGGTTCGGGCTCGACCTTTTGGGCCGGATCCTGGCCTCGGTCCGGGAGGCGGCTGCCGGCAGCGGCGTGCGCCTGGTGGCTGGCGATACCAAGGTGGTGCCGGCCGGCAAGGCGGACAAGATCTTCATCAACACCACCGGCATCGGTGTGCCGCTAAGCGGCGCGCCGCCCCTTTCCTGCGCCGACGCGCGGCCGGGCGATGTACTCATCCTGAGCGGCAGCATGGCCGACCATGGGGTGACGGTGCTTGGCCAGCGCCAGGGGTTTGCCCTGTCCGGCGACCTCCGCAGCGACACGGCCCCCCTGCACCGGTTGGTGGAAGAGATGGTGGCGGTGGCTGGCCAGGCCTTGCACGTCCTGCGGGATCCGACCAGGGGAGGCGTGGGCACCACCCTCAACGAGCTGGCCCAGGCCTCCGGGGTTGGTATCGAGGTGGAGGAGGGGGCGGTGCCGGTGCGCGAGTCGGTGCGCGGCGCCTGCGAACTCCTGGGCCTCGACCCCTTCTACCTGGCCAACGAGGGCAAGCTTCTCGCTCTGGTGGCCCCGGAACGGGCCGGGGAGGTGCTCGCCGTCATGCGGCGAAGCGAGACCGGCGCCGAGGCTGCCATCATCGGCCGGGCGGTGGCCGAACATCCCGGCCGGGTGATGCTGCGGACCGCGGTCGGCGGCAGCCGCTTTCTCGACATGCTGCACGGCGAGCCCCTGCCGCGCATCTGTTGAGAAAGGGCAAGGGGTTCGCCTCGCCGGTCAGTCGGCGGCTTGGTTTTCCGCCGGCACCTGGCGGCGGTGCAGAGTGATCCAGAAGGAGCGCAGGGCCTGTCGTGTCCGTTCGTCGGGCAGGGTGGCCAGCAGCTTGTCGAACTCCCGGAGCTCGTCCGGGTCGGGGGGCAGGAGCTGCGGCTCGGCTGGGGGAGGAGGCGGTGGCCGGTAGGTCGGGTCGAGCTGGAAGCGGATGTCGTCCAGCCGGGCGTCGGTTAACTCACGGTTGATCCGCTGCAGGAGCAGGATTTTCTGGAGGTGGAGCTGCTGCATCCAGATCGGGTCGGTGACCTTTACCCACAGGGTGGAGGCGCGGATGATCCAGGGATAGGCGTGGGCGGCGATTTCCGGGCCGACCGCGGCGGGCCAGCTTTCGAAGATCCGGTGCTGGGCGAGCTTGCGCCGCCACTGCTGGTCGCCGGCGAGGTGCCGCAACAGGGCCTGCAGTGTTCTGGGCTCGGCCGGTTTTTCAGGCGTGGACATAAGGGTGGTCAGGCGGCGGGCAGGGCGTCGAGCACGATGTGGCCGTGGGCTTCGTCCCGTTTGGCGGTGTACAGGGCGCGGTCGGCCCGGGCCACGAGGTCGGTGAGCGCCTCCTCCCAGTGGTCTCCTTCCACCGGTGGCATCTGGGCGATGCCGAGGCTGATGCCGGTGCCGGGGAAGTCCTCCTGCTGGTATTTCTTGCGGATACGGTCGGCGGTGAGCACGGCCTGCTCGGCGGTGAGCTGGGTGAGGATGATGGAAAACTCGTCGCCGCCGTAGCGGAAGGCCCAGTCCACGTGTTCCCGCACGCAGTGCCGGAGGATGGAGCCAAGGCTCTGGAGCAGGCGGTCGCCGGCCTGGTGGCCGTACTTGTCGTTGTAGCCCTTGAACTTGTCGATGTCCAGCATGGCCACGAAGATCGGGTAGCCCTGGCGCTGGGCGCGCTGGGCTTCCTGGCGCAGTTTGGTGTCGAAGTGGCGGCGGTTGTAGAGATCGGTAAGGGCGTCGATGTTGGAGTGGCGTTCGAGCTGGCGCAGCAGCCGCCGCTCGCGGAAGATGCGGTTGAGCTTCGCTTCCAGTTCGTCGGCGTTGAACGGTTTGGAGATGAAGTCGCTGGCCCCGGCCCGGATCACGTCGGTGTAGGAAAAGGTCGAAGCGTAGCCGGTGATCACGATGACGTCGATCCTGTGGTGGTCTTCCTTTATTTTTTTCAGAAGCTGCATGCCGTCGAGGCGCGGCATCATGATGTCGGTGAGCACCACGGTGAAACGGTCGGCTCCGATCTTTTCCAGGGCCTCGACCCCGTCCCGGGCGGTGTCGTGCTGGAAGCCGAAGAACTCGATGTAGTTGGCCAGCAGGTCGAGGATGGTCGGGTCGTCGTCGACGATCAGGATTTTCTCTTGGTTGTCGGGGGGGGATGCCTGTTTATCCATGAAGCTCCTTCCGGAGGCGAAAATAATCGGCCAGGATCAGCCCGTGGTCGAAAACCAGCTCCGGCAGGGTGTCCTTGGTGAAAACCCCGGCCCGCCTGGCGTCGTCGGCGGCCTGCGGGGTGCCGGCGGCGCGGCCGATGTAGACCGTGGTGATCGTGTGGTGGCGCGGGTCGCGGCCGGGGTCGGAATAGGTGTGGAACTGCTCTTCGAGCTCGACCTCCAGCGAGGTCTCCTCCCTGGCTTCACGCACCGCCGCCTGTTCGAGGGATTCGCCCCAGTCCACGAAGCCGCCGGGCAGGGCCCAGCCGTGGGGCGGGTTGCGCCGTTCGATGAGCACGATGCCCCCCTCCACTTCGATGATCACGTCCACCGTGGGCAGCGGGTTGCGGTGGGCCGTCGGCGGCTGGTCGCAGTGTGGGTTGGTCATCACCTTACTCCAGGCACAGGGCGCGGATCTGCAGCCAGTCGTTGACGGTGGGCAACCGGTGTTTGCCCAGGTTCCAGGGCTGGGAGAAGACCAGCGGCGTGATGCCTTGCGCTTCCAGGCCGACACAGGTCTCGGCCCGGTCGTCGACGAAATGGCTGAGTCCCAGCCCCTTTATATAGGCGCCCTTGTTGTCGTGCTCGCCCATGGCCACAAGCCTGGCGCTCGCGAAAATTTCAGGGCCCAGTTCGTTTTCCAGCCATGCCGCTATGGGCTCGGCCAGGGGCCGGGCAGTGACGAAGGTGAGCGGCGCCCGTTGGGCGAGATCGGAGAGCACCTCGACGGCGTGGGCCATGGGTTTCAGCCCGGCGGCCAGCGGTTCCTGCATGAGCCGGGTAAAGATGGCCCGGATCACCGCCGGCTCGAGGTCGAGGCAGTCTTCCACCTCGAATTCGGTAATGTCGGCGGGCCGGATGGTGGGGACCGCATGGTCTTCGGCGGCCAGGCGGATAAAGGCCTCCATGGTGTCGGCCACCACCCCGTCGATGTCGAAGCCGATGCGCGAAGGGTCAATTTTCATAGAATGCCGGTGGGGCTGAGCAGGTTCTGGCAAGCAACAAGATTCTCAGATAATAATCGCGAAGAACAGGACAAAAGTCAAACCTATCCTGGCCACGGGATCCACTTTTTCAGGAGCCGCGAGCTTTGTAGCCGTGTTCGAGTGCCCGCACCTGTTCGAGCAGAAAGCGGTTCACCGGAACCGCCAGGCCGAGCTCATCGGCCAGACCCACCACGGCGCCGTTGATGGCTTCGATTTCGGTGGCTTTCTTCTTCAGCACATCCTGGAGCATGGAGGAGGTGTTGCCGGCGGTGGCCCGGCAGACGGCAACGGTGCGGGCCACCGGATCGTTTTCGACCGGAATCCCCTTGGCCCTGGCCACGGCGGCCGCTTCTTCGACGGCGGCGGTGAGGGTGGCCAGCCACTCCGGCGAGTCGAGCAGCGCGCCATTTTTACAGCCGTGCAGCGCGGTGAGGGCGTTGATGCCGACATTGACCAGGAGCTTCGCCCAGAGGTGCGGGGTGACGTCGGCCACCGTTTCGCAGTCGAGGCCGGCACGGTCCAAGAGAAGGCAGAGATCTTCGAGGTAGCCGGCCGCTTCGTTGCTTCCACGGAGCAGGCCGATGCGGGTGGGGCCGCGGCCGGCGTGGCGTACATGCCCTGGTGCCAGCAAGGTGGCGCCCTGGGCGGTGGTGCCCACCGCCAGGGCGCCGGGCAGGCCGCTCTCCAGCAGCAGCGGCAGGTGCGCGATGCCGTTCTGCAGGGCTATCAGCAGTGAGTTTTCGTGCAGCATCGTGCCGGCCTGGGCAAGGGCGCTTGGCAGGCCGCCCGCCTTGACGCAGAGCAGCACCACGCCGGCCTGGCCGATGCTGGCCGGCTCTGCGGTGGCCGTGACCTCCAAAAGGTGGCTGTGGCCATCCACGGTGTCGAACCGCAGACCCTGTCCGGTCAGCCTGTGGGCCCGCTCCGGGTCGCGGTCGAGGAAGAAGAGATCAATCGGAGGGAAGGCGGCCCGCAGTAGCAGGGAGCCGCCGATCAGGCAACCCAGGGCGCCGGGGCCGATGATGACGATGGTCATCCCATGGCGGGACCGCCTCGTGAGTCGAGGAAAGGAAACAGCGGGGACGGGCGGGCTGCCCGTCCCCGCTCTGGATGTGAAACGATTATTCGGCGGTGACCGTGGCGTCTTCGACGATCACGGAATAGACGTAGCCGGCGCCGAAATCCTTGTTGGCTGCCAGCACTCCTTCGATGGTGACCTCGTTGCCCTTGCCGATGCCCTCGGCCATGGTGGTGGCCACCAGGTCATGGGTGTTGCTGGCGGCGTCGCCGGAGCCGTCCTGCAGGTGGAGCCAGTTCTTGCCCATGATTTTGGGGGAGACTTTCTGCACCTTGGCGCGAACCCGCACGGTCTGGCCGTTGAGTTCGGCGCCCTTGGCGTAGATTTCGGAAATGGTGTAGGCATTGTCGCCGCTGGCCTTTGCCACGGAAACTGCGGCTGGCTCGGTCACCGCCTTCAGGCTGCCCGGGGATTCCATGCCCGGATCGACGGCGCTCTGGCCGCCTTCGGCCTGCATGGTGGCCTCGAAGGAAGTTTCGCCGCCGCTGCCGCTGTCCACCGTCACCTGCTGGGGAAGGGCGGCGGTTTCGTCGCCCACCAGACCGTTGGAGAAGACAATGGAATCGAAGGTGCGGCCCAGGGTCTTGCTTTCAAAATTTTCCATGACCAGGCCGGCATAGTAGGAAACCTCGTCGCCCACCTTGATCGGAGCCTGGGTGACGGCCACCCATTCTTCGCCGGCGCCGGTGTCCACCTTGAAGTAGCTGTAGCCGGCGGCATCCATGGTCTCCAGGACTTTGCCGGTCTTCACCGTGTTTTCCATGGCCGGGGCGGCGGGGGCGCTCTGCTCGACGGCAGCCGGGGCTGCGGGTTCGGTCTGGGCTTCGGGGGCTTTCTTCTCGCAGGCGGTGGCGGTGAGGAGCAGGGCCAGGCCGCAGCAGACGGAGATGTACTTGCGCATGGGGAAAAACCTCCATAATCGTTTGGTGTGTGTTTTTCTGCCGGCCTTTGTCTCGAAGCGTCGAAACCGCTGGTGCGGAACAAGGGCCGGAGTGGTGTCTCGCGCAGGGCGCGTGCCAACCGGTGGCGGCTCGCCTTAAGGCGATTCGCCACTGCGGTTGACGCCAAAAGCAAGAATTATAGCGAAAGATCAGGGCGCGGGCAAGGATTTTAACATCCTGTCCCTGCAGCCTGTGTTGTCAGGCCGATGAGACGGTGGGCAACAGGTTTTCGAGGGCCTGGGCCCAGACCTCGTATCCCTTGCTGCGGAGATGGACGCCGTCGGCCTCGAAACAGCCGCTGCGCGCGCCATTTTCGATGGTTGTGCAGTCTTTGAGAAATTTCGAATAGATGTCGAAGTAGACGAGTCCCCTTGCCGTACATATCCGGTGCAGTTCGCGGTTCAGCCGGGGCACCGCCGAGTCGGCCAGCCAGGGAAGCCGGATGGGCAGGAGGCTGGTGGCGAGGATGGTGGCCCGGGGAAAGGAAAGGGCAATTCGCTCGAGGATTTTTTCGTATACCGGCAGAAAACCGTAGTCCTCCATGGCCAGGTTGTTGGTGCCGATCATCACCATTACCAGGTCCGGCTCGGGAACGGTGGCCAAAACAGCGGGCAGCCGGGCCAGCAGACCGCCGGCGGTTTCACCGGCCTGGCCGTAGTTGTAAACCTGGTAGGCCGGCAACCGTTTCTGCCAGTCGTAGAATTCGATCAGTGAATCGCCGATAAACAGAAGCTTGTGGAAGCGCATAATTCCGTGAAGGTGGAGGTTAACGGGGTGGGCGCCGGGTTCTGGTGGCAGAGACGGTCGCTGTTTCCCTGGCCGGAGCCGCCGGCCTGCTGGCCAGGAGCATGGCGGCCATGGGTTCGATGCGCACGGTTTTGGCGGTGATTGGCAGGGTGCAGCCCTCTTCCAGAAAGTCGGCCGGCGGCTCCGCGGCGGTGTCGATCACCAGGTGCCAGGCGAAGCCGGGGCGGGAAGAGGGGAGTTCCACCGCCTCGGCAGCGTGGCGGTGGCCGTTGAAGATGACGAAGAAATCGTCCCGTTCGCCTGGCGCGCTGCGGTGGTCGAGGAAGAAGGCAAGAACGCTGGCCTCCGCCGACCAGTCCTCGACCCCGCTTTGGGTTCCCTGCCAGCGGATCTCGGGGAAACCGGCGTTTTCCCCGGAATGAAAAAAATCGGCCCGCCGGAAAGCGGGGTGGGCCCGGCGCAGAGCGATGAGCAGCCGGAAAAAGCGAAGGAGAAGGTGGTTCTTTGCGGCCAGGCGCCAGTCGAGCCAGCTCAGCTCGTTGTCCTGGCAGTAGGCGTTGTTGTTGCCCTGCTGGCTGCGGCCGAACTCGTCGCCGGCCACCAGCATGGGCACGCCCTGGGAGAGAAAGAGGATGACGGCGAAACTGCGGACCCGGCGCTGGCGCAGCCTGGTCACCGCCTGCCGCCTGCTCGGTCCTTCGACCCCGCTGTTCCATGAAAGGTTGTGGTTGCAGCCGTCCTGGTTGTCTTCGCCGTTGCGCAGGTTGTGTTTATGGTCGTAGCTCACCAGGTCGAAGAGGGTAAAGCCGTCGTGGCTGGTGACGAAATTGATCGAGTTCGACGGCCGGAAGCCGCTCCGCCGGTAGAGATCGGAGGAGCCGGCCAGGCGGGTGGCGAGCACCGGCACGTGCCCCGGGGTGCCGGTGAGGAAGGCGCGCACATCGTCGCGGAAGCGGCCGTTCCATTCGGCCCAGCGCGGGTGCTGGGAAAAAGAGCCTACCTGGTAGAGGCCGGCGGCGTCCCAGGCCTCGGCGATGAGCTTGGTGCGGGCCAGCACCGGGTCTTCGGCGATGCGCTCGACCATGGGCGGGTCGGCGAGCACTTCGCCGTTTCGGTCACGGCCGAGGATGGAGGCCAGATCGAAACGGAAGCCATCGACGTGCATCTCCACCACCCAGTAGCGCAGGCAGTCGAGGATGAACGAGCGGACGATGGGGTGGTTGCAGTTCAGGGTGTTGCCGCAGCCCGAAAAGTTGAGGTAGCCGCCGGTCTTCGGGTCGAGCAGGTAATAGATGGCGTCGTCGAGCCCCCGGAAGCTGAGCGTGGGACCCTGGGCGTTACCCTCGCCGGTGTGGTTGAAAACCACGTCGAGGATGACCTCGATGCCGGCCCGGTGCAGGGCCTTGACCATCTCCTTGAACTCGCGGACCTGGTTGCCGTTGCGGCCGCTCACCGCGTAGGCGGCCTTGGGGGCGAAGAAGCCGATGGGGCTGTAACCCCAGAAGTTCTTGAGCTTTTCGCCAGTGGTTGGGTCACGGTTGATGTTTTCGTTCTCGTTGAACTCGCCCACCGGCAGAAGCTCCACGGCGGTGACGCCGAGTTCCTTGAGATAGGGTATTTTCTCGATGATTCCCCGATAGGTCCCGGGGTGCTCGACCCCGGAACTGGGGTGGCGGCTGAAACCCCGGACGTGCATTTCGTAGATCACCGAATCCTTGAGCGGGATGTTGAGCGGCCGGTCGCCTTCCCAGTCGAAGTCGTCGTTTATGATGCAGCAACGTCTGAGAAAATCGCTCTCCGGGCTCGGCGGGCCGAGCCGCCGGTATTCCTCCCCCCAGTTCGAGCCGCCGGTGAGGGCCCGGGCGTAAGGGTCGAGGAGAATGGTGTCCGGCCGGAAGCGCAGACCCCGTTCCGGGGCAGAGGGACCGCCCACCCGGAAGCCGTAGCGCCAGGAAAGCGGCAGGCCGTGCAGGCGGATGTGCCAGATGTCACCGGTGCGGTTGCGCTCCGGGTCGAGGAGAAGTTCGGCGACCTTGGGGCCCAGGCCGGGTTCGAAGAGCAACAGGCTCACCGCCGTGGCGTGCCGGGAGAACAGCGAAAAGTTGACCGAGTCGCCCAGTACGGTGGCCCCGAGGGGCAGCGGTTGGCCCGGGCTGCTGGTGAAATCGTTCATGGGGGTCCTTTCGTGCTGCTGCGGGCTGGGAAATTGCCTGGAAAGCAGGAAGACGGTTGCCGGTCTCGGGG
>JBFHWX010000089.1:0-12615 GCA_041599275.1 Desulfobulbales bacterium | reverse complement strand
GTCGTCGGTGGTGCCGGTCTTGCCGGCCGCCGGCGCCCGCAAGCCACGCGCCGCCTGGCCGGTACCCTCCTCCACCACGGCCCGCAGCAGGCTGTCCATCTGGTTGGCCACCGGCTCGTTCAAGACCTGTTTCGCCACTCCTTTGTGCTCCTCGAGCAGCCGGCCGTTGCGGTCCTTGGCCCGGGCGATCAGAAAGGGTTCCCGATACCGCCCCTTGTCGGCGAACACCGTAAAGGCCCCGGTGAGCTCGAGAAGCGAGAGTTCCGAAGAACCGAGGGCCAGGGACAGGTCGCGGGAAAGCGGCGAGGAGATGCCGAGCCGCCGGGCCAGATCGGCCACCGGCCGGTGGCCCAGCTCCTGCAAGAGACGGATCGACGGCAGGTTGCGGCTTTCCACCAGGGCCTGGCGCAGGGTGACCGGCCCCAGAAAGCGGTTGTCGAAGTTCTTCGGCTCCCAGAACTCGCCCGCCCGCTTGCCCGGCAGCCGGAAGGGCGAGTCGTCGAGCAGGGAGTCGAGCCGCCAGCCTTTTTCGAGGGCGGCGGCGTAGAGAATGGGTTTCATCGCCGAACCGGGCTGGCGCCGGGCCTGCAGGGCACGGTTGAACTGGCTTTCGGAAAAGTCGCGCCCCCCCACCATAGCAAGAATCCGACCGCTCGAAGCCTCGAGCGCTACCAGCGCCGCCTGGGGTTTTTGGCCGCTGCGTTCGGCCACCCGCTGCACCCCCTGCCGCACCGCCTGCAGCGCCGCGTCCTGCAGCCGGCTGTCCATGGTCAGCTCGACGGTGAGCCCCCCCGCCACCAGGGCTTCGCGGCCATAGCGGCCGGCAAGCTGGTTGCGCACCTCCTGCAGCAGGTAGTCGCCTGCCAGGAGTTCGGAACGGGCCAGGGCCAGGCGCCGGCCATAGGCCAGGCGCGCCTCCTCGGCGCTGATCAGGCCGTCTTCGGCCAGACGATTCAACACGTATTTCTGGCGCGCCTTGGCCGCCTCCGGCTTTTTGAACGGCGAGTAGCGGCTGGGGGCCTGGGGCAGGCCGGCGAGCACGGCGATCTCGGCCAGATCCAGACGGCCTGCGGGCTTGCCGAAATAGGTCCAGGCCGCCGCCTCCACTCCGTAGGCCGATTCCCCCAGATAGATCTGGTTCAGGTAGATCTGGAGAATTTCGTCCTTGCTGAGCCGCTTGTCGATGCGGTAGGCGAGGATCGCCTCGCGGATCTTGCGCAGATAGCTCTTCTCCGGCGACAGCAGCAGACCGCGGGCCACCTGCTGGGTGATGGTGGAGCCGCCCTGGGCCCGGTGACCGGCGGCCAGGTTACGGGCAAGGGCCCGCAGCACCGACCAGAAGTCCACCCCGGGATGCTCGTAGAACCTGGCATCCTCGGCGGCCACGAAGGCCCGGGGCAGAAGGCGCGGCATGGATGAGAGCGGCACCAGACGCCGGTTCTCTTCGTAGACCCGGTCAACGAGCTTGCCCCCGGCATCGAACACCAGGCTCGCCTCCTTGGGCCGGTAGGAGGCCACCGAGTCGATGGAGGGAATGTCGAGCACCACGTAGGCATAGAGTACGCCGCCCAAAAAGATGGACTGCAAGAGCGCCACTCCGAGCAGCAGAAGGCTCAGGTGAATGTGGTTCCATGGTTTCGGCCGCCTCGGTCGAGCCGGGGCTCCTCTCTTCTTCTGCGGGCCGCCCTGCCCGCGGCCGCTGCTGCTCGCCATGAAGCTCCTGCCTTGTCGTGGTTTGGGGAAAATGGTAAGACAAAATGTGTTGCAAGCCCGCCGGATCTGACCGGCCCGACAAGTCGGACACGCCGGACAACCCAAATCCTTCTCTTCTACCACAGAACGGCCTCCACCAGCACCTCAAAAGCAAATACTGGCCACCACCGGCACCCCTTTGCCCCTTTCAGGACTCCCGTGAGCAAAATCAAAATTCTTTCCGAACACCTCGCCAACCAGATCGCCGCCGGCGAGGTCATCGAGCGCCCCGCCTCGGTGGTCAAAGAATTCATCGAAAACTCGCTGGACGCCGGAGCCGGGCGCATCGCGGTGCAGGTCGCGGGCGGCGGTTCCCGGCTCATCCGGGTGGTGGACGACGGCTGCGGCATGGACGAGGACGACGTGCTGCTCTGCCTCGAGCGCCATGCCACCAGCAAACTGGGCAGCGCCGACGACGGCCTGGTCCTGGCCGCCATCCGCACCCTGGGCTTCCGGGGCGAGGCCATCCCCTCCATCGGCTCGGTGTCGCAGCTCTCCATAAGCTCGCGCACCGAAGGTGCCGAACTCGGCACCCGGGCCGAGGTGCGCTACGGCAAGCTCGTCAAGGTCCACGAGAGCGGCTGCGCCCGGGGCACGGTGATGGAGATGCGCGATCTCTTCGGCAACCTGCCGGCCCGCCGCAAATTCCTCAAGTCCGCCCGCACCGAGCTCTTCCACATCGAGGAGGTGCTGCGCAACGCCGCCCTGGCCCACCCCGAAACCGCCTTTGCCCTCGAAGTCGACGGCCGCACCGTCTTCGACCTGCCGCCGGGCGACGACGCCGAAACCAGGCTGCGCCGGCTGTACAACTGGATGCGGGGGGAAGTGCTGCGGATCGCTGGCGACGACGAAACCAACGGCATCGGGCTGCGCGGCTTTCTGCTGCCCCCGGACGAAGCCCACGGGGCGAGCACCCGCCTCCGCCTCTTCGTCAACAACCGGCCGGTGAAGGACCGCATGCTCACCCGGGCGGTGCACGACGGCCTGAGCGGCTTTCTCATGAAGGGCCGCGCCGCTTCCGGCGTTCTGTTCGTCACTCTGGCCCCGGAGCGGGTGGACGTCAACGTCCACCCCACCAAGCAGGAGATCCGCTTCCAGCAGCCGGAGAGGATCCACCGCCGGGTGCTGGAGGCGGTGACCACCGCCGTGCAGCAGTATCAGGAAGGGGAAAAATTCGCCCTGTTCGGCGCACCGCGGCCGGCACCGGCCCAGAAAGCCGAGCCGCGCCAGCCACCGGCACCCTCGATTCCTCCCCCCCGGTTGCCGGTCAGGCCGACTCCGGCGGCTCCCTCCACCCAAGTGGTGGCAGCGGAAGCCGACAGCCCCCTTTCGGCCGTGCACCAAACTTCCTGCCACACCAAAGTCCCGAAACCAGCAGACAGCACAAGCCATCGACCCTCTGTTCAAACGCCCCCCCGCCCGGAGTTGCAGTCCCGGCCACCCGCTTCCGTGGATCTCACCCAAACCGGTCCTGCGGCAAAAGAGAAGGAAACCGCTCCCGCCCAGCTCGCCCGACGCCCCCCCCCTTCACCGGTTGCCGCCCCACCGACCAAAACCACGATGGCCGAGCCGCCTGCTGCCTTTGCCGCTGCCACCGAACTGAAACCGGAAACCAGCCGGAGGGAAGACGAAGAAGCCCCCTTTTCCCTGCGGGCCATCGGCCAGGTCTGCGACCTCTACATCCTCTGCGAACGCCAGGACGAAGAAGGCCGCGGCCTGGTGGTCATCGACCAGCACGCGGCCCACGAGCGCATCCTTTTCGAAAAGTTGAAGGAACAGTACAAAACCCGGCGCCTCATCCGCCAGAGCCTGCTCTTTCCGGCGGTGCTCGAACTGGCGCCGGCGGAAAGCAGGCTGCTGGCCCGCCACAAAGCCCAGGTGGCGGAGCTCGGTTTCGAGATCGAGGAATTCGGCGGGGAGAGCTTCGTAGTGAAGGCGGTGCCGGCCCTTCTCGGACACCTGCCTCCAGCCGGGCTGGTCGAGGAACTCTTCGCACAGTTGCGATTGGTCGCCGAAGGCTGCACCGAAGCCAGCCACGAACCGAGGCTCGAGGCCATTTTCGCCTCCATGGCCTGCAAGGCCGCGGTCAAGGCCGGCCGCAGGCTCGCCCCCGAGGAGATCGACACCCTGCTCCAGCAGATGCGCGAGAGCCGGGCCTTCACCCACTGCCCCCATGGCCGGCCGGTGGTGAAGAGCTTTTCAGAGGCCGATATCAAAAAATGGTTTTTCCGCAACTGAGCGCCCCCCGCCATGGCCTGAGAAAACAATGGAGTTTTTATAATAAATCAGGCAGAATTTGGCTTCTCGACTCTTTCACCCTTTTCCTTCTGGAGAACTACCCATGAAAGATATCGAACAGATCGTCTCCCTCTGCCTGGAGATCGATGGCCAGTGCGCCGAGTTTTTCCAGAACCTGGCGGCGGGCGCCGGCATCGCCGAACTGGCTGGTTTCTGGACCAGCCAGGCCGAGCGCGAAAAAAATGCCGCTGCCAGCTGGTACAGCCTGCTCGATCTGGTGCAGAGCGACACCCCCCTCACTCTCTTCCACGAACCCGCTGCCGTGGTCCAGGAACTCACCGGTGAGGCAAAAAACATCGGTAAACTCCTGGCGCGGAGCGCCACATCCCAAAAGCCCACCGAACAGATCGCCCTCGCCTTCCGGCTCTTTGCCTGCAAGCTCCAGCCCTCCATGCTCAAGCTCCGCCGTTTCTACGGATTCGTTCGCCCCGGAGACGAAAACCAGCCGGCGAGCGGCCCGGTCCCGGAACTGATCGACTTGATGCGCTCGCTGGGAATTGCCGGCCCCGAACTCGAGATTCTGGGCGAAGTGGTGGTGGCCATGGGCCAGCAGACCCGGGATCTGGCCGCCGACTCCACCCGGGACGCCCTGACCGGCATCCTGAACCGGGACGGCCTGTTCTGCGCCCTCAACACCAGCGCCTTTCTGGCCAAACGCAACGGCCACCATACCGGCCTGCTGATGATCGATGTCGACCAGTTGGCCGGAATCAACGCCAGCCGCGGCCAGCAGGCCGGCGATGCGGTGCTCAGGGAAATCAGCCGCACCCTCGGGAAAGGACTCGAAGAGAACGATGTGCTGGGCCGCTTCGGGGGCCAGAAATTCCTGGTCTTTCTGCCCCAGGTGGCGCCCCGGGGAATCGAACCCCTGGCCGAGGGATTGCGGTCGGCGGTGGAGCGCACCCTCAAGAAATCCATTCCCGCCACCGTTTCCATCGGGGCCTGCGGCCATTTTTTCACCGGCGACACCGACAACGAACTGCATCACCTGCTTACCCGGGCCGAGGCCACCCTGCAGGAGGCCAAAAAAAATGGCGGCAACTGCGTGCATTGCCAGGCCGCCCTGACCTAGTGGCCTGTTTGGTTGATCCCGTCCCCTAAGTGCTGGTCCGCGCGGCCCGTCGCTGTGTTGCGAAAAACTCGGCAGGCGCCAGGGGTGCTTGCTCTGTTTCAGGCTCTCCGCTCCCCGCAAGTTGTGTTTTCGCACCAGATCGACCGGTTGCGCCGGACCGGCTGGACTTGCATTCCTGGCCGCTTTCCGCTAGCCTTTTCAGGAAAGAGCGGCTCCCCCGGTTGGGCTGCCCGTCCTCTGCCGCCACCCGCCTGCCAGCACCAGTTAACCCAAAGGAGGAACCATGGCCGACCGAAACGGCCTCTACATCCAGCTTTTCAGCATCCACGGCCTGATCCGCGGCACCTCGCCGGAACTGGGCCGCGACGCCGACACCGGCGGCCAGGTGAAATACGTGCTGGAACTGGCCCGCAGCCTCGCCGAACAGCCGGAGGTGGAACAAGTCGATCTCGTCACCCGGCTGATCGACGACCGCGTTCTTTCCCATTCCTACCACGAAGCGACCGAACCCCTTTCGGACAAGGCGCGCATCGTCCGCATCCGCTGCGGCGGCCGGCGCTACATCAGGAAAGAACTGCTGTGGCCGCACCTCGAGGAGTTCACCGACCGCATGCTCAAGTTCATCAAGGCCGAGGGCCGGCTGCCTGACATCGTCCACGGCCACTACGCCGACGGCGGTTATGTGGCCCGGGAACTGGCCGCCACCTTCGGCATTCCCCTGCTCTTCACCGGCCATTCCATGGGCCGCCACAAGAAGAACAAGCTGCTGGCCGAGGGCTTGAGCGAAGAGGAGATGAACCGCCGCTACCGGATCGATTACCGGATCGGCGTGGAGGAGAAGGTGATCAAGTACGCCGACCGGATCATCACCAGCACCCGCCACGAAATCGACGAGCAGTACCGGCTCTACGACAACTTCACCGCCGGCCGCTACCGCATCATCCCGCCGGGGATCGATCTCGAGATTTTTTTCCCCTTTGGCCAGCGCGACCGCCTGGCCGTTGCCGAAAGAAAAATCCTGGCCGAAACCCGCAGGACGCTGCTCGAGGAGTTGCAGCGCTTCTGGGTCAACCCCCACAAGCCCTTCATCCTGGCCCTCTGCCGGCCCGACCGCCGCAAGAACATCTCAGGGCTGATCACCGCCTACGGCCGCGACCGGGAGCTGCAGGCGCTGGCCAATCTGGCGATCTTCGCCGGTATCCGCAAGGATATCGAATCCATGGAGGAGAACGAGCGCGAGGTGCTCACCGAGATGCTGCTGCTCATGGACCGCTACGATCTCTACGGCAAGCTCGCCATCCCCAAGAGGCACGACTTCACCCTCGAGGTTCCGGAGCTCTACCGGCTCTGCGGCGACAGCCGGGGCGTTTTCGTCAACCCGGCCCTGGTGGAGCCCTTCGGCCTGACGCTGATCGAAGCCGCCTCCTGCGGGGTGCCCATCGTCGCCACCCGGGAGGGGGGGCCGGCGGATATCGTGGCCAACTGCGACAACGGCCTGCTGGTGGACCCCACCGAACCGGAGGCCATCGGCAGAGCCTGCAAGACCATCCTCGCCGATCCCGAGCTCTGGGAACAGTTCTCGGCCAACGGTGTCTCCGGGATACCGGCCCACTATTCCTGGCGTTCCCACTGCGAAGAGACCCTGCACCAGATCGCGCGGCTGAAGAGCTCCGCCTCCCCTCCCCTCTCCTTTGCCCACACCCGGGCGGTGGAGCCGGTGGGCCGGCGTTTTTCGGCACTGCGGCGGCTGGTGGTCACCGACATCGACAACACCCTGGTGGGCGACGCCGACGCCCTGGCCGGGCTCCTCGAGCTGCTGGCGAAAGAGAGGCAGCACCTGGGCTGGGGAGTGGCCACCGGCCGCTGCCTGAAGATGGCCCTCGACGCCCTGGGCGAGCATGGCGTGCCGGCCCCCGATTTCATCGTCTCCTCGGTGGGCACCGAAATCTATTACGGCCACGCCACCCTGGCGGACCGCGGCTGGCAGCAGCACCTCTCCTACCGCTGGAAACCGGATGCCATCCGCGCGGCCCTGGCCGGCCTCGATTTCCTCTCCCCCCAGGACGAGGAAACCCAGCGGCCCTTCAAGATCAGCTATTTCATGGAGGACGACCCAGCACTGCTTTTTCGGGTGCACCAGACCCTGCATGCGAAAAAACTCCGCTACAACCTGGTCTATTCCCACGGCCAGTTCCTCGACATCCTGCCCTTCCGGGGCTCCAAGGGCAAGGCCATCCGCTACCTGAGCTACAAGTGGGGGTTGCCCCTTGGCCACATCATGGTCTGCGGCGACTCGGGCAACGACGACGACATGCTGCGCGGCGAGCCCCTGGGGGTGGTGGTGGCCAACCACTCCGGCGAGCTCGACCACCTGCGGGGCCGGCGCCGCGTCTACTTCAGCCCCGAGCCCTACGCCGCCGGCATCATGGACGGGCTTACCCACTACAAACTCCTCGACTGGTAATCTCAACCATGCAGAAGAAACTGACAAGCTTCGTCGACGACAACGAAATACCCCTGCTCCTCGACTTTCTCTTCAACGGTCTCAAGCCCTCCGCCGACCTGCCGCTTTCCCTGCACAACGACATCCAGCTCGCCTTCCGGCATTTTACCGAAGCCCACGGCGAGGCCGCCGGCGGCCCGCGGCTGTCGAGCGCCCGGCGTTACCTGGCCAAGATCCAGGAAATCCTCCACTTTGGCGACTCCCTGGTGCTGCTGCGCCGCCACCGGCGCGCCAACCACCGGGCCTACCGGCTGCAGCGCACCGCTTCCGACGTCGAGGAGATCACCATCCGCGATTTCCTGACCTTGAAGGAACAGCTCTTTGCCTCCGAGGAAAACGGCCGTGAGCCCATCGAGATCAATCTCGCCCCCTTCTACGACTACGGCCCCTCTCTGCGCGACCCGGACACCATCGGCAACGGCATCCGCCACCTGAACCGCTACATGTCGGCCAACCTCTCCCAGTCGCCGGAAAAATGGAACCTGCGGCTCTACGAGTTTCTCAAGCTCCACCACCTGCACGGCACCCAGTTGCTCCTGGACGGCGCCACGGTGGGCTCGGTGGAGGAGCTCGAAAACAGCCTGGAGGACTGCGTCGACTTTCTCGAGCGCTGCGAGGACCCCGAGAATCTGGCCGCCATCGGCCGCAAGCTCGAGCACCTCGGTTTCCTGCGGGGTTGGGGCGACAGCCGCGACCGGATGCTGGAAACCTTTCTCCTGCTCCAGGATCTGCTGGAGCAGCCCAACGAGGTCACCCTGGAGGAATTCCTCTCCCGCATCCCCATGGTTTCCAAGGTGGCGCTCATCTCGCCCCATGGCTGGTTCGGCCAGCACAACGTGCTCGGCCGGCCGGACACCGGCGGCCAGGTGGTCTATATCCTCGACCAGGCAAAGGCCCTGGAGGATTTCCTGCGGGAGGACCTGCGGCGGGCCGGGCTCGACATCACGCCCAAAATCCTCATCCTCACCCGGCTCATCCCGGAGCACGAGGGCACCACCTCCAACCTCCGCCTGGAACCGGTGGAGCAGACCGAAAACTGTTTCATCCTGCGGGTTCCCTTCCGGGAGAAGGAGGGACGGGTGGTGGAGCACTGGATTTCCCGCTTCCGGATCTGGCCCTACCTCGACCGGTATGCCCGGGAGGCGGAGCAGGAGCTGCTCGCCGAATTCGGCGGCCGGCCCGACCTCATCGTCGGCAACTACTCCGACGGCAACCTGGTGGGCACCCTGCTCTCGAAAAGCCTCGGGGTCATCCAGTGCAACATCGCCCACGCCCTGGAAAAATCGAAGTATCTCTTCTCCGATCTCTACTGGCACCGGTTCGAGGAGGAGTACAACTTCTCCATCCAGTTCACGGCCGACCTCATCGCCATGAACCACGCCAACTTCATCATCAGCTCCACCCGCCAGGAGATCACCGGCACCGAGACCTCCATCGGCCAGTACGAGTCCTATCAGTTCTTCACCATGCCGGGGCTGATGCGGGTAACCAGCGGCATCAACCTCTTTCACCCGCGCTTCAACGTCATCCCCCCCGGGGTGAACGAGGAGATCTTCTTTCCCTACACCGAAAAGAGCCGCCGCGACCCGGCCCGCGGCGCCGAGCTTGCCCGCAGCATCTTCGAGGATGAAGACGAAAACAGCATCGGCCGCCTGGCCCGGCCCGAGCTGCCGCCCATCTTCTCCATCGCCAGGCTTGACCGGATCAAGAACCTCACCGGGCTTGCCGAGGCTTACGGCCGCAACGAGGAGCTGCGGAGCCGGGCCAACCTGGTGGTCGTTGCCTCGGTGCTGAACCCGGAGCACTCCAAGGACGCCGAGGAGCAGGCGGAGATCGCCCGCATGTACGAGATCATCGAGCGCCATGGCCTCCGCCCCCACATGCGCTGGCTCGGCCGCCGGCTTGCCAAGGAAGAGACCGGCGAGATCTACCGGGTTATCGCCGACCGGGGCGGCGTGTTCGTGCAGCCCGCTCTCTTCGAGGCCTTCGGGCTCACCATCCTCGAGGCCATGCACAGCGGCCTGCCGGTGTTCGCCACCGCCTTTGGCGGCCCCTCCGAGATCATCGTCGACCGCCAGAGCGGCTTTCTCATCAACCCCACGGTGTACGAAGAGATGAGCGGCACGGTGGCCGATTTCTTCGCCGCCTGCGAAGCAGACCCCGACCACTGGCTCGGTTTTTCCGAGCGCGGCCTGCGCCGGGCCCGGGAAAACTTCACCTGGGGCCTCTACTGCCGACGGCTCACCCGGCTCACCAAGGTGTACGGATTCTGGAAGTACGCCACTTCCAACCTTGCCAAGGCGCGCATGAGCCAGTACACTCACCTGCTTCACCAACTCTTCTACGGCGAGCGGGCCAACCGCCTGCCCGGCGGACGGTAAACGCCATGACGCGGCCACCACTGGTCGTCGCCGTTGGCGAAGCGGTCTGGGACATTTTCCCCGACCGCCAGGTGCTGGGCGGCGCGCCCCTGAACGTTGCCTGCCATCTGGCCAGGCTCGGCCTCGACTGCCGGTTCGTGAGCGCGGTGGGAACCGACCCCCTGGGCGACGAAACGGTGCAGGCCATGGCCCGCCTCGGCCTCGACACGAGCTTTGTGCAGCGCCACCCGCAGCTCGCCACCGGCCGGGTGCTGGTTCACTTCGACGAGGCGAGCCGCGACCATTCCTTCGAGATCCTGCGGCCGGCGGCGTGGGACGAGATCGACGCCGGCGCCGCCCTGGCCGCGGCGGCGGACCTTGGGGAGCGGGAGCTGGTCGTGGTCTTCGGCACCCTGGCCCAGCGCGCTTTTGCCTCGCGGGCCGCGGTGCGTGGCCTGTTGGAGATTGCCCAGCGGGGCGTCTACGACGTGAACCTGCGGCCGCCGGACACCACCATGGCCCTGGTGGCCGAGTCCCTCGAAGCGGCCCAACTGGTGAAGATGAACGAGGAGGAGCTGCGGCTCATAGGCGGTGAGCTCCTCGGGCTGCGAACGGCTGCTGAAGGGGATCCCATGGAGCTTGCCGAACAGGTGCGGGATCGTTTCGGCCTGCACCTGCTGGCGGTGACCGCCGGCAGCCGGGGCGCCTTTCTGGCCAGCAGCCGCGGCCTTGCCTTCCACCCCGGTTTCCCCACCCGGGTGGCAGACACGGTGGGCGCCGGCGACGCCTTCCTGGCCGGACTGATCGAAGGCGTGGTGCGCGGCCGCAGCCTGCCCGACACCCTGATCCGGGCCAACCGCCTGGGTTCCTTTGTGGCCTCCCGGCCCGGCGCGGTGCCGGAGGGCATTGCCAAATTTCGGGATCCGTGAAGGTTCGCGGGCGGTGCGGGCAAGCAACCGGAGAAAGACCCGGATGCGGTGCAGCGGCAATGCCGGTTACCGCTCCCGCCATATTGCCAACCAAACAAACCGGCGGGACTCCAAGCAAATGTGCCGTTAACGGGTCGCCCTGAAAGGTGGCGGGGAGAATCCACCCATTTTGCCGATCTGGCTCTCTTCCGTTTGTTTTTTTTGCGTTTCCTTGGCTTTCTTTCCCGAAGCTTCCACGGCTTCGAGAAAATGTTCTGCTCTCTTTCTTCCCCGCAGGTTTTGAAATAAATGGAACACAGAATTGAAATCATCGGCGGCGGCCTGGCCGGCAGCGAGGCGGCCTGGCAGGCCGCCCGCCGCGGCTGCAGGGTACGGCTCTTCGAGATGAAGCCCGGCCGCTTTTCGCCGGCCCATACCTCGCCGCTCCTGGCCGAGCTGGTCTGCTCCAACTCCCTGCGCGCCGAAATGCTCGACTCGGCGGTGGGGCTGCTTAAGGAAGAGATGCGCCGCCTCGACTCCCTGGTCATGACCGCGGCCCTCGCCACCCGGGTACCCGCCGGCCGCGCCCTGGCCGTGGACCGGGAGCGCTTCGCAGCCTTCATCAGCGCGCGCCTCGAGGCCCACCCCTTGGTGGAGATCGTCCGCCAGGAGGTGACCAGCCTGCCGGCGCCGCACCCCGGGGTGGTGCTCATCCTCGCCTCCGGGCCGCTCACCTCGGCGGCCCTCACCGAAAGCCTGGTCCAGCTCACCGGCCGGCAGCACCTGGCCTTCTACGACGCCATCGCCCCCATCGTCGAGGCCGACAGCCTCGACCGGCAAGTCATCTTCCAGGCCAGCCGCTACGACGAGGGTCCCGGCGACTACCTCAACTGCCCGCTGGACGAGGAGCAGTACCGCTCCTTCGTGGCGGCGCTGGTCGAAGGCAAGAAGGTGCCGCTCAAAGAGTTCGAGGAGAAAAAATACTTCGAGGGCTGCCTGCCCGTCGAGGTGATGGCCGAGCGCGGCGCGGAGACCCTGCGCTTCGGGCCCATGAAGCCGGTGGGCCTCGTCGATCCGCGGACCGGCAGCGAACCCCACGCGGTGATCCAGCTCCGCAAGGAAAACCTGGAGGGCTCCCTCTACAACATGGTGGGCTTTCAAACAAAACTCACCTACCCGGAACAGAAACGGATCTTCCGCACCATTCCCGGCATGGAGCGGGCCGAGTTCACCCGCCTCGGTTCCATCCACCGCAACACCTTCGTCTGCGCCCCGGAGCTGCTGCTGCCCAGCCTGCAGGTTCGCTCCCGCCCCGATCTCCTCCTGGCCGGCCAGCTCTCCGGGGTGGAGGGCTATGTGGAATCCACCGCCATGGGGCTCTTGGCCGGCATCAACGCCGCTCTTCTTACCGCGGGTCACGCCCCCGCCGTGCCCCCCGAAAGCACGGCCATGGGCGCCCTGGTCTCTCACCTGACCAAGACCGAAGCGAAGCGGTTCCAGCCCTCCAATATCAACTTCGGCTTCTTTCCGCCGCTCACCGGCCGGATACCGAAAAAACTGCGGGGCCAGCACCATGCCGACCGCGCCCTCGCCGCCCTCGACGAGTGGCGCCAGGCCATGGACCAGGTGGCGCAGCCCTGAGGAAAGTGCATGCTCCTCGTCACTTCCCCCACCGAACTCACCACCAGCGCCACCGACGCGGTTCTTGCCGCCGAGTGTTTT
>JBFHWX010000088.1:0-12700 GCA_041599275.1 Desulfobulbales bacterium | reverse complement strand
CTCGAAAGAGACTTTCTTTTGGAGAGGAGGGTTAGGAATGCTGCAAAACATGTTTGAAAAAGCGAAAGGGTTGGGGGCGCTTGCCGCCTTCGCCCTGGCCACGAGCCCGGCCTGGGCTCTGGCCAACGAAATGGCGGCGCCGGTGACGGCCGCCGCCGGCGAGGAACAGGCCTGGTGGATCATGCCGCTCATCCTGCTGGTGGTGACCTTTGTCATGGGCATCATCGCGGTGCTGGGCGGTGTCGGCGGCGGCGTGCTCTACGTGCCGATCATTTCCGGCTTCTTTCCGTTCCACCTCGACTTCGTGCGTGGCGCCGGTCTCCTCGTCGCCCTCTGCGGCGCCCTGGCCGCCGGTCCGGGCCTTCTGCGCGCCAACCTGGCGAGCCTGCGGCTGGCCGTGCCGGTGGCGCTCATCGCCTCCACCATGGCCATCGTTGGCGCCATGGTCGGTCTCGCCCTGCCGGCCAACGTCGTCCAGACCGCTCTCGGCGCCACCATTCTCGGTATCGTGGTGATCATGTTCACCGCCAAGAAGAGCGACATCCCCGACGTGCCCAAGGCCGATGCCCTGTCCTCGGCGCTGCGCATCACCGGCGTGTTCTACGAGCCCAGCAGCAAGAAGGAGATCGACTGGAAGATCCACCGCACCCCGGCCGGGCTCGCCACCTTCATCATCATCGGTTTCATGGCCGGCATGTTCGGCCTCGGCGCCGGCTGGGCCAACGTACCGGTCCTGAACCTCATGATGGGCGCGCCGCTGAAGATCTCGGTGGCCACCAGCAAGTTCCTGCTCTCCATCACCGACACCTCGGCGGCCTGGATCTACCTCAACAAGGGCTGCGTCATCCCGATGATGGTGGTGCCGTCGCTCATCGGCATCATGCTGGGCTCCTTCGTGGGCGTGCGCATCCTGAAGATCGCCAAGCCCTCCTTCATCCGCTGGATGGTCATCGCCATCCTGCTCTTCGCCGGTCTGAAGGCCCTCGACAAGGGTCTCGGCCTCGGTCTTCTTTAAGAAATACTCTGGAGGAATTTGAGCCATGAGCGAAAATAAGAATCTGCAGGCGACGGAAGAACAGATCCTGTACGCCAATATCCTCGACAAGGGCATGATCATCGGCCTGATCATGATGGTCGTGACCTTCATCCTTTACGTCACCCGCATCATCCCGCCGGCGATCCCGCGGCCCGATATTTCCAAGTACTGGGCGCTGCCGGTGCACGAGTACCTGGAAGTGATCAACTCCACCTACCTGCAGTGGGACCACGCCCCCACCGGCTGGAGCTGGCTGGCGCTGGTCGGCAAGGGTGACTTCCTGAACTTCCTGCCGGTGGCCATCCTCTCCGGCGTCACCATCGTCTGCTACGCCGCCATCGTGCCCGGTCTCTTCCGTCGCGGCGACAAGGCCTACGGCTTCATGGCCATCGCCGAGGTGGTGATCCTGTCGCTGGCCGCCTCCGGTCTGCTGGCCGCCGGCCATTAAGTAGCCCGGAAAGCCGCTTTTCGCGGCAGTTGTCATGAAAAAATCCCCTGGACACCGCAAAGGTGCCCAGGGGATTTTTTTTTGATAAAAATTCAGCGGGCCCGGCGGGCTACTTCGATCTTTTCGAGCAATTCGTCTAGCTCGATGGGCTTGAGGCAGTAGTCGGCGGCGCCGTCCGCCACACCGCGCAGACCGGCCTGCAGGGAGGCGTGGCCGGTGAGCATGAGCACGGTGAGCGCCGGCCAGCGTTTTTTCATCTCCCGCAGGCAGTCGAGGCCGTCGCGGTCCGGCAGCATGACGTCGAGCACCACCGCGTCGGGTTTTTGGGGCATGGCCGCAAGTTTTTCTAAAGCCTCGCCGCAGGAGGCGGCGGTCTCCACCCGGTGGCCGCGGCGAGAGAGACGCTTGCTCATGGTGGCCAGAAAATCCAGTTCGTCGTCAACGATCAGCAGATCCATTTTTTCTCCGGTCATCAGCCATTCATCGGGGTCGTGCCCGCTTGTTCTCCGTGGTCGGCGACTTCACCGAGCACCGTGCGCAGGTCGAGGAGGATTTTTTCTCGGTAGTTTTCGAACATGCCGGGGTCGGCCAGCACCATGTCGATCTGCCGGGTGTGCATGATAAGGTAGCCCAGCACCCGCAAACGCTCGAGCAGATAGTCTGCCGGTTTTTTTTCGACCCGGGCGGTGAGGGCGTCGGCCTTGAGCTCGGTCCGGAAGCCGAAGCGGGCGAGGATGTCATCCAGAAGCTCCACCCGGATCCGCCGCCTCGCCTCGTCGGCGGCGCCGCCCTTGAACTGGAAGCTCACGTAGTTTTCGGTGAGCAGCTCTCCGAGATGCGCTTCCACCAGGGTGAAGTGGTAGCCCAGGCGGACGCTCAGGTTGCAGAAGTTTTTCGAAACAAGGAAATAGTTGCGGTCGGTGAGCTTGGAACGCACCGCCGGATCGAGGTTGCGGTTCATGGTGGATTCGAACAGGATCGAGCCGAAGCCCCGCAGGGAAACAGGCGGCGGGCCCTGCCAGGGGATGGCGTTCATCCCCTCCCAGATGGCCAGCATCGGCGTCGAGAGGATCTCGCCGACGTGCACGTAGCGGCTCGCCCGGTCGTAACCGGGCCGGAAGCCGTCGTCGAGGTCGATCACCCACCAGTTGAAGGGGGTATCGCCCACCAGTTGCTTGGCGCCTTTTTCGGCAAAACCGTGTTTCTGCCCAAAGGAGAACATCTCGGAGACCGATTTTTCGTGGCAGAAACGGGTGATGTCGTGCAGGCTGCGGCAGCTCGACGGGGTGAAGAAGGGCGAGCCCGGGTCGGTGAGGGAAAGGGGCGTGATGAGCCGCATGGCCTCGGTGAGCAACCGATAAATGGGGCTGCCGGCCATCAGGTTGGCCATGGCGGGCGCGTCCAGCAGCTTTTCGATCTTGCCATCATGGATCCGGCAGGCGGTGGCGTCCACCGTCACTTCCCGGCCGTCGGTGAGATGTGAGGCGGCGCCTTTGAGCCCGAAGATCGCCGGAATCCGGAATTCCCGGGCCACCGTGGCGAGGTGCGCCGCCACCTGGCCGGTTTCGCTGACCACCGCCACCGCCCGGGGCAGCAGGGTGGCGTATTCGGGAAGCGGGTGTTCCACCACCAGCACCGCGCCCTTGGGAAAAGAAAGCAGGTCGAGACTCGAGCGCACGATCCGGACCTGTCCCCAGGCGGCCCCGGGGCAGGCGGTGATGCCGCCGGCGAGAAGCGGCTCCGGGCCGTCCGCCGGCGGTGCCGGCGCAGCCTGCCGTTCCCTGGCGGGTTCGAGACAGGCCAGGGGGCGGCTCTGCAGAACGAAGATTTTTCCGTTTTGGTCCAGGGCCCATTCGATGTCCTGGGGCGGGCCGAAGTGCTCTTCGATCCGCACCGCCATCCTGGCCAGTTCCCGGAGCTCGCGGTCTGAGAGCACGGCGTCGAGGCCCGGCGGTCCCTGGGTCTGCCGGCGGATAGGCTCTTTTTCGTCCCGGTGCACGAGAAAGGTGGCGGTCTCGCCGCTGCCGTCCACCACCTGGCCGGCGGCCCCGGCGGCGGCGCTCACCACGATCCAGGGGCTGCGCGGCTCGCCGGGCGGCCGGCTGTAGACCACGCCACCCGCCGCCGCTTCCACCATCACCAGGCAGCCGACGCACATCACCACGTCCTGGTGGCGGTAGCCGCGCTGCAGCCGGTAGACGATGGCCTGGCTCTTGTACTTGCCGGCCACGATCTCTCTGTAGGTCTGGAGCAGGAACTCTTCGCAGACGTCGAGCTGGGTGCGGTACTGGCCGGCGAAGGAAACCGCGGCGCCGTCCTCGCCAAGGGCGCTGGAACGCAGGGCGACTCTGGTCGCCGGGCCCAGATGCCGGCGGGCGAGCTCCAGGAAATGGCTGGTTATCTCGGCTTCCAGCTCGGCGGGCAGGGGAGCTGCGCCGATCAGCTTCTGGATGGCGGCGCTGGTGGTGTGCAGGGCCTCGAGGTCGTCGGCATCGAGGGTCTTGAGGCGCCGGTTGATCTCTTCCTGCAGGCGGCCTTCGCGCATGAAACGAAGCGCCGCGGCGGCGGTGACCACGAAGCCGTCGGGCACCGGCAGGCCGACACGGTTGCGGATTTCGCCGAGGTTCGCCATTTTCTCGCCGACCTGGTCGGCGCTGCCGCGGTCGATCTCCGAAAGGGGCAGCACCAGCCGCTCGCCCGCTGTTCGGGGTTGCCTTTCGAGGATCGCCTCGAGCTCGCCGGTTATCCGCTCGAAGCTTTCCTGCAGCCTGGGGTAGCGGCCGCCGGAGAGTTCCTGCAGGCTCTGGACCATGCGAAAGACGTTCACGCCGAGGGCCGTGCAGTGGCCGCGCACGAAGGCCATGCCGAAGGGGCGGCCGCTCTGCAGGGCCTGCTCGAGGGCGGCCATCAGTTCGAGGGCGTTGTTGTTGGCGGTGAGCAGGGCCCGGAATTTCTTGTACTGGGCGGCAAAGAGGCGCCGCAACTCGCCCTCGTCGCAGGATAAGGCCGGCGTGGAGCCGAAGAGCAGGTGGCGGATGGTCTGCAGGAAATTCATCGTCGGCTTCTGAAGTGGGGGCTCACGGACGTTATCCTGCAGTTAATCGGGCAGCGCTTCTTTTCTCAAGTTGTTTCTGGAAGAGGGGGCGCCCCGCGGCCGGGGAAGGGGTAAAGCCGCGGGGCGCCCGTTTGGAGAAGGGGTACTGCTTCTCCCAGGCGGTTGCGCGCCTGAAAGTTTTTTCAACTGCCTGAATCCGTCACGGATTCAAGGCCGATCAATGCTCGAGGCGCAGGCCCCAGCCTTCGAACATGAAGAGGATGGCAAAGCCGAACCACAGGGTGTAGATCACGTAACCCACCAGCGACAGCACCACGGTCCAGATCTTGTCCTTGATGCTGGTCGACTCGATGCCGTAGTAATTGTAGGCCGGCTCGATGCCCTTGCTGAGCAGGCTGGAGAGTACCGTGGCCTCCTTGAACATCTCTTTGGCCAGAAGGTGTTTCTCCATGGATTTGGCGGCGGTGTACCAGTCGAACAGGGCCTGGCGCTCGTTGTAACCGTGTTTTTCGCTCATCGCGGTGCCGTCGTTGGCGAACATGAGATCGGCGTCGGCCAGCATGGCCGTGAGGATGCGGCCGTAGTCACCGTTGACGGTGAGCTCTTTTTCGCCCGCCTCGACGGTGGCGCCGGCCGAGGTGAGCAACCTGTTGATGCGGGCCGCGGTTTCCGGGTCGCCGGCCTTGATAACGGCTTCGATGTTCTGGCCGTTAAAGGCTTCGGCCTTCTTCTGCACCGCCGGGATGTAGTAGGACGACGACTTGGAGATCGTGTTGTAGAGGTTGTCCATGAAGTCGAGGCAGTTCTTGCCCTGGAACACCGGGCTCATGAGGATGGCGAACACCACCCAGAAGCCGGCCATCAAGAGGAGCCCGCCGGTGAATTCTTTCTTGTTGGCGATCATGCGTGGGCCTCCTTGGTGTGGTGGGGGGCGTGGTCCTCGCCCTTCAAGGCGCGGATGTTCATGAAGAAGGTGGCGAACACCCAGATCGCAAAGGCGCTGATGACGATGAAGAAGGCCCAGATGCCGATCTGTTCGAGGAGTTTGCCGGTCTCGGCGCTCATCTTGATGTAGTTCATGGCGGCGAGCTTCGAGGGCAGGGCGAAGAAACGGTTGATGAAGCCGGCCATCACCGCCACCGCGTAGAAGCCGCGGATGGTGGTGCCGGGCACCACCTTGGTGACCAGGGAACCGATCTGGATGCCGATCAGTGAGCCAAGCAGCATGCCCATGGCCAGCGTATAGAAGATGAAGCCGTAGATTGCGTACTGGCCGAGGCCGGCGTAGCCGGCGGTGAAGATGATCTGGAAGATGTCGGTGCCCACGGTGGTGGCCGAGGAAACGCCCAGGGTGTAGACGAAGATCGGGAAGGTGAGGAAGCCGCCGCCGACGCCCATGATGGCCGCCGCCAGGCCCACCACGGCGCCGCTGATGATCAGGAAGAGGGCGGAGATCTTGCGGCCGCCGGGCACGATGGACTGGTCGAAGTGGACCATGGGCGGCAGGTTGATGGCCTGCAGCTTCTGGGCGAAACCGGTAATCGCCTCACCGGCCTCTTTTGGCTTCTTGCCGGCGGCCTCGGCTTTGGCTGGTTTTCTCGCCTTCAGAAAGTCGGCGAGTGCCACGAAGGAGAGGAAACCCAGCATGAACACGTAGATCGTGGTGATGAAGGCGTCGCTCAGCACCGGGTTGGCATCGTACAGGGTGCGGTTGATGTAGCCGCCCAGGGTGGCGCCGCCCATGGAGCCCACCAGGAACCAGAGAGCGAGGGCCACCGAGATGTTGCCGAGCTTGCGGTGCAGGATGGAGCCCATGATCGCCTTGGCGAAGATGTGGAAAAGATCGGTGCCCACCGCCAGGATGCCCTTGACGCCGGCGCTCATCAGCGCCGGGGCGATGATGAAGCCGCCGCCGGCGCCGATGCAGCCGGTGATCAGTCCGGCCACGATGCCGACGCCGATGGAAGCGAAGAAGATGGTGTTGGTGTAGAAGGCCGGGCTGTAGGCCTTCTTGCCGCCGATGAAGTCCGGCAGGGTGCCGGCGATCTGGTCGGCGTAGGCGATGCCGCCCAGAAAGATGGGGATGAGCAGCAGGCCGAGCACGGCCAGGCGCCGGCGGTCGCCCATGATCCGGCGCGAGATGTCGATTTCCCACTGGGCGTGGGCTCGGGCGCCGTGCAGGAGTACTTCTCCCAGTTGTCTCACGAAATGCATTTCTTTCTCTCCTCCTTGGTTTGATGGTAGTGGTGGTGCGGGTACCGCGATGTATTTCCTTGTGACCGTCATCTTGTCATCGCCTGCCGTGCCGGGCCGCGGGGTCAGCGGCCGGCGGCGAGCAGCCGGTGGTAGAGGGTGTCGAACTCGATGGGCTTCAGCAGGTAGTCCGAGGCGCCGAGCTCGAGTCCTTCCCGGCCGTCCCGGGCCGAGGCGTGCCCCGAGAGGATGAGCACCCGGGGGGCGTGGCCCACCCGGCGCAGGGCGCGCAGGGTGTCGGTGCCGCTCATGTCCGGCAGGTGCATGTCGAGGAGCATGACGTCCACCGGTCCCTTTTTCAGGCGGCGCACCGCATCCATGCCGGTGAACACGCCCTCGCAGGGCACACCGCGCTTTTGCAGGCGGCGGACCAGGAAATCAACGAAATCCACCTCGTCGTCGACGACCAGGACGCTGGGCTTCTTTTCCATGCGGTTGTTCTCCTTTTCAGGCGGCCTGCCGGGCCTTGGCGGGCAGGGTGACGGTGAAGACGGCGCCGTTTTTTCCGTTGTTTCTTGCCTGGATGTCGCCGCCCAGGCGCTGCATGATGCTGTACGATATGGAGAGCCCGAGTCCGGTCCCCTTGCCCCGCTCCTTGGTGGTGAAGAAGGGGTCGAAGAGCCGGGCAAGACTTGCCGGGGCCAGGCCCGGGCCGGAATCGGCAAACTCCACGACTATCCGGCCGGCGTCGTGGCGGGCTTCGACCGCGATGCGGCCGCCGTCTTCCACAGCGTCCAGGGCGTTGTTGAGAATGTTCAGAAACACCTGCTGGAGCTGTCCCGGGTCGGTGTCGGCCAGCGGCAGGTTTTCCTCGACCAGGCAGGCCATGGCGATCCGGTGGTTGGCCGCCTCTTTTTCCAGGAAGGAGAAGGTCTCCCGCAGCAGGCTTCCCACGTCGGTGGTCCGTCGTCCCGTCTCCCTGGCCCGGGAGAAGCCGAGAAGCCGGTGGGTGATGGTGCTCGCCCGCTTCACCTGGGCCCGGATCCTGGTTGCCGATTCCCGGCACTCTTCCTGGTTTCTCATGCTGTCGGCCGTTTCCTCTTCCAGCAGTTCTTCGATGTAACCCGCCTGGTCGCCGATGATCTGCAGCGGGTTGTTGATCTCGTGGGCCACTCCCGCCGCCAGGCGGCCGACCAGGGCCATCTTCTCGGCCTGGCGGATGCGGTCGTTGAGCTGCAGCCGCTCGCGGTCGGCGGTTTCGATCCGGTTCACCATGCCGTGCACCAGTGCCGCCGCCACCAGCAGCACGAGGCCGCCGGCGCCGGCGATGAGCAGGCGGGTCCACTGCCGGGCCCGGTAGAAGCCGGCCAGCGAGCTCCTTATGTCGACGGCAAGGACCAGCAGCCAGTCGTTGTTTTTCACCCCCACCGAGGCATAGAGGAAGTCCCCCTGTCTCTCCACCCGGGCCTCACCGTCGCCGGCGTTCAACTCCGGCAGTGAGGTGGCGTCGATGGCCCGGCCTGATTTGCTTCTGGTCTGGAACTCGTCCCTCCGGTTGACGATGAAGGCATCGCCGCCGGGGCCAACCTCGGCGCTTGTCACCAGCGAATCGAAAAACTCCGAGTTGATCGTCGCCCGCAGCAGCCAGGAGCGGTCCGGCGAAGTTACCGCCACCACGATGTGGGGCACGCCCCGGAAGCCGCTGAACACGTCGCTCACGTAGCGGCCGCTCGCCATCACCTCGCGGAACCAGGCGGCTTCCTGGTAATTGCGGCCGGCGAGCTGCCGGCTGTAAGGTCCCACATAGGCCAGGTGGCGGCCGTCGGCGCCGATCACTCCAAGGTCGGTGATCACCCCCCGCCGGTTGATCGCAGCCAGCAGCCGCTCGAGCTCGGCGGCGACCGGCGGCGCCTGGCCGTGCAGTTCGACGGTGCCGGCCAGCAGGTCCTCCTGGCCCCTCAGGAAGAGGTCGATGATTGCCCTGCGGCTCTCGAGCAACCCCCGCAGTTCCTGGCTGCTGCGGGCAAGCCAGCTTTCCTCGTAATGGCGGGCCGCCGTCCAGCTCAGGACGAGGAGCGGCAGCACCGAGACCAGCAGCACCAGGAGCACGAAGAGGCCCTTCTGGCGGCGGTAGTAGGAGAGCCGCGAGGGACTCTTCAGGGCCGCCGCCGGGATGGTGGCCGCGTGCAGTTTCATGATCGGGTCGTGTCGGGAAAGGAGCGGGCGCCGCTGCCGGCCGCAACGTCTGCCGGGCTACCGGCCCTTGTCCAGCAGGCGCCGGGCCGTGTCGTGCTCGCCCGCTTCCGCGAAGGCGGCGGCGGACATGCTGTTGCCCCGCTTGGCAAGGGCGGCGGCGCGGATCCGCTCGATGAGCAGATCGAGGTCCACCGGCTTGCGCAGATAGTCGAAGACGCCCAGCTCCCTGGCTTCGGCTTCGTCGAAGTCGTTGGCGTGGGCGGTCTGGATGATGACCTGGATATCCGGATAGAGCCGGCGTACCCGGCGCAGCACCTCCATGCCGTCGATGCCGGGCATCTTGAGGTCGAGCACCATGACGTCGGGTTCCTTGTCGCCCACGAAATCGAGGGCCTGTTCGCCGTCGAAGGCGGTTTGGCTGGCAAGGTCGCGCAGCTGCAGCCGTTCGGACAGGGTGGTGATGAAATCTTCCTCGTCGTCTACCAGCAGTATCCTGATGTCTTTCATTGTTCCTGTCCTTAGTGCTTTTATCCAGAGCGGGCCGGCGAGCGGCCGTTTGTTCTTATTTCTTCTTGTCGTGCCGGCCCGGCGGGGCGGCGGCCTGGGGCGGGTCCAGCATCTCTACGGCGGTATCGAAGTCGCCGGCCTGGGCAAAGGTGGCGGCGGCCATGGCGTCGGAGAAGGCCTGCAGAAAGGAACGCCGGTGCCCGGGTTTGGATTGCCGGGAAAGCCTGGTTTTGGCCGCCGCCACCGCCTGCCGCAGCCATTCGACGTCGAAGGGCACGGTCAGTTCGTCGTCGGCTCCGGCCCGCATGCCGGCCATGGAAGCCTGGATGTTGTCCGGCCGGTTGACCAGGATGATCTCCCGCTCGTGGGGCCGCTGCAGACCGCCGGCCATCTCCGCGACAAGGGCCGCGTCGCTTTGCCGGATGTCGAGGAGCACGATGAGCGGCCCGCAGAGCACCGAGCCTGCGGTTTTCAGGGGCTGCCAGGCCTGGCGAACCACCCGCAGGCCCCATATTTCCAGGCGGCGGCAGAGGGAATCGGCGAACAGGGAGTCGTCCGAGACCACCAGCACCTCGGGTTCCGCCCGCTTGCCGGGCTGGCTGGACTGTGTCGGCCGGGCCATGGCCTTGCCTCTCAGGCCGCCGATTCGGCGGCCACGACCCCGTAGGTCATCCGCACGCCGCGCAAGCCGAGGTTGGCGAGCAGATCATTGGCGCCGGAGCCGGGCCCGCGCTCCGCGCCCAGGTGGCGAAGGGCCTCCTCGTGCAGGCCCGCCTCGGCAAAGGTCACCGCCATGAAGAGCCGGGACAGCCGGCTCACCCGGGGCCGGCGTGGCCTCGGCATGTACTGGCGGGCGCTTTCCCACTCCCCGGCCTCGGCAAAAGTGATGGCCGTCATCCAGCTGCGCTTGTCACGGGTCGACTCTTTCATGGTGTGCCTCCTTCAGGAGTTTGCTTTTATGTAAGGCCCATTGCTGCCTGTTGCCTTTCCTAATGCACATGCCGTGCCAGATTTGTTTTTTCTTGTGATGTCAGTCGGTTGTTTGTTCCTGCTCGGTTTTGGCGGTCTCGCCGCAGTGGCTGTTGAGACCAACTGAAACAAATCGCGACAAATAGTGTTTCAATTGGTGTCGAGGCGGTGTTTTGCTCTTCCGTTGATTTTTATGATTTTGTTATTTTGTAGATATTTTGTATTGGCCGTTGCGGAAAGAAAGGTGTTGACCTTTTTTTGGAGTTGAATATAGGATGGCCTGAACCATAATGAAACGTTGCGGCCGGGGCAGGTTGATCGCCCGGGCTTTTCTCTTCCAGGAGGAGATTGTATGGACAGGGGGGGCATCGTGCTGCCTGCGCCGTTTTGTTCGCCAACGTTGCTGGACGCGTTTCCCTTCGGGGTGATGCTGCTCGACGGCGCCTTGCGGGTGGTGGCCATGAACCGTTTTCTCGAGGCCTGGACCGGCAGGTCGGCGACCGAGGTGTGCGGCCTGCCCGGCGAACTCGTGCTGCAGCACGGGGTGGCCGAGCGCCAGCAGTTTTTTGCATCGGTTCTTCGGGATGGCGAGCCGGTAAGCCGCGACGGCGACATCATCGACCGCAACCGCAGGCGGTTTCCGGTGCGTTTCACGGTGTCTGCCCTGGGCCGCGGAGAAGACGCCGGCCAGGGCGTGGTGGTGGTGATGGAGGATATTTCCCTGCTCCAGGATCTCGATCGCGGCGGCCTTGGCGGTGCTGTGTCGCGCCAGGGTATCCTCGGCCACAGTCCGCCGATGCTGGAGGTCTTCGAACTGCTGCCCATCCTCTCCCAGACCGACGCCACGGTGCTGGTCACCGGCGAGACCGGCACCGGCAAGGACCTTCTGGCCGAGGCCATCCACAAGGGGAGCCGGCGGGCGAGCCACCCCTTTGTCAAGGTGAACTGCGGGGCGCTGCCCGAGAGCCTCCTCGAGTCCGAGCTCTTCGGCCATGTGCGGGGCGCCTTTACCGGCGCCCACTCGGACAAACCCGGCATGTTCCAGCTCGCCCAGGGCGGCACTATCTTTCTCACCGAGATCGGCGATTTGCCCCTGCCCCTGCAGGTTAAGCTGCTCACCGTGCTCGACGACCGGGAATTCTTTCCCTTGGGCAGTTCCCGCAAGGTGAAGGTGGACGTGCGGCTCATTACCGGCACCCACCGCGATCTCAAGCAGCTCGTGCGGGAAGGCAGGTTCCGGGAGGATCTCTATTTCCGGTTGAACGTGCTGCGGGCCCACATGCCGCCACTGCGGGAGCGGGACGGCGACGTGCGGTTGCTGCTCGATTTTTTCGTGAGCCATTTCTGCGCCGCCCTCGGCTGCCGGGAGAAAACCTTTTCGGCAAAGGCCCTGGCCCTGCTCCTGGGCTATGGCTATCCGGGCAACGTGCGGGAGTTGCGCAATATCGTCGAATTCGCCGTCACCCTCTGCCGGGCCGAGCGCATCGAGCCCGAGCACCTGCCTCCCTATCTGCCGGCCGCCGGCGATGTTGCCGGGGGGCAGGGCGATGGCGGGTCCGCCGGCCGGCAGGAAAGCAACGGGGTGCCTGTTTCCCTGGGGCCGCAGCCCCAGACCTGGAGCGGCATCGAGCGTCAGCGCATCCTCGAGGCCCTGCTGCGTTGCGACGGCAACCGCAGCAAGGCGGCGGCGGTGCTCGGCTGGGGGCGCTCGACTCTGTGGCGCAAGATGAAGCTTTATGAATTGGAGTAAGAGATGAAGCTACTCGTGGTGGTGGAGGGCCGGCAGGTGGCGCCGCGCTTCGATCTCGCTCTCGAGGCCCTGATCGTCGGTCGCTTCGGCGGCTCCCCGGTCGATGAACGGGACATCCTGCTGCCGGGGCCGTCCGCCGACGAACTCTGCGGGCTGATCCTCAAGGAAGGGGTCGGCTGCGTGATCTGCGGCGGCATAGAAGAAGCCCACTACCAGTACCTGCGCTGGAAGAAGATAGAGGTGCTCGACCGGGTGATCGGTGCGGTAAAAGACGTTCTTCCCTTGGCTCTCGCAGGTGATTTGCGGGCCGGGGCCGTGGTGCGGGGGCGGGAGGGGTGATGCGATCGAGAATGGCGAAGCTCACCGAGGCGCTTTTTTTCTGCGGCCGGCCCCAGGAGGGGATGAATGCCCGGGGCCGGGCCCGCTGCCTGCAGCGCAGTCTGTTCGTCATCATGCTGGTGCTCACTGCGGTGCCGCTCGGTGTCATCACCGGTCTCAGCCTGTTCCAGTACCGCGAGCTGCTGCAGGAAGAGGTGGAGCTCAACG
>JBFHWX010000087.1:0-12789 GCA_041599275.1 Desulfobulbales bacterium | reverse complement strand
TGGTCTGGCCCGCCGGTGCCGATATGTCCCATAGTTTGGAGAGTGCGTTCCGTGGCCTGCTTGCCGCCTGGGGGCCGGAGTTCGAGCCCGGGAACAATTTCTGCGACCAGGCCGAGGCCCATGGGCTGTGGTGCCTTTCCCGCCAGGGCACCCTGGAGATGCTCGAAAAGCTCGACCGGCCGGCGGTGCTCAGGCTGGTCGACGACCGGGGCAACAGCTTTTTCGCCACCCTTCTCGGCCTCGAGGGAGAGAGCGCCACCCTGCTGCTTGCCGGGCACCGCCTTCGGGTCGCTCTCTCCGAGCTTGCCGCCGGTTGGACCGGCGAGTTTACCCTGCTCTGGCGGCCACCGCCAGGCTACGAGGACAGCATCCGGCCCGGCCACCGGGGCCCGGCGGTACAGTGGGTTGACCAGCAGTTGGCACAACTCGAGGGCCGTTCTTCCGACACAGACGAAAACGCCGAATACGACGGCAAGATGATCCGCGGCATTACTGCCCTGCAGCGCCGCAACGGCCTGGTGGCCGACGGCATCGCCGGGGTCCAGACCCTGATCATTCTGGGCAACGAACTGCAGAGCGAAGGGCCGCGCCTGAGCGCCACGCCGGGAGGAAGCTGAGATGTCCTTCATCCTCGACGCCCTGAAGAAATCGGACCAGAAGCAGCGCCGGCGGCCGCTACCCGATCTGCTCACCGTGCAGGACTTGCCACCGGTGACGGTCGAGCAGCCGCGGCGACCGCTCTGGCCCTGGTTGCTGGCCGCGGGCCTGTTACTGAACTCAGCGGTTCTCCTGTGGTGGCTCAAACCCTGGCGCCCGAGTCCGGATGGGGGCGGGCAGGAGCCCGCCGCGACGTCCGGACAGCCTTCCCGGCCGCAGGCCGCCGCAGAAAGCGCCGGCCCGCCGCCGCTGCCAACCACACCGGAGGCATCTTCTCGTGCCAGTGGCGCCGAAAAGCTCCGCTGGCCACCGCGCTCATCGGCGGAATCGGCAAGAGGCCGGGCAGGGGCGGTAGCCCCACCCCAGGAGGACGGCGGTGAATCGCCGCTTTCTGCCGGCGCCGTTTTGCCGGCCGGGGAGCATTTGGTCGAGGACATTCCCTTGGGTGAAGAACCGTGGCCGGCCGAGGAAGCCCTGGGATGGGAGAGCGAGCCGGAGGACGCACCCTCTGCAGAGCAAACGGAGTACGACCGCCTGGCCGCCATGGCCGTTGAAGACACGTTTCCCCAAGAAACCCAACTGCCGGCCGGCACGGTGGACCTCACCGGCCGCACATCTTCCGGCGAGCCCAATATTCCTACCCTGGCGGAGCTGCCGCAGGCGGTGCGCACCACCCTGCCGGCGCTGACCATTTCCTTTCATTCCTTCTCCCACCAGCCCTCCTCCCGCCTGGCGAGCATCAACGGCCGGGTCTACCGCCAGGGCCAGTTGTTCGACGGCGACCTCATTGTCGAAGAGATCACTGCCGACGGCGTGGTTTTCCGCCGCGGTGACCTCGTCTTCCGGCTGCCGGTTTTCCGCTAGAGTGTGTTGTGCGCTCAAACGCGACCGGTAATCGTCGAGACATCGTGGTTTCTTGCAACACAGCGAGGGGCCGCGAGGACCAACAATGAGGTGACGGGATCAACCAAACAGGGCACCAGAGCCCAAAAAAGAAAGGCGCCGACCGGTTTCCCGGTGGCGCCTTTCCCGTGTTGTCCGATGGTGGAGCTGAGGGGGATCGAACCCCTGGCCTACGCATTGCGAACGCGTCGCTCTCCCAGCTGAGCTACAGCCCCGACGACAGCTATTGAGCCACGGAAGGCTTTTTCTGTCAATACTTATCAGGTATCGGGTAGCCGCCGCCGGTTTCGAGCCGGCGGGCGCCCGTTTCCGGAGGAGTCAGGCCGTCCGCGGTGGCCCGCATGTCCCTGAGATCAAGATCGAAGTCCGTCACATGACAGACCAGGGTCTCCCGGAACACCTCCACGGTTTGCTTTTTGGTTATTTCGCCCCGCTGGCGCAGGGCAACGAGTTGGCCCAGGTCGTTTATGAGTTGCCGGTGGCGCTGGCGGTGGGTGTCCGGGAAGTGTTCGCCGAAGAGATTTTCCTCGAAGGAGAAGTGAAAGCGGATGGACTGGAAGAGCATGTCCAGCCATTTGGCCTCCTGGTCGGAGTCTTCCGCGTAGAGTTTCGTCAAGGCGTCGATGTTGGCATGCTGGTTGTCGACGTCCAGGATCCCGGTGGAATAGCTCGAATACCACATTTTCCCCTGTGTGCCCGTGTCTGCTTACTTTGTCTGGCAGAGCGGTTTTCCGTGCTGGAAATTCAAGAACAATTCCCGCCGGAAAGCGCCTCTATCTGTTTCTTTTTTGGAGTTTTTTGTTTTCCCAACAACACATACCCGTTGCCGGCGGGAAAACTCAAGGAAAAAAGAGGGAGGGGGTAAAAAAAGTCAGGCGTGAAGGTTTCTCGTTATCAGCAGACGGCTTCGGGAGAGTCCTGGCGAGGCCAGAAAAACTAAGGGGCGGGAAAACTACCAGAGCTCGTCGTCGGTCCGGTTCTTCACCACGAAGTAGGAGGCAATGCCCCAGAACAGAATGAAACTGATCTCTCCCACCAGCAGGGGCCAGCAGATTTCCAGGGCGGGAATGAAATCGGGGGGCAGGAAAGCGAAGCCGAAGGTCTCGAACTTGCCGCCGGGAACCTGCCAGGGTGGGAAGAGAGCGGCAAGGGCGAGGAGAATAAACATGCTGCGGAGTATTTTTCTTTCTTCCTTCATGGTTTTTCAGCGTCCTGAAATGCTCTGTGATTGGGGGGAGCGGTTAGGGTTCCGGCAGGATATCGCTGCCAGCGGGCTGTTCCAGCCGGCCGGCGTGGATGTCGGCCAGGAGTTGCTGGGGGGCTTCGAGAAACCGACGGGTGCCGTTCGCCTCCTCCTGCGGCTCTGCGGTTGGCGCGATCAGGTTCAGATGGCGCCAGCGGGTCGAGTAATAGGTGATGATGTCCGCCAGCTCGGTGAACACCGTGCGGTCGGCACCGGGATCACCAAAGCTCGAGTGTTGGAGTTTCTTGGTGGAGAGTACCTGACTTTCGTAGAATTGACCAAGAAACATGAGTTCGGCCGGCATCCTGGTGTCAAGCCCGATGGCCCGCAGGCCGCGAAGCAGGAAACGCAGGCCGGCGGCGCCGCTTCTGGCCAGGGGATAGGGCACGAAGATTTCCCGAGGCCGTTTGAGCTCGAGATAGTGCTTGATGGCCAGGATGAGCTGGCTGAGTTCCACCGGACTGCGGTCGACCAGATGCACGGTCTGGCCTGAGAATTCCTCCCGCTGGTTGAGCACATGGTGAACAAAGGGCGGGATTTTCTTGGTGTTGGTGTAGGAGTGCAACACCCCGGGCCGGGTCAGGAGAAAGGGCATGGAACCGGAGAGCACCGCAAACAGCAACCGGTGGAAGCCCTGGATCTTGTGGTCGTGCTTGCCGTAGACCACCCCGAGGCGGATGATGGTGTAGTCGAGGCCCCTGGTTTCTGCCAGGTGTTTCAGGGTGCGCTCGGCCATGAGCTTTGAGCGCGGGTAGAAGGGCAGAGCGTCCGACAGCGGCAGTTGGTCGTCCTCGGTGAGGTTCTCGCCCATGGGCAGGACCGCGGCGGAGCTGAAATGGATATAGGGGATCTTGAGCGCCATGGCCAGCCGGGCCAGGTGCAGGCTGCCCAGGTAGTTGACCTCGTAGGCCAGCCGGGGGCCGGAGTCGAGGGGGGTGATGGCGCAGTTGATGATGAAATCCGGCTTGTACTTCTGGAAATAGCGTTTGATGTCGTCCGGCTCCCGGACGCTTAGCCGCTTGCTGTTGGGAGCGAGGACCTCGATCTCGTTGTCCGCCTCGGTCTTGAAGTAGTGCATGAGGCAGCCGCCGATGAGGCCGGAGCCGCCAATGAGCACCCCGAATTTCTTGGTGGAGATGTCCACCACCTGGGCCGGCTCCTTGAGGCGGGTGAGAAGCGCGATGGTTTTCTGGAAATTTTCCTGCTCCTCCTCGAGCACCTGTTGGAAAAAGGTGCACAGCCGGCAGACCTCGAACTTCTTGGCAAAGGTGCCCTGGATTTCGCCGCCGCAGAAGGTGCCGGCCACGGTCCAGCAGGCGCGGCCGGCGTTTTTGCCGCCATGGGTGCCGTCGAGCCGGGCCTCGCGGGCCGCCGGGCAGACGCCGGACTCGCCCTTGGTGCCGGGGCCGCGGCCGCACTGCATGACCTCCCAGCAGTTTCGTTTTCTTGGTTTTGTTTCTGCGTCGTCCATATTGCTCGGCAACTTCCTGGTTGGATGGGAAAAAAGGCCGGCAGGCCGACCTGCCAACCATTATAGGCCGGAAGAGGCGGAAAACAAAACGATATTAGGAGAAAAGTTCAGAAAAAGGGCCGGGTAGGCCTTCTCAGTGGGGGCGAACGGACGGCGCAGAGGCGTCGTGGGTGATGGCCCCCACCGCGGCGCGGATGGACTGGATGGGGGCGGGTTTCAAGAGGTACCGCAGGCTGTGTTCCTGAAGAAAGCCGAGTCGTTCGGCGGAGAGGTCGCCACCGGTGAAAAAGAGAAAGCGGCGGCCGATGCCAGGGTAGTGGTCGGCGACCCGGGTGTAGAAGCTGATGCCGTCCATCTCCGGCATGTCGATGTCGGAGACGATCACCCGGTAATACTTGCGGCCGAGTTTTTCCAGGCCCTCACGGCCGTTTGCAGCGATTTCCACGTTGCCTTCGGCCCGCAGCACCGATTGCAGGAGCCGGGCCACCACCGGTTCGTCTTCCACCACCAGGATGTTTTCCCGCCAGATCCGCGGCATCCTTCTGACCGTGTCGAGAAGAGGAGCGGTGTCCGGCCGGGAGGAGAGGAACAGTTCGATGCAGTCGATGTGCTCCTGGATCTCCGCCGCCGCTTTGCGGAACTGGCCGGACGTCTCGCTTGCCGCCTGCACGGTGGCGAGAAAGATGTCGTTCAACTCGGAAAATTCGAGCTCGACGAGCAGGGCCAGCAGTTTCTGGCGGCAGAAGCCGGGGGAGGCGATAAGTTGGCGCAGCCGGCCGATGATGGCGTCGATGGCGGCCATCTCTTCCCGGCTCGAGATCTCGGCCTCGCCGGGGGCCTGCCCACCCTGGGCCATCTGCAGGAGAAAGCGCTGGTGGCCGCGTTCGTCCGCCGCCAGCCTGGCGGCAAAGGCGGCCAGCTCGGGATCGTCGGCCACCGCTTCGGCGGTTAGTGAATAGACTTCGGCCAGCGCTGCTTCGGTTAGCACAAGCCAGGAAAAAACCGGATCCATAGAGAAAAATGTGATCTGAGAGGAAATGAGAATCAATGCAAATTTATGTTTTTCCGCGACAAAAGGCGACGATATTTACCCGGTGCAGGGCCATTTTGTCAAGCCCTAAGAGTTAAAGTCTTCATCAAGATCGTCTATCCGTCGCCGGGCCGGAAGCCGGCCGGCGCCGAGGGGCGGATCGCCAACTGGCCGCCAAGGAGAGCCGCCACCCTTTACGGCGGGCCGTAAACACCCTGGGCCACGTAGCTGATCCGGCCCTGTTGCCGGAGCCGGCTGGCGATGGCGTAGATCTTGGCACGGGGAAAGCCGGTCTCCTTCTCCAGGCTGGCCACGGTGGTGCCTCGCCGGTGTCGGCAGACGATCTCTTCGATTCGTTCGGTGGCGGAGCGGCCGGAAAGAGTGTTTTCGGCTTCCGGCTTGGCGGCGTCGTCGGCCGCAGCGCTCTTGTGGCGGGTCGATTTGGCGGCAGACGGGGGGCTGGGCGCGGGCAAATCCGGTGGCGGCTCCATGTCGATGCCGAAGAGCCCGGTAAGATCGGCGCCCTCGAGGACCCGGGAGCTCTTTTTCCTCGCCCTGGCCAGCAGGTCCTCGGTCTTGTCCCTCACCGCGCCGCTCACCAGTTCACCGGTCTCGGCCTGCCGCATGGTGAAGAACAGCAGCGGGTCGTCGTCGAGCCTCGCCCCGATGCCGTACAGAGTGGCCGCCACGTGCTTGCACATGGCGGCCCAGTCCGGGCAGGAGCAATCGAATGAGATCTCGCGCGGAGTGGGAAACAGCCCCTTGCCTTCGGCCAGGAAGATGTCGCCCAGCGCTTTCGGGAATTTGCCGGCCAGGAGATCCGGCAGCGACCGCAACTCGCTCCGGCATTGTTTCCGGATCAAATCCCAGTTGCTCTTTTTTATCGAGGAGATGCGGATGACGACTTCATAGGGTTTGGCTCGGGAGCCCTGGACCAGCGCGCTCGCCCGTCCGCCTTCGATTCTGAGATCGAGCACGGCGCCGTGGCGCACATAGCTCTTGCCCCGGCCGATACGGTTGCGGTAATCGGCGTAGCGCTCCAGGTTCCGGTTCCAGGATTTACCCCACCAGGTGCGGGCCAGGGCGGTGCTCAGGAGGCGCACAGGCGCGAGGTCCGGCCTTTTCTTCCGGAGCTTTTCGAGCGTTTTTTCCGCTTTGGCTGTTTTTTCGGAAACCGGGACATATCTCGGGAAACGTCCGTATCTCATCGTCATTCCTCAGTTTTGCAGAGAGAAGAGCTCGAAGAGCTCTTCGTTGCTCATCTCGGTGAGCCAGTTTTCGCCGGAGGCGGCAACCACTTCATCGGCCAGCTTTGATTTTGCCACCAGCATCCGGTCGATTTTTTCCTCGATGGTTCCCCTGGTCAGAAATTTGTGGACCATGACGTTCTTCTTCTGGCCGATGCGAAAGGCCCGGTCGGTGGCCTGGTTCTCAACCGCCGGGTTCCACCAGCGGTCGAAGTGCACCACATGGTTGGCCGCCGTCAGGTTGAGTCCGACGCCGCCCGCCTTCAGAGACAGAATAAAGAAAGGCACATAATCGCGCCCCTGGAATTTTTCGACAAGCTCTTTTCGCTTGCCCACCGGAACACTGCCGTGCAGGATCAACCCTTGCCGGTTGAAAATGGAGGCCAGAAAGCGGCCGAGCGGTTCGGTCATCTCCTTGAACTGGGTGAACACCAGCAGGCGCTCTCGCTTTTCGTGGATTGTTTCGCAAATTTCTCGCAACCGTTCGAATTTTCCGCTTTCTTCCGGGTCGAAGCGGTCGAGGCCGAGGTACTGGGACGGATGGTTGCAGAGCTGTTTGAACTTGACCAGCGCCGCCAGGATGAGCCCTTTTCGCTGGATGCCCTCCGCCTGCTCGAGGGCTTCCCGCAGGGCATGAACCGCCTCGCCGTAGAGCACCGCCTGTTTCTTGCTCATGGCGGCCCAGCTCTTCACCTCCACCTTGTCGGGCAGATCGGAGATGATGCCCCGGTCGGTTTTCAGGCGCCGGAGAACGAATGGGCTCACCACCCGGCGCAGCGCGGCATAGCCGTCGGCAGCAGCGGCGAAGCGCCGGGCGAGGTCGCCGAACTCGCGGGAATTGCCCAGAAGCCCCGGATTGATGAAGTCGAACAGGCTCCAGAGGTCGGCGAGGCTGTTCTCCACCGGCGTACCGGTCATGATGATCCGGTTGCCGGCCGTGAGGCTTTTCACCGCCCGGGTTTGTTTGGTGGCAGGGTTCTTGATGGCCTGGGCCTCGTCGAGAATTACGTAGTCCCAGGTGTAGTCCCGCAGCCAGGCATGGCGCTGGACCAGGGCATAGGTGGTTATGACCAGGTCGAGCTTGTCGAGTTTCGCCGGCGGCAGGGTTGGCACGGCGCTCGGCCGGTGGAAGTCCGGATGGGCGACAAAGAAGGAAAGTCCGGGCGAAAAGGTAGCTATTTCTCCCGTCCAGTTGGCCAACAGGGAGGCGGGCAGGACGAGCAGCGAAGCGGCCCGTTGCCCGCCTGCCGCCTTGAGGGCGTCGAGAAAGGCCAGGACCTGCACGGTCTTGCCAAGGCCCATGTCGTCGGCCAGGCAGGCGCCGAGCTGCAGCCGGTGCAGGGAAAAGAGCCAGTTCAGGCCGTCCTGCTGATAGGGGCGCAGCCGGGCCGCGAATGTTCCGCTGGGCTTGACCGGCTCGAGCTTCACGGGCTGCTGCAGGCGGCTGAGCACCGAGTCCAGCCAGTCGCCGTGGGAGATGCCGGAGAGGTTCTGGGCAGCGGCGCCCAGCAGTTTCTCGGGGTTCAGGGCCAGGCGCAGCGCATCGCCCAGGCGGATGCCCTCTTCCGGGTTCAGATCGTTTGCTTTTTCAAAGAGCTCCAGGGTTTGCCGCAGCTTCTCGGGGTCCACCGCCACCCATTTGTTCTTGAGAAAGGCGAGCCCTTCCGTTTCGTTCAGCAGCCGGCGGGCCTCTTCCTCGGAAATCTCGGTGTCGCCCAGCATCAACCGTGGCGAAAAATCGAGCAGGCCATTCAAGCCGACCATGGATGGCGGCCGGTCGCCGATGTTGATGCGAACGCCGATGGCGGTTTTTTCTTTCTTCCACCAGTTGGGGATGCGGCAGAGGATGCCCGACTCTTCGTATAGCGGGATCTCCCGCAGAAAGGTGTATGCTTCCCGGGCCGACCAGGCAAGGGGATAGAACAGCTCGCCGCTGTCCCGCAGATCGGCCACCAGTTCGCTTTTTTCAGCCGCTTCGTCCACCGTGACCAGCAGCTCCAGCAGCTTGTCGTGGTCGTCCCCATACTCTTCCAGGGCATACTTCAGGGGCAGGTGCCGGGATTCGCCCTCGTTGTTCAAGCGGGTGCTGTAGGTGGCGAGAAAGGCGAAGGGGGCATCATGGTTCTTGTTCTCGACCAGGTGGAAATAGATGCGGCCCGCAAGGTGGATGTCGGGGCTGAAGGACCTGAAAAAATCGGCAACCGGCCCGGGAAAGGCCGCAATTTTTTGGGCGAAGGCGGCGCCCAGTGCATCCCAGGCGGACGAGAGGGTTTCCGCGTTCAGGTATTCTCCGCCCGGCATCGGCGGCGCCGATTCCAGAAGCTGCAGGCAGTCTTCGCTGTCCAGGGGGATGATGGCGTTTTCGCGCAGTTGCTCGAGATCGGGGGTGAGCTTGAGCCGACGGAGAAAGAGCCCGGCGCAGGTGCGCCAGAAGGCCAGCGATAGCGACAGGGGAATGCTCTTGTTGCAGAAGCCGAGGAAGAACAGCCAGTCATCGGCCTGGTCGGCAGAGCGGGCAAAAATTTCCTCCTGCAGGGCCAGGCTGTGCGGGGTGAGCTTGCCGGCAGTGGTGGCCGGGGCCCATTCGAGTTGGATCGAGCCATCCGGCATCAGGACGGCGGTAAGTTCGGCGGGCTGCTGCATTGGTGCACTTCGCATGGGTGGAGGGAATTTTCTCAAAAATGGTTTGCCGCGCCAGCAACCTCCGGCGCCAGGGCACGGAGAGCGGCCTACTGCTCTGCCGGTGGCGCATAAGGAAGCCGAGACGGACGGGAATATACCGTATCTCCGCTGGAATTGGGAGGAGGGGTGTTAAAAAAAAAGAGGGCTCAAGGTTGCAGGTAGTGCACTTTTTTTGACGCCAATGACAAATGACCTGTCGGCCCCATCACGGCTCAAAAGCCGGGATGGCGCGCCGCATGAATTCATCGAACAGGGGGACCGTGAAGGCCATATCACCGTAGGACGGGCTGTACACCATGCCTTTCTTGATCAGGCTGGCGCGCAGGGGACCGAGCGTGGTGGTCTTTACGCCCAGTTTGTCGGCTATGTCGCCGGTGCGGCAGGGACCGCTTCCCAGTTCGGCCATGGCCCGCAGAAACATCTTTTCCCTTGGCGTCAGCCGGTCGAACCGGACCCTGAAGAAATTTTCATCCAGCCGCCTGGAAACCAGTTCGCTTGCTTCCCGGACTACCTGCAAGCTAATCGGTGAGGCAATAGCCTGATTCCAGGCCTGGTAGCCCCACTCCTGGAGGAAGTAGGGGTACCCCCTGGTGAGCCGGAAGATCTCTTCCAAGGCGTCGAAGGCGATTTCCTCACCGGCATTTCTTACTGGATCCTGAAGAGCCTTTATTGCATCCGGCTTCGGCAGGGCGCCGATCTCCGGAAAATTGAAAAGCCGTTCCGCATACGATTTGGACTCACCAGCCAGGCCTGGCAGGATCGGCAGGCCAGCGCCGATCAGCACCAGGGGCAGCTGCCGCTGCTGCATCTTGTGCATAGCCATAATCAGAGCGCTCAGCTCCGTGGCGCTGAAATACTGGATCTCGTCGATCATGATGGCAACGGCGGTGCCGCGTTCCTGGGCGGCCTCGCCAATAGCCAGGAACAGGCTGGGAAGATCGATTTCGAGGTCGCCACTGTCGGCGGCACCCGTCTCCGGCTCAATATCAACCCCGATGTCGATTGCGCCGATGGTGATCTTGACCCCGCTCACGAAACTTTTCAGCACCGTAAGGCCGCGGCGCACCTTGTCGCCGGCACCGGCGAGCCGGTCCAGGTCGAACAGCAGGCGGCGCAGGTGGGGCGCCAGCAGGACGGCCAGCGGTTTTCCCTCGTGCGCCTCCACCAGGATGGTGCGATAGTCCCGTGCCCGTGCCAGCCGCTCGAGCTCATTAAGCAAAACGGTCTTGCCAACCCCGCGCAGGCCGGTCAGCAAGAGGCTTTTTTCCGGCCGCCCCGCCCGCACCCGCCCCAGCAGCACCTCAGCCTGCTCCAGCACACCGTCACGGCCCGCCAGTTCCGGCGGTGGGGCTCCCGCGCCGGGGGAAAAGGGATTTTTTATCTTGTCCATGCTCGTTCCGCTTGTATGAAGTTATGTCTACTTATATCTCTTTCTTTGTATAAGTGTGTATATGTTTGTATAGCTCGAAATCGAGCTGAACGGAATAGAAAAATATTTTCAGTCGAGACGACAACGAGACGACAAATTTTTCGGTGTATTTTGGGAAAACAACTCGACCCCATCTGTGTGCAATTTTCGAATATGATGAACATTGCCGGAGAGCCGGGATGCATTGCCTGGGAGGGTGGCGCAGTGGCGGTCTTGCGGACGGTGAGAGACTATGGAGGGGGTACGGGGGGAAGTTGGGGCGTGACGTTATGGGATACCTGCTCAGATTTTTGCGGCGGATTTTGGAGAAGGCATCGCCACGGCACTATAACTGTGTGCAATCTGATGTCATTCCTTGGCGGCTTCGAGCAGAAAGTCGAGGTTGGAACTGTCCTCGGCGAGCCCTTCCCGTTCCACCGGGGCGGAGACGATACGGGCCTCGAAGTCGTCGTTGAGGCACTCCCGGACGTAGCCCTTGATGACTTCGGTGATTTTCGTTGCCGAAAGATGTTCGCCCATGTCGTCGTCTCGGTTCCTCAGTGCCCGGAAGAGGTGTTGTACCCGCCCGGCAAGAAGCCGTGCCCTGGGTTTGGCGGAGCAGAGTCTGCCGGTCCGCAGGGAATAGCGGAGTTCCTTCCTGCCCACGGCGGTATGCAGGTCCGGCGGCACGACGAGTCTGAAACAGTACGACGAGGGGGTTCTGACGAGGTAATCGGTGGACATGAAAACGCCTTGCTCCCAAATTCCACTTTGTGTAAGGAATTTGTGTAAAGCAAGGCGTTATGGGAAAACAGGCTGTAAGTGCCTGAAATTATAAGCTGGTGGCGATGCAGGGACTTGAACCCCGGACACCGCGGATATGAGCCGCGTGCTCTAACCGACTGAGCTACATCGCCGTTTTTTCTCGGCGCCCTGCGCACGAGAGCGTCAACTATGCAAGATTTGGTTGGAGATGTCAACAGGAAAAAAGGGCAATTCGGGCTGCCAGCAAGGGGTGTCGGCAAGGTGGGCGAAAAAGAAAAAGGGAGCCTTGCGGCTCCCTTTTTCGGTGACGGGTCTTCGCTCGATGCGAAGGAGGCGGGAAGCCTCTCGGGTGGCTTACATCATGCCGCCCATGCCGCCCATGCCGCCCATGCCCGGAGGCATACCGCCGCCGGCGCCGCCCTTCTCCTCGGGGATCTCGGCCACCATGCACTCGGTGGTGAGCAGCAGCCCTGCCACCGAGGCGGCGTTCTGCAGCGCGAAGCGGGTGACCTTGGCCGGGTCGATGACGCCGGCTTCGAGCAGGTCTTCGTACTTCTCGTTGTCGGCGTTGAAGCCCATGCCGCCTTCCATGCCCTTGACGTGCTCGACGATCACCGAGCCTTCGCGGCCGGCGTTGTTGGCGATCTGGCGCACCGGCTCCTCGAGGGCCCGGGCGATGAGGGACTTGCCGATCTTCTGGTCGCCGTCGAGCTCAAGGGCCTCGAGGGCCTTCAGGCAGCGCAGGTAGGCAACGCCGCCGCCGGGCACGATGCCTTCTTCCACCGCGGCGCGGGTGGCATTGAGCGCGTCTTCGACGCGGGCCTTCTTCTCCTTCATCTCGGTCTCAGTGGCGGCACCGACGTTGATCACGGCCACGCCGCCGATCAGTTTCGCCAGGCGCTCCTGGAGCTTCTCGCGGTCGTAGTCGGAGCTGGTCTCGTCGATCTGGGCGCGGATCTGCTTGACCCGGGCTTCGAGCTTGGCCTTCTCGCCGGCGCCGTCGACGATGGTGGTGTTGTCCTTGTCGATCACCACGCGCTTGGCGCTGCCGAGGTCATCGAGGGTGACGTTCTCGAGCTTGATGCCGAGGTCCTCGGTGATCACCTGGCCACCGGTGAGGATGGCGATGTCTTCGAGCATGGCCTTGCGGCGGTCGCCAAAACCCGGGGCCTTGACCGCGGCGATGTTCAAGGTGCCGCGCAGCTTGTTGACGACAAGGGTCGCCAGCGCCTCGCCGTCGACGTCTTCGGCGACGATGACCAGCGGCTTGCCCATTTTGGCCACCTGCTCGAGGATCGGCAGCAGGTCCTTCATGGAGGAGATCTTCTTCTCGTTAATGAGGATCAGCGGCTCGTCGAGGTTGACCTCCATCTTCTCGGGGTC
>JBFHWX010000086.1:0-13085 GCA_041599275.1 Desulfobulbales bacterium | reverse complement strand
CGCGCTTCCGCTACCTGCCCACCCTTTCCCGTCCTGCGCCGGAAGACGGCTGGACCGGCGAAACCGGCCGGGTCACCGACCTCATCCGCCGCCAGGTGGAGGAGGGAGCCAACATCGACGTCTATATCTGTGGAGCGCCCGGCATGGTGCAGGCCTGCTGCGACCTGCTCACCGGCGAGAAAAAGATCCCCGCCGAGCAAATTTTCTTCGACAAATTCGAATAAGCTTAAACCGTTGCTTCATCGTTCCACACAAACCAACCTGTTCTTGCCGGTGGCTGAGCGGAAAATCCATCGTACCGTTGTAGAAGGCTCAGCCGCCCAGCACAGACTCCGGGGAGTGCTCACACCAGGGGCGCAGGGGCTTGCATCGGGCATCAATAAAGATGTCCCGCTATCTTCTGACGGCGTTCGGTTCAGGGGGCAGGCATGTAAGGGGACGACTTGCCAGGAACCACGACAATTCGTGCTTATCCGGCTTTTCCCCATTGACAGCAAGAGGGTATGAGGGTACAAAAAATGAACGCGCCTTCATATTCAGGAAGTGCCATTGTCTTCCCGAAGCGCGCACAGAGTGAGTTCTCAATCTGTTTCGCAAACCACTGACCAACGGTAATTTCCGAAGGCCCTGGCAAGCAAAGACGATGGCAATCCCTCCGGCGACCGGATCAATTTCGAAAACGAATCACCGTACAACGTTTCATCGTTGCCTGGTAAATACCAGCCCGTTCCGCCTCCCGCTTCGCTGTTTCTCCGCCTGCCCCCATTGTACACCTGGATTCCGCATCTGCTTCACCGCAGAGGGCCTCGCATTTTTTTCGCCTGCAGGTCGCTCGACCGGCATCATATCTGCCTGCCCGGGACGGCACCCGCTGGCTGTTCGAGGGGACGGGCCGCGTGCCGTTGTGGCATCGGCCCGTAACAACAGACCAAACAGAAAGAAGGAGCAAGAGCATGAAACCAAGGAATTACCGTAGATGGCTGCCGGCCGCCCTGGCCGCCATCGCCGCAGCGTTCCTGAGCGGCCCGCAGGGCGGCTTCCTGCAGCCGTCCGTGGCCCAGGCCGCCTCCCATGAGATCTGCCGAGACTGCCACGAGGAAGTGGCTGCCGCCTTCGATCAGTCGTTCCACAGCAGGGCGTGGAAGGGTCTGGGGCAGACCGGCGGCTGCACCGACTGCCACGGCGACGCCGAGGCCCACCAGAACGAGCCGGGCCGGGCAACCATTTTCTCCTTCGGCAGAAAGGCGGCGCAGAGCGCTGACGAACAGACCGCCCGCTGTCTGTCCTGCCACGCCTCCTCGTCCTCCAATCTGGCCATGTGGGACATGGGCGCTCACAAGAAGAACGACGTGGCCTGCACCGATTGCCACCGGATCCACACCTCGAGAAATGTGGTGGCGCAGCCCGAGGCCTGCCTCGGCTGCCACCGTGAAGTGCGTACCCAGATCAACAAACAGTCCCACCACCCCATTGTCGAGGGCAAGGTGAGCTGCAGCGACTGCCACAATCCGCACGGCACCCTTTCCGACCACATGATCAAGGCCGACACCCTGAACGAACTGTGCTACGGGTGCCATGCCGAGAAACGCGGCCCCTTTGCCCGCATGCACCAGCCGGTGGAGGAAAACTGCGCCATCTGCCATGCCGCCCACGGCAGCCGCTACGACAAACTGCTTACCCAGCGGGTTCCCAACCTCTGCCAGGATTGCCATGCCGACTCCGGCCATCACGACAACCCGTATGACGCCACCGGCGCTTTTACCGGCAGCTCGCCCAGCAACCGGTTCTATGCACGGAGTTGTTTGAACTGCCACAGCCTCATCCATGGCAGCGCTCATTTCGAAAAAGTCGGTCTGACTCGCTAAAGGGGGAAGAGAAATGAAAAAGAGATATATCGCACTGCTGGCGCTGCCGATGTTTGTGTTCGCCGATAATGCCCTGGCCGCCGAACCCACCGGCCTCGAGGCCTGGGCGGAGTTTGGTGGACGTCTGGTCGACGAAAACGGCGGCAGTGCCAAACTGCAGGAATACCGGACTCTGGAAACCAACATCATCGGCGAGCTCGGCATCGGCCACGCCTGGGATGCATACGCCTTTGAACTGACCGGCCGCAACCCCGGGCTCGACGACCAGTCCTTTCTGTTGACCGGGAAAAAATTCGGGCAGTTCAAATACTCGTTCTACTACGACGACACGCCCCACAACTATACCTTCGATGCCCTGACCTTCTATACCAACCCCGGCGCCGACACCCTCAGCTACAGCGGCGCCCCTCCGGCCAATGGCAGTGAAACAGGCTGGAGCCGCTTCGATTACGCCATCAAGCGCACGAAATTCGGCGGTGAGTTCGAGGCCTCCCTTGGTACTCCTTTCTACTTCAGCATCGGGGCAAACCGCCTGGACACCGAGGGAACCAAACCGGTTATTCTCGGCAATTTCACCAACCGGACCGAGGTGCCGGAGCCGATCGACCACATCACCGACAACCTCAGCCTGAAGGCAGGCTATCTCTGCGACGATTACCTTGTCGAGATCTCCGGCCTGCTGAGCTCCTTTGAAAACTGGAACAAATACCTGATGTGGGAATCCCCCACCAGCGCCGGCACAAACTACGTCGCCGGCCTGGCTCCGGACAACGATTCCCGCAAGCTGGCGGCAAAATTCGTGCGCCGGAATCTGCCCCTCAACTCGAGTTTTGCCCTTTCCGGCTCCTACACGAAGATGGAGAGCGACTACTCGACCACCGACCTCAACCTGGCGTCGGATTCGAGCAATTCCGCACTGCTCAGCACCCTGAACCGCACCTCCTTCGACGGTGAGAAGACCTATACCGACGTCCTTGCCTCTCTCAGTTCACAGCTCACGGCGGCTCTCGATGGCAAGCTTTCCTACAAATACCTGGCCAACGAGAACGATTCCAGCGTGCTGACCTACGTAAACAGCAGCAGCACCGCTGAAACCAACGCCGATCGCCTGTTCGAATACACGAAAAACGTCTTCGGCGCCGAACTGGGCTACCGGTTGCCTGTGCAGACGAAGTTGAGCCTGGGCTACGACTACGTCACCATGGACCGCGACAACCGGCCCGAGTTCGAGGACACCACCGACCATATCTTCCTGGCCAAGTTGAAAAACAGTACCCTTGAGTTCCTCACCGCCCAGCTCCAGTACAAGCATCTGGCCCGGGATTTCGACAACGACAGCGGCACCACGGTGGCGGTGGCCGATTATGACGCCGCCGACAAGCGTCTCGACGAAATCAAGCTCGGCCTCGAATTCTTCGCCGCCGACAACTTCGATATCGGCCTGGACTACACCCACTCGAAGACGGAATACGATCCCGAACTTGCCAGCGGCCTGGAACGGGGACGGGACGAAGAAACCAGCAATGCGGTCTACGCCGACTTTCTCTGGCGCTTACCCCTCAAGGCCAGCCTGAACGGTTTTGCCGGCTACGAAGTGCAGGACGCCGAAGCACTGCATGCCAACGGCTCCACTCCCTATGGCCAGGATGTCGAGAGCGACCTCTGGACCTATGGGCTGGTCGGAAAGCTTCCCCTCATGGACGACAAGCTGCACCTGGAGGTTTCCTGGGAATACCAGAAATCCGATGGCGAGAGCAACTTCAGCATCGACGGCTCCCTGGAAAACATCGCCACGGTTGCGGACTACGACAAAAAGAAATTCGAGGCCAAGGCCACCTATGCGGTCAACCCGAAACTTGGGGTGACTTTGGGGTATCTCTACGAGCAGTTCGACTACAGCGATCTCCAGTACGAAGGGTACGACTACACGGCCAGCGGCGGCTCTTACCTGAGTGGCGCCTATGCCGACAACAACTACGAGGCTAACGTCGGGTACGTTCTGTTCCGCTACGGCTTCTATTAATATGCAGCCTTAACGAAGATGGCGGCCAATCATCCATGACCGCCATCCTTTGCCCTCCCCGCCTCCCTGCCGGACGTGTTCGGCAGGGAGTTTTTTTTCGAAAACACTCTTGCAGTTGATGATAAAAATTCCCAAAAAGCTTATACTCTGAAATGCACGAGTCGGAGAAGGCAATATTTAAGATGGAGCGAGTGTGACCTTGCGTTTGGAATATCGAACAACCACCAAGATCATACTGCCGGCCCTGGTTGCCATAGTGGCCTTCAGTTCGGTTCTTTTTGGCGTGATCCTGCCCCAGTACCGGACCAGTCTGTTCGAGGGAAAAAAGCAGCTGGTGCGGGAAGTGAGCCGCTCAGCCTGGGCCTTTCTGGCGGATCTGGAGGCCAAGGAGCGCCGGGGCGAACTCAACCGTGCCGCGGCCCAGGCCATGGCCATCGACCATATCCGGGCCCTGCGCTACGGAGAGGAGAACAAGGACTACCTTTGGATCAACGACATGCAGCCGGTGCTGGTCATGCACCCGTACCGTACTGATCTCGAAGGCCAATATATCGGTGAATTCCTCGACCCAAACGGTTTCCCTCTCTTCCAGGCCTTCGTCGATACGGTACGGGATACCGGCGAGGGGTATGTCTCCTACCAGTGGCAGTGGAAGGACGATCCCACGCGCATCGTGCCGAAACTCTCTTTTGTCAAAGGTTTCGCACCCTGGGGCTGGGTGATCGGCACCGGCATCTACCTCGACGATGTCCATCGGGAAATCGCCGCGGTGACGCGACAGGCAGTTGCTCTCTCCCTCTTTGCCGTTGCCCTGGCCGCCGGCCTGGCAGTATTCCTGGCAACCCAAGCCATCCGTTCTTCCAGGCTGCAGCGACAGGCCGAAGAAGAGCTCCGGGCCCACCAGGCTCACCTGGAAGAGCAAGTGGCGCACCGCACCGCTGATCTTGCCGCTGCCAACAATAGGCTCCAGAACGAGGTTCGTGAGCGCCGGGAAGCGGAACGCACGGTGCGCGGCCAGCACACTTTTCTCCACTCGATCATCGAATCCCTGCCCCATCCCTTTTACGTCGTCGATGTGGCGGATTTCCGGATCACCCTTGCCAACTCGGCGGCCGGCCCGGAGTTCACCAAAGAAAACAGCACCTGTTATGCCCTGAGCCACGGCCGGGACACCCCCTGTCACGACACGGACCACTCCTGCCCTCTCGAAACCGTGCGCAAAACCGGCAAGCCCACCGTGATCGAGCATGTGCACCGGGATGGCGAGGGTCGGGAATCCGTTGTCGAGCTGCACGCCTACCCGGTTTTCGGTGAAAAGGGCGAGGTGGTGCAGATGATCGAATACGCCATCGACATCACGGCACGAAAAGCCGAAGAGCAGGAAAGGGAACGGTTGATCGCCGAGTTGCAGGACGCCCTCGACAAAATCAGGACCTTGCGGGGAATGATCCCGATCTGCTGTTTCTGCAAGCAGATCCGAGACGACAAGGGGTACTGGCAGCAGGTGGAGAACTACGTCTCGGAGCACAGCGGTGCCGAGTTCACCCACGGTGTCTGCCCGGAGTGCCTGGAAAAGCATTATGCGGACCTGCTGGAAGAGGGCGACGTGCCGGAGCCACCGCCTGCCGCCCCGGAAGGGCAGGATTCTTCAAGGGCCCGGCGAGAAGCATAAAGAACAGAGAGCGGCCGCCGCCCCGCCGAAGCCGCCTCACTCCCCCCGTTCGCGCTGGAAATCAGCCAGAGCCGGCTCGAGGTCACTGCGGCTCAGCTTGCCCATGGCCACCAGGATTTCTCCCAGTGGAGGCCTGCTTTGCCGTTGCATCTGCAGAAGCCTCTCCACCTCTTCAGGCTGCAAAAAACCAAGCTCGACAGCCATTTCGCCGAACTTCTTGTCCGAGGAGAGTTGGGCGTCCAGTATTTCATGCACCTGGTGTACCGAGAGCATCCGGTTGAGCAGGGCGAGTTTGCCAATGGGCACCTGCTTCCGGCGCTGTTCGGTGAGGGCCTCGTACACGTCCTCCTTGCTGACCAAGCCCCGGGCCACGAGAAACTGTCCAAAATGCAGAATCATCTCAACCGCCCTCCCCTTCCCAACGGATTTTTCTACCGGCTCTCTCATCGCCTCCATGCCTTCAGGCCAGAGGAAACCATAGCATATTGGCAAAACCGCCGCCAACCGTGATCAGACACCGCTTGTCATTTTGCCGTGCTGGTTTTCACGGTTCCGCTGCCATCAGCGCCGCCCGCAGCATGGCCATCTCCTCGGCCTCCGCCGCCAGATGGGACGCAGCCTGCGCTTCGGCAGCGGGAAGATCGAAACGGACCAGGGGATCGAGGGCCGCCATCGACCGCATGGTATCTTCCAGTTCCGGAGGCAGGGGAAGCTGTTCAACCACCGGCTCCTGTCCATGCCCTGGTCCCTTGGCCGCCGGGGCGCCGGACCAGATCAGGACAGAGTTCGCCCGGCCTGTCCTGGCGAGGACGAACAACCGGTTTATCCGTTCATCGCCTGCCCCTTCGTAGACCAGGGAGCGACTGTAATTCCTGGTCAGTTTCTGCAGGGCAAGGGCAAGGGGCATTTGGGCGACTTCCGCCGACACTGGTTCGTCGTCGGCCAGAAAGGTAACGGCTATCCCCGCCTGCCGGCCGATCTCCTGGAGCAGTCCCTTCAGGGAGTTCTCCGCGACCTGCAGGGTCACCAGGCTGTCTTTCACCTCAACCGTGGGAGTTGCCGGACTGCGTCCCCAGGCCGTCGAAACGGCTGAAATGAGCAGCAGGCAACCGGTCACGAGCATTAGAATTTTCTTCACCGCATCTCTCCTCAGCGATTTTGCCAAGAGGTGGACACGGGTCGAACCCTCCTGCGCTCCGACCCGTGTCCTGCCCCCCAGATTTCCCTCTTCTTACCTGCGCCCCTTGCTTTTCTCCTTGGATCCTTCCTTTCCGCCGCGGTTACGGCCTACCTCCTCTTGGGGCGCCGCCGGGTCGGAAGCAACGGAAGCTTCAGCTTGCTGACCCTGCCCCGCAGAGCCCGAGGAGGAGGAAGCCTGAGGGGCCGCGGCGCCTGCCGGTTGTGCGGCGGCACTCGTCGATATAAAGGCGGTGGTGACGGAAGATGCAGAACTCACCGGCGCGGCAGATGAATCGCTTGCCGGCTGGGAAGTTTTGCTGACCCGGGAACGGCTCTTGCCCCGGTCAAGGATGGTGACGATGTCCTGGCCGCTGAACCCGGTGCCGTCGTACAGGGTACCGCTCAGGGTCAAGGTGACCACGTCGCCGTCCGCAACGTCGCCAAGGGCCTCCACCATCAGCCTGGTATCGAACTTCAGAGAGAGATCGTCAAAGCCGTCTCCCAGGTCGAGGCCGCAGGCTTCGTCTTCTGAAAGAAGCCAACCGTCTTGGGGCGGGCTTGCCACATCTTCCACCGCACTCCTCAGGGCAGGAACTCCAAAAATGGTGAGGGAGGACGGGTCGATGGCCGCCACCGGGAAATCGGCGGCGCCGCGGACCACCACCGGCAGCACGCCTTCGCTTCTGATATTGTAAGGATTGCTGCAGGAGCCGGGCTTGATGTCGATGTCACCAACCAGGCTCACCGGCTCCGGCTCTGGCTCCGGGCCAGGCTCGGGCACGGGGATCTCGCGGACCACGGAACGGCTGTCGGAGGATTCGTTGCCGGCGGCGTCGGTTGCCGTGGTTTCGATGAGATTTTCGCCCTCGGCCAGGACCACCTCGACGCGGAAGGCCACCTCGTTGGGATCGTCCGGGTTGTTGGTGGAAACAAAATCCACCTGCCCACCGTTCACGCTGATCGCCACCACCTGCTGGTCGTCAGTGGCGGTGCCGGCCACCACGACCTGCTCGGAAGTGGTCACGCTGCCCGGTTCCGGACTGCTCACGACAAGCTGCGGGCCGCCGATGTCCACCACCTTATCGACGCCGCCGACGATCTCCACGGTGATTTTTCCGAAAGTCGTGCGGGAGCCGCCGATCCAGGCCCAGGGCTCCACTTCATAGGTGCCCGGTACCCCGACGAAAGTGACGGTGTGTGCATCCGCCGCGCCGTAGGAGTTGGAATACACGTAGGACAGCACCCTGCCGCTTTCGTCACGGTTGTAGCAGGTGGCATACAGGAAGGGCGACTGGAAGTCGCCACCGTCGGAGCGCGAATAGCTGATGGTGGCGCTACCGGTCTCATAGGCGAGATCGTGGCCGCTCACCGTCTCGCCGGAGTTGGCGAACAGGGCCTCGCTGCGCAGGCTGTAGTCATACAGATAAAGCCGGGAATTGAGGAATTCACCCTCCGGGGTGTTGGTATAGAAATGGAAGAACGAGGTGTACACCTGCCATTCGCCCCGGGGCAGGGCCAGGTTGAAGGCCCCGGCACTGTTGTCGATCAGGGCCCGGGAAGTCGTGTTGTAGGATGAATAGAGGGGATTCTGGCCGTAGGCATAGATATAAGCAATGGAGGTGTCCTGTATGGACTTGGTGCCGCTGAGAGTGAAAGTGCCCTGCAGGGAACCGGGCACTTCATCGATGCCCACCTGGGTGGTCTGGCCGCCAAGAACCCCGATGTTCTCCAGATTCCTGGCGATAAGGTTATGGTTGTCGTTCCAGTAGGAATAGGTGTAGAGCCGCCAATCCCCAGGGGCCAGATCGGCGAAGCTCGTGGAGCCGTCGTGGCGCACGGTGCGGTAAGGGGTCCAGGCCCCCTGGTTGTACAGGTAGGTAAGATGGGAATCCATCGCCATGTGGTAGTCGACGTCGTGCTGGATGGCGCCAAGTTGGCCGGCGGTGCAGGGGATCTCCCAACTGATGATGGTGTCTTCGCCGGGGGCAAAATCAACGGACTGGGCCGCCAGGGTCGTGGTCTGGCCGGAAGCGAGCTGGGCCTGGCCGTAAACCGTCACCCCGGGATTGGGTTGCACCGGGAAGCGGAAGGTCTGCTCGCTGCCGTGCCGGGAATAGGCCTTGCTGTGGGTGGAGTCGGTCTCGAGCACGGCCCAGACCTCGCTGCTCGCGAGAGTGCAGCCGTTGGTGACGATCTCGGCGTTGACGTAGCCAGGCTCGACGATGACGTCAAGCTGGGCGGTCTTGCCGGCTTCGACGGTGACCTTCCTGTCTTTCAGGTAGAGACGGGTGTTGTAGCTGTCCATGTAGGCCATGCCCTGCACCGTATACTCGGCGCTGGAGTCGGCCGGGACGTTGACCGTGATCGAATAGGGCCCTTCGCTGGTAGGCGTGATGCGGGCCTGGTCGTCGGCGGCCACCGCCTTGAGATCGATGTAATTGATGTTCTGGCCACCGAGATCGATGGTGCCGCCGATGAAGCCGGGGGTGAGCTGGGCCGAGCCGTTGGCGGTCTCGGCCGGCACCACGTCGACACCGGAGATGGCGGCATGAGAAATGGAGGTGACGAGAGAAAAAGAAAAAGCCACGGTAAACAGGGAAACGGGCCGGATATGGCGCAGGAGGGTGCGGGTCATGAGACCTCCTTCCCGAAACGGGAGAAAGCAGGTGACGAGGGATAACGACGCACAGATGAACGGAAATGGACGGAGCGGGGAAAGATCAGGGGAATGGCATGGCGCACCTCCTACGGTTGTCTTGATCGTTCCGCCGTGCGGGATCAAGCATCCCGGAGATGCCTATTCCGCTCGGCAACCCCGCTACCGTATCCCGGAGAGTTGGGACGTAGGCCGGAGGCTTTGCGTGCACTCCCTTTCGGAAGGCTTGCCCTTGTCGAGCTGGCCTGGCTGGCAACGAAGCAGGAAGCTTAGTTGCCGGCAAGCCGCGGTGAGAGGAAGGAACCTCCACCGCTTTTTGAGGTTTGACAGAAGAGATATTTTTTCTCTTTCTTGCCCAGTGCTAAGCAACATCCGTGCAGCTTTGGCAAAATATTCTCGATTTTCTTCTGGTAGTCCTTGTCAAGGCGAAAAGACCATCAGGAAAAAACACTCTTTTCCCATGGAGTTGACTTCAAGGAAGAGGTCTTTTTCGGGAGCATCGCAAAAGCGGAAAACTCCTTTTCCAAGGCGAGCGATCCTCGTTGATCCTCCCCGAGGTAGTAAACCCGGTTGACAGTTTGCCGATAAATGTCAACGGAACTGCAAAAAATCGTCACTTTTCGGAAAGGGGGGCCACGCCTGGCTGGTTCTCAGGGGCGTTGGTTGGGAAAGCGTCGCTGAAAGGCGGTTGTGGTGAGGTGGGCGAAGCCTTGGTCTTGGCGGACCAGGAACAGAGCGGCGAGACCGCGCTTCTCGGCTAATCGCAGGCCGAACTCGGGACCGAGCACCATGAGGGCGGTGGCCCAGCCATCGGCCTCGGTGCAGGTGACGGCAACCACGGTGACCGAGGCCAGATCGTGGCTCACCGGCCGGCCACTCACCGGATCGATGGCGTGGGAATAGCGCCGCCCCCCTTCCTCCCGGTAATTTCGGTAGTCCCCCGAGGTGGCCAGGGCGCAGTCGCCAAGGCGGAGCACCGTGTGGACACCGGTCGCTCCGGGCTCGGGCACCTCCACCCCCACGGTCCAGGACTTGCCGCCCCGGCTGCCGCGGACCCGAAGCTCACCGCCGAGTTCCACAAGGTAATCGGTGACGCCCGCTTCCTCGACGAGCATTGCCAGGCGGTCCACTGCGTAGCCCTTGGCGATGGCCGACAGATCGAGTTGTAACTCCGGATGGTCCTTGGCCAGGGCCGGCGGCTCCAGTCGCAGGCGAAGTTTCCGAAAGCCGGTTTGCCGCTGGATTGTTTCAATCTCCCGATCAGTGGGCACTTTCTGCCGCTCCTTGCTGCCGGCTCCGAAACCCCAGAGGTCCACCAGCGGACCCACAGTGATGTCGAAGGCTCCGCCGCTGGCGGCGGCTATCCCCTGGGCCGCCGTCACCACCTCGAAGGTATCTGGCGCCACCGGGAACCAGGCTTGCCCAGCAGTGCGGTTGAAACTGGAAATCTCCGAATCCGGCCGCCAGGTGGAGAGCAGATCTTCCAACTCCTCCAAGCACTTTTCAATTCTGACCGCAAGCGCAGCCTCGTCCAACCCAGGACCAGGGGGGACGATCTTGATGGTATAGGTAGTGCCCATGGCTGCACCGTCGACAGCCACCACCCGCTCGTCTTTTTTCGGGCTACACCCAGAGCTACAAACGAGGCTAACCACAAGAAGGCAGCTGGCCATAAAACCTAAGATTCTCACCCGCGACACGATCACAACCCTCCTCTCGTTTCTTCGGCGGCTATCTCCCAGAAGGCGCGAACCCTGGGGTGCTCCATGTTGCGGCTCGAGGTGCAGATGCCGATGACAAAGGGCGCCAGCGGCGGCGACACCGGCAACACCCGCACCTGCTGCCGGAGGGGTGAGCGCTCCAGCACCAGCCCAGGTACCACGCCGATGCCGCAACCGAGCCGGACCAGGGCGATGATCGCCTCGTTACCGGCCACCTGGGCGTAGACCAGGGGCACGATCTTCTGGTTGGCGAACCAGCGCTCCAGCCGTTCCCGGCTCAGCCCCTGCTCGGCCATGATCACCGGGGTCCGCCGCCAGTCGATATCGACCCAGCCGTCCAGGGCGGCGTCTTCCTCCTGCCCCGGGGCGATGAAAACGAGAGGTGTTTCGAGTATGTCCATGAACCGAAAGCGGTTCGGCAACCGGTCGGGCCGGGCGGCAATGGTGCAGTCGGCCTCGTTGTTCTCCAACTTGGCAAGGGCCCGGGCCGCGTCACCGGTCTGCAGATTGATGTGCACCGCCGGATGCTCCCGGCGGAAGCGCTGCAGAATGCCGGGCAGGATGAAAGAAGCGGCGGTAACCGAGCAATAAATGGAGAGCTCGCCCCGCAGCGCGGTGTCGGCGGCAAGCTCGTTCTGCAGCGCGGCCCAGCGCTCGAGCACCTCCTCGGCATAGTCCCGGAAGAGCTCACCGGCCCGGGTGAGGGCCACGGAACGTTTGTCGCGCAGGAAGAGCTCTCTTCCCACCTCGGCCTCCAACCGCTGCACGGTGCGGGTAAGGGCCGAGGGAGTGACGTTGCAGGCGCGGCTGGTGCGGCCGAAGTGCAGGGAGGTGGCCAGATGGCGAAACAGGGTGAGAGATTTTATGTCCATAAGCCGGTTATGGGCAGACGCGCCTGCGAGGCGAGCCCGGTTTGCGGAGCAGGCTCCAAGGAATCCGACCGAGCACTCATTTCAGCTGAAAAGAAAATTGCAAATAACGAAAAACTATATCGCGAATAAGTCACTTGACGCAACATCCAAAGCAGCTATTATGAGAGGCTTCATTAACTTCGACGAACCAACCCAATTTCAAGGAGAAGAACCATGGGCCAGAACTATTTCAACACCCTGCCGCTCAGGCTGCAGCTCGCCGAACTCGGCCAGTGCCGTTTCATGGACTCGAGCGAGTTCGATGGCGTCGAGGCGCTCAAAGGCAAGAAAATCGTCATCGTCGGCTGCGGCGCCCAGGGGTTGCACCAGGGGCTCAACCTGCGCGACTCCGGCCTCGACGTCTCCTACACACTCCGCAAGGAAGCCATCGCCGAGCAGCGCCAGAGCTGGAAGAACGCCACCTCCAACGGTTTTGCGGTGGGCACCTACGAGGAGCTCATCCCAGCGGCGGATCTGGTCATCAACCTCACCCCTGACAAGCAGCACTCGAACGTCATCGAGGCGGTGATGCCGCTGATGAAGAAGGGCGCCTGCCTCTCTTACTCCCACGGCTTCAACATCGTCGAGGAGGGCATGCGGATCCGCCCCGACCTGACGGTGATCATGGTGGCCCCGAAATCCCCCGGCACCGAGGTGCGCGAGGAGTACAAGCGCGGCTTCGGCGTGCCGACCCTGATTGCCGTGCACCGCGAGAACGACCCAGACGGTTACGGTTGGGACTATGCCAAGGCCTACGCCTGCGGCACCGGCGGCGACCGGGCCGGCGTTCTGCAGAGCTCCTTCGTGGCCGAGGTGAAGAGCGATTTGATGGGCGAGCAGACCATCCTCTGCGGTGTGCTGCAGACCGGTTCGGTGCTCTTTTTTGACAAAATGGTCGAGAAGGGCATCAACCCGGCCTACGCCGTCAAGCTCATCCAGTACGGCTGGGAGACGGTGACCGAGGCCCTCAAGCACGGCGGCATCACCAACATGATGGATCGTCTCTCCAACCCGGCGAAAATCATGGCCTTTGAGTTGAGCGAGGAGTTGAAGGCCAT
>JBFHWX010000085.1:0-13132 GCA_041599275.1 Desulfobulbales bacterium | reverse complement strand
CTGTCTCGTTGAAACGGGCGATGGCCAGGGAGTCGTCGTCGCCGGGTTCGAACACCCGGCCGTACCACAGGACGTTGTCGGCCAGGATCAGGCCGCCAGGCCGCAGGATGCGCATGGCTTCCCGGTAATAGTTGCCGTAGTTCCCCTTGTCGGCGTCGATGAAGACGAGATCGGTCTCTTCGTCCGGCAGCGTTTCGAGAACCTCGAGGGCCTCGCCCCGGCGCAGGGTGATTTTGCTGCCGGCCGGGCTGCGGTCGAAAAAGCCCTGGGCGATGGCCACGTGCTCCGGATCATGGTCGATGGTGAGCAGCCGGCCGTCCGGCGGCAGCACTTCCGCCATGGCCAGGGCCGAATAGCCGGTAAAGGTGCCGATCTCGACCACGTCGCGGGCCCCGGCGAGCTGCACCACCAGCTGCAGAAAACGGCCCTCGACCCGGCCGGTGAGCATGCCGGGATATGAAGTCGAGGCAAGGGTGAAACGCTCGATCTCCTCGAGCAGTTCGGACAGGGGCGAGGTGTGGTCCGCCGCATACTGCTCGGCGCGGCCGGCCACCAGGTCCATGAAGCTGTGGCTGCCGCGGTCTTTTTTTGCCGGACCCGGCACAGGTTCTTCATTCGGTTCCATGGGTCTTCCTCCTTCTTCGCCGGCGCGGTGCCGTGTCGTCTCATTTCACCGGGTGGCGCGGTCCGCACCCGGCCGTGAGCTGAAATGCCCGGGCGCCGCCCACCGCCCGCGCAGGCAGAAGCGACCGGGCCTTGCCCTGACCAGCAGTGTACTCGCCGGCCCTGCCCCCTGCAATGCCCCGGGCGCCCTTTTTGCCCAAGGGAACCGGCCACCGCAAACTTGATGGACTCGCAAGAAGTCCATCGTGCCGTTGGAGATGGCGAAGCAGGAGATCGGACTTTTCGCGACGACGCCATCAAGCTTGACCCAGGTCATTTTCCCACCGGCCCTCCTCCTGCTATCCTGTGGCAAACAATACCCACGGAGGCCACAATGAACCTGCCCGCAGAAATCGGCAAGCGACAGATCATCGATGCGATCAAGGAACACCCGCAGATCGGTGAAATCCTCGACCGTTACGGCATCGGCTGCACCAATTGCTCCATCGGCACCTGCCTGGTGGAGAGCGTCGTCACCGTCCACATGCTGGGCGAGGCGACAGAAGCCGAAATAGAACGGGAAATCGTTGCCTATCTCGAGGCAGCCCAGCAGAGTGCCGACACCCCTGCCAAGGCCGTCTGCCCGCAAAATGCCGGGACCGAATAGGATCGCATGGCCCTCCCGCGCTCCCCTGACTGCGGCGGCAAAGGCAAGGAAAGCAGCGGTAGCGGCGGCCCGCAGTTCACCATGGCGGATGCCGGCCGCCGCACCTACCGCCCCACCGTCACCCACATGGTCGAGGGCGGCAACAGCTTCGATCCCTTGCCATGGCGGTACTGAGCCAGAGCGTCTTACCGTGAATTTTCCACGGCAAGCGAGAAAAAAAGAAGCGCCACTCTCCTCAGGGAGAAACAAGCCCCAACAGCGCCAGACCGTCGCGAAAAAGCAACCCGGCCAGAACCAAGAGCGCCGCTCCCAGCAACCGCATAACAGAGACGTACAGAGTGCCGCCCAGAAAATGCCTCGACCTGCCCACCAGCAGGGCCAGTAAAATTTTCGACACCACCAGCAGGGCATAGAAACTGCCGACAAAGGCCATGGCCGCCCCGGCGCCGGAGTCCGCGGCTTTTCTGATGAGCGGCCCGCCGACGCCCATCCAGAACAAATAGGGGTGAGGGCTCAGGGCATTGACCGCGATCCCCTTCAGCAGTGATCTGGCCGCGGCCTGCGAGGAAGCGGGCGGCAAGGCCTGCGCCTTCATGCAGCCATACGCCATGTGCAGCAGAACCGCACCGCCCAGCAGGGAAACACCTCCGAGCATCTGCCGGAACGCGGCCAGTTGCGCCAGAACGAACAGGGAGAGCACGATGACCGGCAGATCGGTGAAAACCGGGGCGAAAGCCACCCGGATGCCCGCCCGGACACCATGCCGAAGGGTTTCGGCGACCACAAGAGCCAGCAGCGGCCCGGGGGCAAGCCCCGCAGCCAGGCCCAGCACCAGACCCACACCGATGAATTCCGCCATCAAAATTGCCTCTCGGAAGAGCCCCTTGCAAAATGAACGTCGGGGCGCGATCGAAAAAAAGTTTTCCGTGCAGGGTTGCGTCGTGAAATTTCCCGGAAGCGCTGCCGGGCCACGTTGAGGACGATTTCACGAGGAAGACGCCGCACAGGGATTTTTCAGCCGATTGGAGGAGACGCTCATCTTGCAAGAGGCCAGAAACAATGAGATTTTTCATCCAGCCGGCGGACCGGGGCCACTCACCCAAACCCCACTCCGACCAGAGACCGAGAACCGCGGTCAGGCTGGCCGCGCCCCGGTTCCTGACTGGGCCGGCGGTGGCCGGGGCCAGCCTTCCGCCTTTTCATCATCCTGATAATTTCTTATGGTTTTGACGAGAGAAAACGAACAGCCTCGGCCGCTGGGTCACCTCTCGCAACGCAGCGGCATCCATTCCGCGGCCGGTTTTCTTGTTCGCCTGCAGGCCCCGGGCGGCCCGGCATATTTTCGGACTTCACGGAGGGAGCATGGAAAGAAAAGAGTGGTACCGCCACGAGGCAGAGGAATGCCTCGCGGAGCTGTCGACCACGGTGGGCGGCCTGAGCGACGAGGAAGCGGAGCGCCGGCGCCGGCGTTACGGCCCCAACAAGCTTGCCGAAGAGGAACGGATCAGCCGTTTGCGGATCGTTCTCCACCAGTTCACCAGCCCCCTCATCTTCATCCTCCTGATCGCCGCGGTGGTCACCGGCTTTCTGCGGGAGTACATCGACATGGGGGTGATCCTGGCGGTGATCGTCGTCAACGCGATCATCGGCTACTTCCAGGAATACAAGGCCGAAGAGAGCGTCCGGGCCCTCAAGCGGCTGGTGGTGCCCCGAGCCCGGGTGATGCGGGAAAACAGGGAGCGGGAGACGAGCAGCGAGGACCTGGTGCCCGGCGACATCGTCTTTCTCGCCTCCGGCGACAAGGTGCCGGCGGACCTGCGGCTGTTGTCTACCATCGAACTGCGTATCGATGAGGCCATGCTCACCGGCGAGTCGGTGCCGGCCGAGAAGAGCACCGCCGCCCTTGCCGAGGACAGGCTGTCACCCGGCGACCAGCGCAACATGGCGTTCATGGGCACCGCCGTGGTCAACGGCCGGGCCCAGGGCCTGGTGGTGGAAACCGGCGAATCCACCGTGCTCGGGCGCATCGCCGAAAAGGTGCGGGAAGTGGAGGTGGCGAAAACACCCCTGCAGGAACGGCTCGAACTGTTTTCCCGGCGCATCGGCATGGCGGTGCTGCTTTTTTCGGTGGCGGTGTTCGCCGCCGGGGTGGCGCTCGGCTCGTCGGCCAAGGATATGTTCCTCACCGCCGTGGCCACGGCGGTATCGGCCATCCCCGAGGGGCTGCCGGTGGCAGTCACCATCATCATGGCCATCGGCGTGTCGCGCATGGCCCGCCGTAACGCCATCGTCCGCCGGCTGCCGGCGGTGGAGACCCTCGGCAGCACCACGGTCATCGGCTCCGACAAGACCGGCACCCTCACCAAGAACGAGATGACCGTCAGCGTCCTCTACGACGGCAGCCACACCTTCGAGCTCACCGGCAGCGGCTATGAGCCCAAAGGGGAGATCCTGCACGGAAGAATGGCCGTGGCGCCCGAGGACTGGCAGCGGCTCGCCCTGGTGCTGCGCATCGGCCTGCTCTGTAACGAATCCCGCCTCTACGTCGAGGAGGAGCAGTACCTGGTGGACGGCGACCCCACCGAGGGCGCGCTCATCGTCGCCGCCATGAAGGGCGGCCTCGATCCCCAGGAGGAGCGGCGGCGCTACCAGCGGCTGGCCATCATCCCCTTCGAATCGACGCGGGGCTACATGGCTTCCCTCCACGGCCATGACAACCGGCGTTTCGTCTTCGTCAAAGGCGGGCCGGAGCGGGTCATGGAGATGTGCGAGCATATCGACGCGGCGGGAGAGCCCATCGAGCCGGACAAGATCCTCCGGGTGGCCCGGAGCTACGCCGCCGAAGGCCTGCGGGTGCTGGCCATGGCCTACCTGGAGGTGGGCGAGGAAACCACCGGCCTCGTGCCGGCCGACCTGGAAGGCCGCTGCCGGTTCGCCGGCCTGCAGGGCATGATCGACCCGCCGCGGCCGGAGGTGATCGACGCCATAGAAGGCTGCAAAAAAGCGGGGATCCGGACGGTGATGATCACCGGCGACCACGCGGTGACCGCGGCGGCCATTGCCAACAAGCTCGGCATCGGCGGCGAGGAGCCGGTGGCGCTCACCGGCCGCGAGCTCGAGGGCATGGACGAGGAGGCGCTCTACGAGGCCACCGGCCGGGTATCGGTCTACGCCCGGGTCTCTCCCCAGCACAAGCTGCGGATTGCCCAGCAGCTCATGCGACGCGGCGAAATCGTGGCGGTGACCGGCGACGGGGTCAACGACGCGCCGGCCCTGAAAGCGGCCCACATCGGCGTGGCCATGGGGCGCTCGGGCACCGACGTCGCCAAGGAAGCATCCGACATGGTGCTCACCGACGACAACTTCGCCTCCATCTTCGCGGCGGTGGAAGAGGGCCGGGTGGTGTTCGAGAACATCCGCAAGGTCACCCTCTTTCTGGTTTCCTGCGGCCTGGGTGAGTTGTTTGCCATTCTCGCCACCATTCTCATGGGCCTGCCGATCCCCTACCTGCCGGCCCAGATCCTCTGGCTCAACCTGGTGACCAACGGCCTGCAGGATGTGGCCCTGGCCTTCGAGCCCGGCGAAAAGGATGTGCTCAGACGCCCGCCGCGACGCCGGCGGGAGGGGATCATCTCCCGCCTCATGCTCGAACGCACCCTGCTGATGGGCGTGGTGCTGGCGCTCGGCACGGTACTGGTCTTCGCGGACGAGCTGCAAAAGGGCGCAAGCCTCGAGCGGGCCCGCACCATGGCCCTCACCACCATGGTCTTCTTCCAGTTCTACCAGGCCCTCAACTGCCGTTCAGAAACCCAGTCCATCTTCCGGATGAACCCGCTCGGCAATCCCTTTCTGTTCTTCAGCATGATCGCCGCCTTCTTCGCGCAGCTGGCGGTGCTCTACGTGCCGGCCTTTCAGTACATCTTCCGGACCACGCCGCTTTCCGTCGGCGAATGGCTGGAGATCGGCCTGACAACCTCAACCATCGTGCTGGCGGTGGAAGTGGACAAGTGGCTGCGGCGCCGCCGGGCGAAGGAATAGACCCGGGGGTCCTTGCCGGAAAGCACCCAAAACCGGCGCCATGACCTTTTTTTTCGCTCTTTCCCGGCGGCTCGCGGCAAGAGTCCTACCGCAGTTCGCCGGTGGAAAAGTCGAGGCTGAGCGGCAGGCGCAGGGAGCCGTCCGGCCCCTGGATGTTGCAGTTGATGAAACGGGTTCCGTTGCAGCGCAACATGCCGTGCCGGCTGTGGATATGGCCGAACACGTGGTACCGCGGCTTGCGGCTGCGGACAACTTCGGCAAGCTCGGCGCAGCCGTGGCAGACCGGCCCGTCCTGATCAAGGATGCCGGCCGGCGGGGTGTGGGTGACCAGAATGTCGAGACCGTGGGGGATCAGCTCCCATTTTTCGCGCAGGCTGGCACCCCGCGGCAGGGCAAAGGCATCGCAGGCGCGGCTGTTGAACACCGGCTGCCAGGGCGCGCCGTAGATTTTCAGGCCGGCGACCACCACCATCTCGTCCTGCAGGTAGATCGCTTCCGACAGCATGGCCTTGGCCTGCTCCCGGTCCCGGGCCAGGCGATGGTCGTGGTTGCCGCCCACCACGATCTTGTGGGCGTGGGGCAGGGAGCCCAGAAAGCGGTTGAAGTCCTCGACATCGCGGGCGGTCCGGCAGTGGGTCATGTCGCCGGCGAAGATGAAGATGTCGCCATGAGGGATGACGAGACGGGCATGAAGGGCGTGGGTGTCGCTGAGCAGAGTGATCTTCATGACGCACGGGAAACGAGGAGCGATGGGGACCGGTCGGATCGGGACTGGGAGGAAATGCAGGAGAAGGGGGAACCGCCACAACCTTCCCCTGGTCAAAAATATTTTTTTAAAAGCGCTCCCGGCCCGACGCCGCTTGCCGCGGCACCGCACCGGGAGCGCTTGTATAGCATGTATCCCCAAAAGATGCCAGGAGAGAATTTCACAACTCCGCCGATATCCGCGCCCGACACGGACAACGGGAGGCCGCTCACGGCATGGGCGGATACCCCCCGCAGCTGCCGAGGGGATCGCTTTGGTTCATCAATTTATCCATGAAGGAGACGCAGGCGTTGAGTTCTTCCAAGCTCAGATCGGCTCTGCTTCCGGAATGGCGGTTCATCCCCCCATCGTGCCACTCAAACTGGCAGCCGTTGAGCTCGCCTCTCTCTCCATAGTAGTCAACCACCATGAAATTCCAAAAATAACTCTGGGGCAAAGTTTCATCAGATCGGAGCACTCCGCCCTCCTGGTAGCCAAGAAGAAGGGACATGTCCCACTCGCAGGCGTCCCAAGTGCGCTGCCTGTCCCCTTCCCTGGCGTTGAATTCCTGCATATACCCCATCAATGTCTCGGCATCGACCACCACCCCGGTGCTCGAGATGAAGCACGGGCAGACAACGACATCGCAGAGATCCCCCACTCCATTGCCGTCGCTGTCCTCCTGGCCGGGATTGGCATTGTTCGGGCAGTTGTCGAGACCGTTCGGCACCCCGTCATCATCGACGTCGGCGCAGGTGGGAAACGGCGTGTCGCCCAGGGCCGCCTCGATGCGGCCAAGCACCCTGGCACAGGCCTGGGGGCTTGCCTGGGGATTTTCCGCATCGCAGTCCATGGCCTCGCAGTAGGCGTTGCACAGACCGTTCAACCGGCCGTCGAGCCCCCACTTGCCACAGATATCCTCCGCCGCCGGCGGCAGGCCGTCCGCAGTGCTGGCGGCCGCCGTGGAACCGCTCAGAACCAGCACGGCACAGGTGAAGACCAGCGAGTGGCAGTATGACCTTTTCATGTTCTTCCCTCCCGTTATGGTGAAAGATCCCGCCTCCGGCCCACTCACCAGGCCGGTAGCGGCCCATGGTTGCCACCGAGCCAACGCCTGACACATGTTTACCCAATAGCCTGCCGCCCAAAAGAGGTCAACCCCCAAACGCCTCAGCCCAGAAACTTCCTCACATGGGCCGCCTCGATCAGGTTTCTCTGGAGAAAGGCGGTGTCTTGCTTTTTTATTGCCCGGATGATTCTCGAAGTGACCGCCCGGTGGTGTTCGTTGGGCTCGAAGGCGCCCCAATCGAGCCGGATATTCTTCTTCACCTCGTCGGGCAGGATGGTGAACACCTCCTCGTTGAAATACGACAGGGCGGCCTGGGTGTCGAAGAGGAAATTCACATGCATCTCCTCCATGCACCGCAGGTCTTCTTCCGTCAGCGTGTGCAAGCCGAGAATCTCCGGGGGCAGGCCGATGGAGTAACAGGCGGCGCAGAAACTTATCACCCGCGGCAGGGCCGTGCGGCCGATATTGCGGGCGTAGCCGAAAAGCCCCACATGGAGCTTCCGCATCCGGCGGCGGGGCACAAAGGCCGCCACCTGGTTGATCAGCGGCGCCAGCTGTTCCACCACCTGGCGGTAATTGGCGGAAACCTTGTCGACGATCTGCAGGCAGCGCGCCTCATCGATTTCGTCCCGGGCCGACATTTCGGAGTCTCTCAGCTTCTGGATGGCCGCGCTCACCGCCGCAACAGGATTGTCGTACTTGAAGGCCGATTGCACGGTAAAGGTCTGCACATCGGGGTATTCCCTCATCACCATATCGACGGTTTCCGGCGCCAGATGGCCACGGAACGGCGCGCTGCCGGCGCCAAGAATGGGATAGATCCGCACCCCGGTTTCACGGGAAAGCCGCTGCAGGCGCTGGAGCGCGATCTTGTTGCAGAGGATGGCGCTCACCATGCCGTAGTTCATGGCCGGGTCCGAACGGGCCAGGAACACCCGCTGGTGCCCGATGTCCTTGCCGTCGAGGTAGGAGCGCAGGATGTTGTGGGCCTCCAGCATGTGCACCCGGTCCTCGAACAGCGGAATGACGTTGATGGCGCGCGGCTTGAATTCCCCCAGCCACTCGGAGATGGTGATGTCGCCGGGATAGAACGGCTTGTTCTGGCGGCCGACCACGAAATCCCTGTAATAGTGATAGACCCGGTTCAGGCTCTCCGCCGACATGGTCATGGGCAGAATCACTTCGTGGATCGGCGGCGCATCGCAGTCGTAGAAGATACTGGCGGCGTCGCAGGAGCGGGGGATGCTGTGCAGGGTCTCGACAAAGACCTTGGCTTCGTTCTTCTCCACGTCCGGGTTGGGCAGCCGCAGGGTCAGCCTCGCTTCCTCGCCAAGCCGGTTCTGCCTGAAAAAGTGCTCGTACTTGGTGAGGAGCTTTCGCACCACATAGGCGTCGCCTTCCTTGCCCTCGAAATCCCACATCTGCTCGTCGCAGCCCAGGTGCGAAAAGGCGTAGTACGCCTCCTGGATTTCATCCTCCCCGGACATGTCCTGGTTTTCCGCGAAGAAGGGAAGCTGGACATTGTCCGGATGCTGGGTGGACATCACACGGGGGATCTTCATGGCTTGCTGTTCTCCCTGGCAGGCGCCACCGGCAAGGCCAGGCGGTGTGCCCTCGAGAGACCGCCCGGCGCGGCATTGTCATTGGGTATGGGCAGAGTGCCCTCCCGGGGCCGGCATTTTCAACCTAACATTTTCCGCCGCCCGAGACGATCATCTTCCTTTCCCCTGCCTCGCAGGCAGGCAAGTTGTGCGACACGACGTGAGAACCGGGCAGCGCGCCGCCGCCCACGCCGGTCACAGGCAGGGAATGGGCGGCGGCCTGCGGGAAGCGGGTTCGGCAGCGCGGTGAAAACGGTGCTCCAAGCCGGCCCTGAGGGTGGCGAGAAGCTGCCGGGTGGCGCCGATGAAGTCCGGATTGTGCTCGCTGCGGTTGATCGTGGCGTGCAGAACGATTTTGCCCGGTTGCGGAGGAAAACCGGTGGTCACGGTCCAGGCCAGGGCGTTGGGGCAGTCAGGCACCCAGAAGCGCACCCCGCCCATGATCTCGGCGCGACATATATGAAAGCGGCCCCAGTGGCGGAAATAGATGACCCGCCCCAGTTCCCCGGCCTCGCCCACCGCTTCGATCTCCTCACAATACGCCGGCAGCGTTTCGGTGGCGATCCTGGCCCTGATTTCCTCCTCGGTGGTTGAAACGTCGGCGCATTCGAAAAATTCCATAATTTCCCCTCACAGCGTGTGCTCCCCACCGCCTGCAGCTCTGCTTTCCTGACCGGCATTGCCCCGGGCCAGGATGCCAATGACTTTCAACCGAAGTACAAGGAGAACAACATGTCGCCAATCACAGCCCGCTGCCCGACGAGAGCATCGCCGCCCAGGACCGGGCCGCAGGGACAACGAGCGGTATTTCAAAATCTTACCGTTACCCGCCGCGAGCCTGCGGCGCGCCGAAGGGTGCCTTTCCCGGCCGGCGCCCGCTCTCTCTAGAGTCCCTTCTTTTCGAACCAGCGGCAAAGCAGGACGCCGCCAACCACCAGCGGTACGATAACCGCCCAGTGGCTGACTCCCAACACCTGCGGCAGGGTTATCTTGCCAAAATCTCCCCAGGTAAGCACGGTTTCCTTCATGAGAGGATAGGCTTCGGCGTAAAGAGCGCCGCCTGCCAGCATCCCGACAATTCCCCAGAGCGCGTCCCAACGGCCTTCACCGAGCGCCCCGGCGGAGGTGCCCGGGCAGTAACCGAGCAATCCCCAGCCCAGGCCGAAGAGCAGGCCGCCGCCGATGTTGCCCCCCAGCACCGTGCCCTTGATCGAGAGCTTCACGAGCCCCATGTCGTAGAGCAGATAGGTGCCGACCATGGCGACCAGCACCGTGCTGATCATGAATTTGACGATGGTCATGTCCAGAAGGCGCAAGGCGCCAAGCTGCCGGTCATAGCGCAGGACCCGCCCCTTCTGGAGCAAGAAACCGAAGAGCATCCCGGTGACCAGGCCGTAGACGAGAATTTTCATGATCGTCTCCCTCCCCCGTACAGGATGCGGGCCATCACCATGCCGCCGACAAAGAAACAGATAAGAGCAACAAAACCGCTGACCGCCAGCTGGAGCGAACCGCTCAGCCCATGACCGCTCGGTCAGCCGCCGGCCAGCCGCGCCCCGAAGAGGGCGACCACCCCGCCGCCAAATGCGACGGCCGCCCGCTTGCCGCGGCTGTTGCCGAACCTCCCTTGCCACATGGAGGGCAGGGCCTGCCAGCGAAAGGAGCCGTCGGTCAGCGAAGCGATGAGAGCGCCGACCAGGATCCCCACCACGAAAAACAATTGCCAATCGATTTTGGGGACCGTTTTCACGAAATACGCCATCTCCTCCACCCGCTCGGCCGCAAAGAGCCGTTCCACGAGCCCGGCGGTGCGCACAAAGGTGGTGGAGGCGCCGAAATACTTGCCCGTCGCCCACACCGAGCCGATGCTCACCAGGCCGGCGAGGCTGCCGGCGATGTAAGGATTCCAGGGACTCCCTTGCGTGTTTTTCATTGCCATTCCTTTGTCTGACTCTTCATTGTTCACAGGTGCCTGAACCAGTGGGCGTTCGACAACCGCACAGCTGGGAGGCGGCGACGATGTTGATTCTCCTTGTGCGATATCAGTTAGTTGCCAGCAACGCAGATCTGCCGTTCCTGGATGCCCTGCAAGGCGGCGTGGTGAATGCAACCGCCACGTGAAATTTTGTCACGTTCCGTTTCGTTCGAGCAAGTGCCTCGTTCCGTTCGCCAAAGCCGTCACCGGTTCAGAAGGTAGCCAAATGCTGTCCATTCCATAAAAAACAAAAAAACCAGCGAAAACGCAAGGAACCCGGCTGCGGCAAATTGCCGCCCCTGCCCACCATGCCGGGGCCATGGGCGGGGGGGAGGTGGACGAGAAAGCAGGGCTGAGGGCGCCAGGCTCTGCCATTCGCTGGCGGAGAACGGCAACCCGAAATTCGAGACCGTCAGCAAGCTGAGAAAAGAGCTTGGCTGCAGGCTGACGATCGCCCACGAGGCCAACGCCTGCAGAGTACCGGGCACTGCGATCCCGGACTCTTTTGCTGTAAACTCAAGAGCATTGCAAGAAAGCCCGGGAGGCTCACCGACAACTCAAAACCTACCCTGCCCCCCTGTAAAGACCTATGATGCCCCTGGAATTCACATAAAACCATGATTTACGGCTTGTTCAACCGCTGGGTCAGGAACCGATCCAGGCTGTTGGCAAAGGCCTGCCGGTCTTGCTGGGTCATGGCGGCAGGGCCGCCGGTGTCGATGCCGCTGCTGCGCAGATCGTCCATAAAATTCCGCATCGACAGCCGCTCGGCAATGATTTCTTCCGTATAGAGTTCGCCACGGGGGTTAAGGGCAAAAGCGCCCTTGGCAACCACGGCGGCGGCCAGAGGGATATCGGCGGTGACCACCAGGTCCCCCTTGCCGCAGCACCGGGCGATCTCGTTATCAGCCTCGTTGAAACCGGCGGCCACCCGGATGGTGCTGATAAATTTTGAACGGGGCGGGCGGAGAAAGGCATTGGCGACCAGGACCAGGTCCACCTTCACCCTTTCCGCCGCGCGGTAAAGGATCTCTTTGACCGCATTCGGGCACGCGTCGCCATCAACCCAGATCTGCATCAGCCGACGATTTCCTTGACCCGCCCGACCTCACCGGTTTCCAGGCGGACCTTGATGCCATGGGGATGGGTTGCGGAGTTGGTCAGAATATCTCTGACGACCCCTTCGGTAAGTTTCCCGGACCGCTGGTCTTCTTTCAAAACGATCCGCACCCGCAACCCGGGTTTTATCTCATTTCGATGTATGGAGCTCATGGCTGTTGTTTTATCAGGTTCTTCCGGTTGGTGCAGAAAATAGGTTTGGCCTGGAGGGCTCTTTTTATCGCCCCAAAGGAACCCCAAGGACAAAAACAGGCGTTTTTTTTCACCAAGCAAACGGGTTATCAATCACAGGGCCGCGACCACTTCCTGCCGGCGGACAACAACTGCTCTTTCAAGCCCTGCCCCTGCGCCCCCCGCAAAATCTATCTTTTTCGGGAAAAATTGTTTTTACTACCCGGGCCATGGCAACCCACAGCGAAATAACCTGCCCCAAATGCGGGCAACAGCTCAGGATCCCCAACCATATCGGCGGCATGCTCATGGCCTGCCCCTCCTGCGGCCAGAAATTTCATTCCGACTTCAAACTCGCCGGCGCCGGCAAGGCGGCAAGGGTCCGGCCCGCCGCCCCGACCTCCCTCTGGGCGTGGCTGAAGGACTTATTGTGAGTGATCGACGATATCATTGAGGCAGCGAAAAAATTTCGACCTACACGGCCGGCATGGAGCGGGAGGATTTTGTATCCTCAGGTATGGCCGCCGACGCCGTGGTTCGCAATCTCGAAATCATTGGCGAGGCCGCCAACAGACTGCCGAAAGAATTCACCGATAAGCACCCGGAAATCGAGTGGCGCAAGATCATCGGCTTACGGCACCGGATCGTGCATGACTGTTTCGGTGTCGATCTGGATATCATCTGGGCTATCACACGCCGAGACCTGCCGGGCTTTATATCCAGGATCTCCACCCTGAAAAATCAGTAACATCTGGTAAGCGCGAAGGAAATATGCTCTGCAACTTGGCTAGGGCGCGCAGAATAAAGAATTTCATGATTTAATGGTGTCCCCTCCCCCCTGAACCAAGTGAGGAACCTCGATGTTCTCATTATGCAGGAAGGCTTCCAATGCCTGACGAACCACCGAATTAAGTTAATAAGCTAACTCTGCCCCCTCGCCCTTAAAGCCGATATTGAACTGCGCCCAGGAAATGAGTAAGGTATTCCCACTGTCCGCGGGACCGTGCCCCCACCCGTGATAGAGTGCCGACACCATCACCCGGAACTTCCGCGCCGGAAAAATGCAAGGAGGTAGCCTAGAAAACAAAGCAACAGATCAATGAGCTTCTGGCGTCCTGCACGCAGGAGATGGAAAAAAATATCG
>JBFHWX010000084.1:0-13229 GCA_041599275.1 Desulfobulbales bacterium | reverse complement strand
GCCAACCAGATGGACAGCCTGCTGCGGGCCGTGGTGGAGGAGGGTACCGGCCAGGCGGCGCGTGGCTTGCGGGCGCCGGCGGCCGGCAAGACCGGCACCACCGACGGCAACGTCGATGCCTGGTTCGTGGGCTACGCCGGCAACCTGGTGGTCGGCGTCTGGGTGGGCCACGACAAGCAGGTGTCCCTCGGCTCCGGCGAAACCGGGGGCCAGGCCGCCGCCCCGATCTGGCGCGCTTTCATGGCCGAGGCCCTGGAGTGAGGCGGCCAGTACCGAGTTCTCGAGGCGGGGTCGCGCCTGACATTTTTTATCCGTTTTCGTCGTTGACAGGAGTGGGCCGGGTGTAGTATGAGTCAGGATGAAGGCTGGTCGTGACCGGCCTGCAGTTTGTTCTTCTCCAACCCCAAGAAACAGGCCTATCCTCCCGCCGCTTCAACAGGGAGGAACGGAAAGCCGCGGGTCTTCAGGAAGACAGCCGGGTTGCCTTGGAAGGTGATCCGGCTTTTTTGTTTCTCCGGTCGTGCGGGACGGAGGGTGTTGGTTGGATTTTTCGCAAGCGGAAGCCGTCCCGGTGACCAACAACCACCATACGAGGAGGATGCGCCATGAAGAAATGTTTTTCTCTTGCAGCTCTCTGTCTGTTGCTTGGGGTGCCGGTGTTGGCCGGCGCGGTCACCATGGAGACGATCGAAAACGGCGGCTTCGAGACCGGTGATTTCACCGGCTGGACGGTGACTGATTCAGGCGCTGGGGCCTGGGTGATCAACGACGGCACGTTTGATCCCATTGGTCCGGGGGAGCCTTTGCCGCCGATCAGTGGCTCTTATGACGCACTGAGCCACCAGCCTGGCCCTGGACTCCACATTCTCACTGAACCTCTCCTTATCCCGAAGAACGTCAACTCGGCGGTGCTGAGTTGGGCGGACCGGATCCGGAACCATGATGAAGTCTACATGGAGCATAACCAGGAATGGCGGGTGCTGCTCCGCGATCTGGCTGGGGGATTCATCCAGGAAGTTTTTTCCACCAACCCCGGCGACGACCTCATGCAGATCGGCCCTAATTTCCGCAGCTTCGACCTGACCGCGACGGCAAAGGAGCGGGAAGGGGAAGAGATAGTTGTGAGTTTCGAAGAAGAAGACGATCAATTGTGGTTCAACTCCACCCTCGATGACGTCAGTTTCGTCATCGACTACGACCTTCTCCGCAAGGAGCTGGTCGACGGCCCGGACAGGGACGGAGACGAAGCCATCGACCTGGTGGTGGAGGTGGGGCAGTACGTGCCGACTTCCTATGTCTTTGCCATCACCTACAACAACCTGGAGCACAAAGACCTCAAGGTGCTCGACACGGTGCCCGCCGAGTGGCAGGTAGGGGAAACCTCGACCGATCCGGCTGGGAACGGCACCGTTTCCGCGGCCGGGGCCAATGGCAAGGACAACGGCAAGAGCGCCACCAAGATCGCCTGGACCATCGACCCCCAGTACCCCTTCGGTTCGCTGCTGGTCCCCATCACCACCCGCCAGAGCCCGGGCAAGAAGAACGAGAAATATAAGCCCACTTCCTGCGGTGCCCTTATGGTGAACAACGGCGCCACTCTCTATGAGATCGACCCCGAAACCGGCAAGCCGGTGTTTGACCCGGCATCTGGCATGCCGCTGCCGCCCCTGGCGGTTACCCCGGCCATCGTCCTGGCCGCGGTGGAAGACGTCAACGGCGACGGCATGATCGACTACAGCGGCCAGGGTGACGAGGACGGCGATGGCATCCCCGATCTCGTCGAGGTGCAGCGCTACGGCACCAACCCCTGTATGGCCGACACCGATGGTGACGGCTATGCCGACGGCCTCGAGGTGGAGGCCGGCACCGATCCCCTGGACCCGAACTCCTCTCCGGGCCCGGTTATCGAGCCCGTTGCCGCAGTCGAGGCCACGCCACAGGCGCTTCCTGTGGGAAAGGAGCGGAGCCGCGGCGGCCGTCGCAGCCGCTGAGGCAATCCGTCACGACCTTCCGGCTTCCGGCCTGATTGGTTCTTGATTGGCGGTGGCGCGGGCATCCGCGCTGCCGCCAGTTTTTTGGCGGGCTGTTTGCCGGCCGGTCAACGCTCCGTCGCCAATTTGGTCGCAGGAGTGGGCCGGGCAAGGGTTTCGTCCATGAGCGCCACATCGATGGGCTTGCTCTTCTCGCCGAAATAGAGGGTGCGGTGGGGAAAGGGGATCTCGATGGAGGCGGCGTCGAAGGCAAGTTTCACCCGCCGCAGGAATTCGCGGCCCACTTCCCACTGGCGGATGGGGCGGGTCTTTATCCTGCCCTTGACCACCACCGCCGAGGAGTCGAACTTGTCGACCCCGAAGATTTCCGGTTCTTCGAGCATCAGTGGCCCGAATTTGGCATCCGCCTTCATCTCCCGGCCGACTTCGGCCAGCACCTCCGTCACCCGGTCGGTGTTTTCCTTATAGGCCACGCCGATTTCGAAGACGTAGGCCGACCACTCGTTGGTAAGGTTGCTCAGTGTGTTCACCGTGCCGTTCGGAAAGACGTGCACGATACCGGCCAGGTCCCGCAGCACCACGGTCCGGAAGTTGACCCGCTCCACCAGGCCGCCGGTGCCGTTGATGATGGCCACGTCCCCCACCCGCACCTGGTTTTCGAGGATGAAGAAGAAGCCGGCGATCACGTCCCGCACCAGGTTCTGGGCCCCGAAACCGACGGCGATGCCCACCACCCCGGCACTGGCCAGGATGGGCGCCACATCCACGCCGATCTCCCGCAGGATGACGAGCAGCACCGTGATCCAGATGGCAACCAATGCTGCCTGGCGCACCAGCCGCACCAGGGTCTCCACCCGTTTCTGGTTTTCCGAGGCCGGTTCGCCGGAGTTTTCGCCCAGTGTGATGAGTCTTTTTTCGAGACGCAGAAGAAGACGCTGCAGGATCCTGACCCCGGCCCAGGCCACCAGGAGGACGAGGAGAACCCGGAAAGAGGCGGTGAGGATGCTCTCCCAGCTGATGGAGACGATGTAATCTTTGAGGATATCCATTGGAAAAGGACCTTGTCTTTGGCGGGCGGCGCAGGCCGCACTTTGCGGTGATGGGGACGACGGGTTCAGGCAGAAGGGCGAAACAACTCTTGGTTGCGTGCCGGTCGGTTCAGACCGTTGGGGTCAGGCTAGCCCATGGCAGGCTATTTGTCAAAACCGGCGGGGGGCCGGCAGATCTCCTGGGAATTGCTGTTTTCAGGGAGAATCAGGTCGTTGTTTTTTTCTTGCGCTTGACAGCCGGCGGCTTCTCCTTTTGACTGGAAGGAGATTGCGGAGCCGGAAAGTTCCGGCACGGGACGTTGTCCGGCAAAGTCTTGCGGGATTCGCCGCTTTGTCTGGAGGTCGTGAATGAACGATGCCTTGTCGAAAAATCTGCCAGTGGTTGGTTCCTGACCGCCAGGCGAGGCCGACGGTCGTCGGCGAAGTTGTTCCCTGCCGGGAGAAAATCCCCTGAGCGCCGAAGAAATCCGGGTTGCCATCCGCCGGAAATATGCCGAGGTCTCCCTCTCGGCGGCCGGCAGGTTCTCCTACCCCACCGGCCGCCCTGGCGCCCTGGCCCTGGGCTACGGTGCCGAGAGCGTGGAAGGGGCGCCGGCTTCCCTGTTGGAAGCATTCTGCGGGGTGGGCAATCCCTTTGCCCTGGGTGGCATCGAAGCAGGAGCTCGGGTGCTCGACATTGGCTGCGGCGCCGGCTTTGACCTCTACCGGGCCAGTCGGCTGGTCGGGCCCCGGGGCCTGGCGGCGGGAATCGATCTCACCGCCGAGATGGTCAGCCTGGCCCGGCGGAACATGGCGCTGGCCGCCGCCGCCAATACCGAGGTCCGGCTGGTGGAAGGAGAAGAGATCCCCTATCCGGATTGCTTTTTCGATATGGTGCTGTCCAACGGCGTGTTCAATCTTTCCCCCTGCAAACAGCGGCTTTTTGCTGAAATACGGCGGGTCTTGAAGTCCGGCGGCCGCCTGCAGTTCGCCGACATCGTGCTCGACGGCGACTTGCCCCGGGAGGTGGCCGTAAGCGCCGACGCCTGGTCCCAGTGAATAGGCGGCGCGGTCCCGGTCCGGGACCAGTTGAAGCTCATGGCGGAAGCCGGCCTGGCGGGCTGCCGGTTTCACGGCCATACCGGTTTCCGCACCTCGCCGTTCACGCTGGGCGCTCTGTTCTCTGCCGGCAAGGGGTAGACGGCTTTTTCGCCGCGCCGGCGGCCCATCCCCCCTTTCACCCTTCCCGGAGGGTTTTCCGGAAGCGGTCGGCGGCCGCCTCGTTTTCGACCAGCACCAGGAGCAGGTCGTTTTCCTCGAGCTTGGTGCCACCTCGCGGCAACAGGGCCCGCTCGCCGCGCAGAACCACCACCACGAGAATCCCTTGGGGCGGGGCGAGGTCCTGGAGCTTTCTGTTGCGGGCCGCGTCCACGCTCATCTCCTCCAGGTGCAGGCCGGCGCGCTCCACCAGGGTGAAGTCGAGGCGCTCGAAACCCTCCAGGGTGGCGACGATTTCCGCCGCCGCCGAGATCTTGGGAGCGATGATGCGGCTCACCCCCAGTTCCTGGCAGGCGGCCCGCAGGCCGAGGTCGTTCAGTTTGACGATGATCTTCGCCGCCCCCAACCGGTGGCCGAGCATGGCGATCACCGTGTTGAGGGCATCGGAACCGGTGGCCGCCACCAGGGCATCTTCCGGAGAAAGGCCGGTTTTCTTGAGAAGCTGCGGGTCGGTGCCGTCGCCGCAGAGCACCAGGCCGTCGAGCTCGGCGGCCAACAGTTCGCAGTTCGCCTCGTCAGGATCGACCAGCACCAGTTCGTAACGCCCCAGCCTGCTCAGGGTATCGGCAAGCTTGCGGCCGACCCCGCCCACTCCGACGATCACCACCTTCATCGCGCCATTCTCCTTGCCGGCAGCCAGGTTCCGGGATAAAGGGCCACGCAGAGCGGCAGGATCTCCAGCCGCCCGGCCCACATGTCGAAAATCAACACGAGTTTTTGCCAGCCGTCAAGGCCAGGCCCGGTGATGCCGGAGGACAACCCCACCGTCGACAGGGCGCTCACCGACTCGAACAGGGAGTCGAGGGCGGGATGGCCGGCTGCGGTCAGGGCCAGGGCCGAAAGACCGGCGAGCCCCAAATAAAGGACGAGAAAGCCGGCGCAGGTGCGGATCTCGCCTTCGCTGATGGCGGTGTTGCCGTACTTCAGGGCGACCCGCGCCTCGGCGGGCAGGATCAGGCGTTGCACCGCCCACAGGCCGAGCTTGAGAAGAACGAGGAGGCGCAGGATCTTGAGACCGCCGGCGGTGGAACCGATGGAGCCGCCCACCGCCATCAGCAGCAGGGCGGCAAACCGGTTTTCCTCCGACCAGGAGTTCGGCGCGCTGGTGGAAAAGCCGGTGGTGGTGAGGGCCGAGACCGTTTCGAAGAGACCGTGAAGGGGGGCGGTGTTGCCGGTGCCGCCGGAAAACAGAAAACCCAGGACCACAAGGCACAGAAGGCCTGCCACCTGCGGGTCGCCACCGATCTGGCGGACCCCGCCCCGCAGCAGCCGGTAATAGAGCGGAAAGCTCACCGCTCCCAGAAGCATCATGAGGATGACCGCCGATTCGAGCTGCCAGTTGCCGGCATCCCGGTAAGTGGCCAGGCTGAGGCCGTGGGGGGAGAAGCCGCCGGTGGAGACCGTGGCCAGCACGTGGAGCAGGGCGGAAAACGGCTTCATGCCGCAGGCCATGAAGAGCAGGAAGCCCAGCAGGGTGAGCGCCAGGTAGATGCGCAGCACGATGCGGGCGGTGGCGGCCAGGGAGCCGGTGAGGTTCTGGCGGCCCAGTTCGGTGGCGCTGAACTGGAAGGAGGCGCGGCCGGGGGCGGTGAAGACCACCAGCGACAAAACGATGATGCCGGCGCCGCCCAGCCATTGGCTGTAGCTTCGGAAGAAGAGAAGACCGGGGGAGAGAGAGGCGGGGTCGAGGACCGAGAGGCCGGTGGTGGTGAAACCGCTCATCGCTTCGAAACAGCCGTCGAGAGCGGAGGCAACGGGAAGAAAGAGGATGCCGCCCAGAAGCGCGGCCAGCAGGTAGCCGCCGGCGGCGACCAGCAGGGCTTCCCGCAGCTCGGGTTCGGGGGGGCGACTTTCTGCCGCGCGGCCCAGGAGCCAGGCCAGGCAGCCCACCGCCAGGAAGCGGGCTGCCTCGTAGGGGGCGCCGGTGAGCAAGGAAACCAAGGCCGGCGGCAACAAGGCCAGGCCCAGGAACTTGACGACCAGCAGCAGGTGGCCGAAAATGGCCCGGTAATTGAGCGGGGTCGGGTTGCGCAGGAGATGCATTTCGTCCCCTTGCTAATGTGCTGTGCGGTTAATCGCGACCGGGAACTGTTGAGATATCGTGGCTCCTCGCAAGGTCAGGAAGTGAAGGCATGGCAGCGTTATGTCGAACCTTTTGCAACACAGCGAGGGGCCGCCCGGCCAAGAATCATGCGGCGGGATAAACCAAACAGGGCACGAGGTGCGGGGTCAGGCCCGCCGCTGCCGCTCCCGGAAGAAGAGGCGCACCGGCACCTTGTCCAGGCCCAGTTGTTCCCGGAAGGTGTTCATCAGATAGCGTTCGTAGGAAAAGTGCACGCCCTTCGGGTAGTTGGTGAACACCGCAAAGGAGGGGGGCTTGGAGGTCACCTGGGTGGTGTAGTAGAACTTGAGGCGCTTGCCGCGGTAGAGCCCGGCCGGGTGTGAGTCGGTGGCTTCCTGCAGGATGCGGTTCAGTTTCCCGGTGGAGAAGCTGCCGTTGTACTGCCGGTAGACCTGGCCCACCGTCGGGAAGAGCTTGGCAACCCCGGTGCCGGTGAGGGCCGAGACGGTGAGAACAGGGGCAAACCCCACAAAGCCGGTGAGCCGTGAGATCTCTTCCCTGATCTGCTTCTGGCGCTTGGCGTCGTTTTTGACCAGATCCCATTTGTTGACCACCAGGATGCAGGCCCTGCCCTGCTCCAGGGCATAGCCGATGACCTTGGTGTCCTGCTCGGTGATGCCCTCTTCGGCGTCGATCACCAGAAGCGCGATGTCGGCCCGCTCAAGAGCTGCCAGCGACCGCATGACGCTGAATTTTTCGAGCTTTTCCTGCACCTTGCCCTTGCGGCGGATGCCGGCGGTGTCGATCAGCAGGTAGTTCTGGTGTTTGGTGGCGAGCATGGTGTCCACCGAGTCGCGGGTGGTGCCGGGAATGTTCGATACCACCATCCGCTCTTCCCCCACCAACCGGTTGATCAGGCTCGACTTGCCAACGTTGGGCCGGCCCAGAAAGGCGAGGCTTATGGTGTTCTCCGGCAGCGGCGGCAGTTCGCCGCTTTCCTTGAAACCCGCCACCAGGGCGTCGAGGAAATTCTTGATGCCGTAGCCATGCTCCGCCGCCACCGGCCACAGACGGTCGGCGCCCAGCTCGTAGAAGGAGGCGAGAAGGGTGGCTTCGAGCTCCGGCGAGTCGATCTTGTTGACCACGAAGTAAATCGGTTTTTCGGTGCGGCGTAAGAGCTCGGTGACTTCGTAGTCCGAGCGGGTGAGGCCTTCGCGGCCGTCGAGCAGAAAGCAGATGACGTCGGCCTCTTCGATGGCGGCCATGCTCTGCTCGCGGATGCTCGTCACCATCCGGTCGTCGGGGGCGGTGTCGATGCCGCCGGTGTCCACCAGGATAAAGGGGCGGTCGTTCCATTCCACCCGTTCGTAATGGCGGTCGCGGGTGACTCCCGGGGTGGGGTCGACGATGGCCTTGCGGGTCTTGGTGATGCGGTTGAACAGAGTCGACTTGCCGACGTTGGGACGGCCGACCAGGGCGACCAGGGTGGCCTGCCGGGCGGGGTTGGGCTGTGCGGTCATGGAAATGTCTTTCGGCTGGGAGCGCGGCCCACGGGCGGCCGGCGTCTCGTTTGGTTCCGGAGCAGGCGGGTTCAGGCCTGCAGTTCGTGCAGCCGGTGGAGGCAGGCGTGGACGAGTCGTCGCAGACAAGGATAGTCGTCCCCCGCGGGCTTTGCAAGATGTTCATGCAGGCTGTTGGCGGCGGGCAGCAGAAAGCGGCGGAAAAAAGGTTTGCCCCGCTGCTTGGAAAGAAAGGCGAAGGCACCGAGGATCTGCAGATTACGCTGGGCCGCCAGGGAGAAATAACCCTCCCGGAAGGAATCGGTGAGGAGGCCGCGGCGGTCAAGGAGCGCCATGTAGTCGCCGACCAGTTCTTCCTGCAGGCCCGCATCGAGCCCGGCATAGGGATCGATGAGCAGCGAGGCGAGATCGTAGCCCAGCGGCCCGAGGCGCCCACCCTGAAAGTCGATGACCCGCACCTTGCCGTCTTGCAGCATGAGGTTTCGGCACTGGAAGTCGCGGTGCAGAAAGAAGATTGCCGGCTGGCCGCCGGCGCGTGCGGCCAGCAATTCGAACTCGCGGGCGAGGGGCTGGCCTGGATCGGCGAGGCCCAGAAAATCCTGGCAGCAGGCGGAGAGGAAATAGCCTGACTCCCGCTCCAGCATAAGGGCCTGGTCGTAGACCGGGGTCTGCCAGCACCAGCCCGGCTCGAAGCCCTGGACGCCGTCGACCTGCAGGGTGACGAGCACCTCGAGCACCCGACGGTAGAGGCAGCGGACCAGCTCATGGTCACCACCCATGCCGTCGAGCTGCTGGCGCACCACCTCGTGGAGCAGGGTATCGCCCAGGTCCTCGCAGATCATGATGCCGGTTGCCGGGTCATAATCGTGGATTTCCGGCACCGGCACGCCTTTTCCGAAGAGGTGGCGGCCGATGTGGAAGGCGGCCCGGGCCTCGGCCAGTTTTTCGGCCGAGTCGTTGGCGGGCAGGATGGCCAGGCACCTCTCGCCGCGCTCTTCGTTTACGAGCCTCAAAAAGAGCCGGTCCGAGCCGTCGCCGGCCAGGAGCGTCGCCCGCCAGGGGCCGGCCGGGAACATTTTGGCGGCGACAAGGCGGGCTTTGAGTTTTTCAGGGTCGAGTGCCATGGTGCTCTCTTTTCGAAAAAAAATCAGGCGACGATGGTGTCGGCAAGTTGGGCTCCGGCCGCCACCTCGGCGCCGTCCCAGACCACCACCCGGGCCAGGCGGGCGCCGGTGCCCAGCCGGGCGCCCCGGCCGATGCTCACCCAGTCGTCGAACCGCACGTCTTCGCCCAGCACCGCGTCGTCCGCCAGATGCTGGGGGTGGTTCGCCTGTCGGGCGATCTCCGGCCAGGCCGGCAGCGAGCCGTCGAGAAGGCCCCGGTGCAGGGCCAGGTAGTCGGCCGGCGTGCCCATGTCGGTCCAGACGAGGTCCTTGGCCACCACCGCCCGGATGGTGCCGCCTTCTTGCAGAAAGGTCCGGTAGCGGTCGAGGATGCAGCTGAAGCTGTTCGGGGCGATGGGTTCGAGAATTGCGGGGTCGATGACGTGGATGCCGGTGAAGGCCAGGCGGCGGCTGGCTCCCCCCAGGTCGTCGGCCTCCGAGAAGCCGACCACGGTGTTGTCCGCCCGTACCCCAACGGTGTTGAAGCGCGGGCAGTCGTGGAGCAGCAGGGTGACCCCGCTGCCCGATGTGTTGTGCAGGGCAACGAGCCCTTCCAAATCGGCGTTGTGGTAGATGTCGCCGTTGGTCACCAGGAGCGGCCCCGGGCCGAAGTGGGGGAGGGCCCGGCGCAACCCGCCGCCGGTGCCGAGGATGGTCTCCTCGCGCTGCAGGATGACGGGGTTTCCGGCCAGGGCTGTTTCGATCCGCTGCGCCAGGTGGTGGGCGTTGACCACCACGCGGTCGGCGCCGGCGGCCCGCAGTCGGGCGATGGTGAGCTCGAGGAGCGGCACGCCGAGGACAGGAAACAGGGGCTTTGGGCGTTTCAGGGTGTAGGGCAGCAGCCGGGTGCCGAAACCGGCGGCAAGGACCATGGCGTTCATGTCTTCAGGTCTCTATCTGAGGGAGAAGGAAGAAGAGAAGAATAAAAACAGAAACATCCTCTGGCCGGCTTGCACGAACCAGCAAAAAATTGCCCGCTCCACAGGTTTCTTCTCCCTTCTCACTCAAAAAAGAAGGGAACCGTCTGCATTCTCCCGCACCCCCACCACCACCAGTTTGTGCTGGTTGGCAAAGGAGAGAAAATCGTGCTGGTCGAAGAGCACGGCGCGGCCGGCCTCGACGGCCAGCACCGCGGCCTTGGCCTCGACCATGGAGGCGAGGGTCGCGGTGCCCACCGCCGGCAGGTCGAAGCGCAGGTCCTGGTTCGGTTTGCAGAGTTTCACCACCACCGCTTTCTCGCGACCCAGGGCGCCGCCCCGGCGGATGGTGGCGTCGGTGCCCTCGATGGCCTCCACCGCCAGCACCGTGCGGTCGCGGACCACCAGGCACTGGCCGATGTCGAGGCGGCCCACGGCGCGGGCCATCTGCCAGCCGAATTCGATGTCGGACCGCTGTTCGGCGGAGGGCTTTTTACGGCTGAGCACCCCGGCGGGAAAGAGCAGATCGGGAAGGAAGCGGGTGGAGGCTTCCACCGTGATCCCCGCTTTTTCGAGCTCGCCGGCCACGGCCCGCAGGATGGCGTCGTCCTGGCGGCTGTCGATCTTGTTCCAGAGGGTGAGGCCTTTGAGATCCGGGCGCACGTCCCGGAAGATGTTGATCTTGCGGATGGTGCCCAGCAGCACGGTCTCCCGCACTCCCTCGTCCCTGAAATGGGAGATGATTCTGCCCAGTTGCCCGAGCTTCACCCAGTAGAGGCGGTCCACCGCCGCGGCCAGCTCCGGCGACGAGTCGCCCTCGTGGGCCACCGCCACCACCCGCCGGCCGGCGGCCCGCATGGCGCGTGCGAAGAGGATCGGGAACTGGCCGCCACCGGCAATGATGCCGATGCTCTCCGGGCTATCGCCGCTCATGAATTTCTTGCTCCGCGCCGCAACGTATCAGGCCCCTTCGCCGTGGTGGCGCACCACGCCCTGTTTGCTGGCCCGGAAGAAGTCGACCAGCCGGGTCACCGGCTCGCAGTCCGGGCATTCGGCCAGCGCCTTGTCCAGGGCCTCCTGCAGGAGCAGGTCCGGCGAGCGGAAGATGATCCTGAAGGCCCGGTCCAGAAGGCGGAGCGTTTCGTTGTCGTAGCCGAGCCGCTTGAGGCCCACCTTGTTGATCCCCGAAACCCTGGTTTCCTTGCGGGTGCCGGCGACGATCACAAACGGCGGCACGTCGAGGCTGATCCCCGAAAGCCCGCCGATGTAGCAGTGGGCGCCGATCCGGGTGAACTGGTGGACCGCCACCAGGCCGCCGAGGATGGCGTGGTCCTCGATGGTGACGTGGCCGGCAAGGGTTGCGGCGTTGGCGAGAATCACCCGGTTGCCCACCACGCAGTCGTGGGCCACGTGCACATAGCCCATGAACAGGTTGTTGCTGCCCACCGAGGTCAGCCCCCGGTCGGCGGCGGTGCCCCGGTGGATGGAGACGTATTCGCGGATCTGGTTGTTGTCGCCGATGTGCAGCTCGCTCTCCTCGCCCTTGAACTTGAGGTCCTGGGGCGGTGCGCCCACCGTGGCGAAGGGGCCGATGACGTTGCCGGCGCCGATGATGGTGGGGCCGCCGATCACCGAATGGGGCTTGATCTCGGTGTTGGCGCCGATACGCACGCCATCTTCGATGACCACGTAGGGGCCGACAATGACGGTGGCGTCGAGCTCAGCCTTGGGGCTGACGATTGCTGTGGAATGGATGCTCATGAAAGGGGATTCCCTGAAAGCTCGTTTGCTGGGCGGCCGTTGCCGCCCGGTGGCGCTGGCTGCGCCCTGTCGTGGTGGCCGTCGCTCAGGAGAAGGCCGCCATCAGTTCGGCCTCGGCGGCAAGCTCCCCGTCCACCGTGGCCCGGGCCGTCATCTTCCAGATCTTGCCCTTCTGTTTGAGCACGGAGAGGTGCAGAAGGAGCTGGTCGCCGGGCACCACCGGCCGCCGGAAGCGAACCCCGTCCATGCCGGCGAAATAGATGAGTTTCTTTCCGATCATGTCCTCGATGGTGAGATAGGCCAGGATGCCGCCCACCTGGGCCATGCCTTCGAGAATGAGCACTCCGGGCATGATCGGCTCCACCGGAAAATGGCCGGGGAAGAAGGGCTCGTTAATGGTGACGTTCTTGAGGCCGACGATGCTCTTGCCCAGTTCGACCTCCAGGACCCGGTCCACCAGCAGAAAGGGATAGCGGTGGGGAAGCAGCTCGATGATGCGTTTGATGTCGATGGGAGTCGGCACGGTGGCCGGCTGGTCGGCTGGGGTCATGGTCGAAAGCCTCCTTGGTCCTGGGAAAAGAGGAAGAAGCGGGTATGGATACAAATTATTTGTCGTCGCCGAGGGCGGCCTTCAGGGCCCGCACCTCCTTCTGCAACTCCGGCAGCCGGTGGTAGACGGCGCTGGCCTTGAGCCACAGTTTGTGGGGTACGGCCGGGTAGCCGGCGACGATGCTGCCGGCCTCGAGGGAGTTGTGGACCCCGGACTGGGCGGCCACCATCACCCGGTCGCCGAGCGCGATGTGGCCCTTCACTCCGACCTGGCCGCCGAGCACCACGTTGCGGCCGAGCCGGGCGCTGCCGGCGATGCCCACCTGGGCGACGATCAGCGAATTTTCGCCGACCTCGACGTTGTGGCCGATCTGCACCAGGTTGTCGATCTTGGCGCCGCGCCCGATACGGGTGACACCGAAAGTGCCGCGGTCGACGGTGACGTTGGCTCCGAGTTCCACCTCGTCTTCGAGGATAACGATGCCGGTATGCGGGCGTTTGAGGTGGTTGCCCCGGCGGTCGGTGGCGTAGCCGAAGCCGTCGGCCCCCACCACCGTGCCGCTCTGGATGATGACCCGGCAGCCGATGCGGGAGCCCCAGCAGATGGTGACGTTGGCGTGCAGGTGGGTGTCGTCGCCGATCACCACGTCATCGCCCACCACCGTGCCCGGCTCGATAACCACCCGTTGGCCCACGCGCACCCGGGCGCCCAGCACCACCCGGGGACCGATGGAAACCTGCTCGGGAATGAGGCAGCCGTCGCCGGCCACCGCCGTCGGGTGGATGCCCGCCGCCCGAAAGGGTTGCGCCAGAAAGTGACGGTGCACCACAGTGGCGGCCCAGTAAGGATCCGCCACCCGGATGATCGGTTTCGAAGCCTTTTCGATCCCCATGGGCACGAGAAGGGCTGCCGCCCGGGTCGAGCCGATTTTCTCCTGGCGGCTGGCCTTGGCCAGGAAG
>JBFHWX010000083.1:0-13257 GCA_041599275.1 Desulfobulbales bacterium | reverse complement strand
GGTCACCGTGCCGGTGGCCAGATAGAGCTCCGCCGGGTTGGTCGATTTCCAGAACTTCTGGGTCTGGTAGTGGGGATTGTGGCAGTCGGTGCACCTGGTGGCCCAGGCGCCATGGGCGGTGCGGGTAGTGGCGCTCGTGTGACCGATGGCAAGGGGGGCAGCGGTGCCGGAGAAGGGTGGGCTTACCTCACCGTGGCAATTGGCCGAGCAGAAAGAATTGGTATCGGTCACCCCGCCCCAGAGCGGCGAGTTGGGCACACTCGAATTGTGGCAGGATCCACAGGAGATGCGGTTGCCCTCGTTGTGTGGCGCGTCGATGGCGGCATGGGCAAGGGAAAAAGAGAGAAAGAGGGATAAAATGAGGACATGCGCGGAGAGCCACAGACAACCGAAAGGTTTGCCCATACTGGTTTTGTACCGGAGAACAGTAAAACAACTCCAGCGAAAAGGCTGCTCTGCAGGCCGGAGAACGCACCGGCGCGCCGAAACAGGCCGTATCCGCCCCCCTCCCCAAGGCCCCCCGGGGGAGATCAAGCTATCAACGACTTACTGCTGCGACACGTATGCCTGCCATCACCCGTCGAACTCGGTGTGGCAGACGAAACAGCCCAGACCCTGGCCAGCGGGGTCGGTGGTGCCGACAATGGTTTCAGTATAGTCCCAGCGCAGCATGTCCGGATATGGGCTGGCGTGGGGCCGGTGGCAGGTTATGCACATGATCACGTCGGAGCCATGGTTCACCGCCGCCGAGGCGCCGCCGATGAGCGGGTCGAGACTCTGGCGGCCTATTGGCACGGTGGGATCGTAGGTGGCGTAATTGGTGTAGGGTGCGGCATTGGGCAGTTCGACGTCGTTGGGGTGACGCAGCCAGACAGTGGAGGGCGAGCCGATGCCGGAGCCGCCGGACTGGTGGAAAAGCCCGTGGCACTCGGCGCAGAACTGACTGATCGAGGTGATGTCGGCCCAGGTCTGGCCGATCAGGGCCGAGCGGTCGGCAAAGGCCACGCCCTTGTATTCGTTGTGGGTGGTGGAGTTTGCCGAGGCCTGCCAGTCGTCGTCTTCGATGCCCTTCACCCCCCTCAGGAAGCGGTAGGAGTTGCCCACCGAGGTGGCCATGCCGGCCTCGTTGGTGGTGCCGAACTTGACGGCCCGGTCGTCGGCATGATGGGTGCCGCGCATGGCATCCATCTGCCCCACCTGGTCGCGGTCGCCATGGCAGCCATTTCTGCCGGCGCACATGATCTGCTGGGCCGCCATGTGGTAGGCGGGCTGGTATTTGCCGGAGGAGGGATCGAACGCCGCCGTGTAGCCCGGCGGTACGTTGATCAGCAGCGGCGGCATGTCGTCGTCCTCGACGATGCCGGCGGTGCGGAAGCCATGTACGTTGTGGCCGTAGGTGTCGGGATCGGCGGCAATGATCATGTAACGGTAGTTGCCCGCCGCCAGGTCGGTGCCGGTGTGGGCCACCTGAGGAATACGGTTGACGATGTTCGGCCCGCCACCCACGGACATGGCATGGCAGCCCAGGCAATCGGAGCGCAGCAACTCACCCCAGGGCCGGCCATGGCACTGCACGCACTCGCCGGTCTGCCCTACCCCCGGAGCATTTGCCCCCGCCTCCATGGAGGCGTTGTCCTGGCTGTTGTGCATGGTGTGGCAGTTGGAGCACTCGCCGCTGGCGTTGATCATGGCCGAAGCCGCACCGCAGAATAGAAAAAAACAAGCCGTGAACCCTGCACCGCAAATTGCAATTAACCCTCGCATCCTCCCTTCCCCAAAAATTGTTCGCACTCCCCGCCGCCGGGCCGGCACACCACGGCATACGGTCCTTGCCACCGCAGCCTGCTGGGTATTGCTCGGCTTGCCCCTCCGGTCCAACTCGTTTCACTGAGCAAAAAACACGCCCAAAATCAAGAAAAAAACCAACTCGTTGTTTTTTCATTTTTTTTCAACAAAAGGTGCAGACCACTCCACAGCCGGACCTGGCGGCATGACAACCATTGTTGTGAAGTGGCAGCAGGGACACAAAGTGTTTCCGCGCCCCAGCCGGAAAAAGTCTCATTGCTGTTGCACAGCCTGGTCCATGGCCTCGGTACGCTGGTCCCCGAGGTCACCTGTTGCCCGCGCCTTATCGAGAGGGGTGGTGATGTGCTGCTCTATCTTCTGGGCATTCTGCTGGTTGATCTGATCGATCTTGGCCTCGACTTTCGATGGTTTTTCCGCCTCGACTGCCTGGTCCGAAGACGAACAGCCGGCCAGCCCCCAAAGAGCCAGCAGAGCGGCAGCCAGTACCACTTTGTTTTTCATGGCCATACCTCACTGAAATGGGGCGCCGGCGGCGCCCCGGTTCATTCCGCGGCCCGGGCCACCTGGCCGGGGCCGGTCAGGCCGATGAAGTCAGCCAGCACCTGGAGCCCCTCCTGCACCAGGGGATCGTCGGCCTTTACCTCGCCGTTCTGGGAATGGGCTTCCTCGGCCTCCTCGTCTTCCTCTTCGTCGAGCTTGGCCAGGGGCTCCTGGTTCTTGGCAAGCCGCTTTCTGTTTTCCATGGCCAGCTGCCGCTGGTCGGCCTCGTCCTGTTCCCGGCGGCGCACTTCCTCGTTGAGGCTCAACTCCTGCTTGGCGCGCATTTCTTCGAAAAACTGCAGCCGCTCCTTGAGAAAGACGTAATCGGGGTCGGTGGTGATCCGCTCCTCGTACCGTTCCCGCAACTGGGGCAGCACCTGGTCGATGCTGGCAAAGGGGCTGAAACGCACCGAGCGGATGCGGTCCCAGCCCATGGCGTCGTCAAGAGCGCTCTCCCCCACCTTGTCGGCGTCGTAGAGGCTCGGGTAGTAGAGATCCGGCTCGACGCCCTTGTGCTGGGTGGATTCGCCGGAGACCCGGTAAAATTTGGCGGTGGTGACCTTGAGCTGGCCGTGCTGCAGGGTGAGCATGGTCTGCACCGTGCCCTTGCCAAAGGTGGGCTCGCCGATGATGATGCCGCGGCCGTAATCCTTGACCACGCCTGCGAAGATTTCGGAAGCCGAGGCGGACAGCCGGTTGGTGAGCACCACCAGCGGCCCTTCGTAGCTCACCGCCGGGTCCGGGTCGCGCAGCACCTCGACCTCGCCGCCCACCATGCGGATCTGCACCGTGGGGCCGCGCTTGATGAAGAGACCGGAGAGGCTGTTGGCCTCCTGCAGGGAACCGCCGCCGTTGTCGCGCAGGTCGAGAAGCACGCCGTCAACCCCGGCCTTGACGAACTCCTTGAGAAACCGGTCGACATCGTGGGTGGTGGACTTGTAGTTCATGGAACCAGCGTGCAGGGCCCTGAAATCCATGTAGAAGGCCGGCACGTCGATGACCCCGAAGCGGTAGGTGCGGCCGTCGCGCTCCACCTCGAGGATCTTGCTGTGGGCGGCCTGGTCCTCGAGTTTGACCTCGTCGCGCACGATGCTGATAACTTTCGTCACCTGCACGTCCTCGCTGGCCGCCGGGATCACCTCGAGGCGCACGGTGCTGCCCTTGGGGCCGCGGATCATGTCCACCACTTCGTCGAGCCGCCAGCCCACCACGTCGACGATCTCGCCGTCGGGACCCTGGCCGACGCCAACTATGCGGTCGGCGGGTTTCAGTTGCTTGCCCTTCTCGGCCGGCCCGCCGGCGATCAGGCTCACCACCTTGGTGTGTTCGTTGTCAGCCCGCAGAAGAGCGCCTATCCCTTCCAGGGAAAGCCGCATGTTGATATCGAAATCCTCGCTGCGCTTCGGGGAAAAGTACTGGGTATGGGGGTCGAAGCAGAGGGTGACGGCGTTCATGTAGGTTTGGAAGACGTCCTCGCTACGGGTCTGCTGGGTCCGGCCGAGCTGGTTGCGGTAGCGTTTGCCGACGCTCTCCAGGCTTTCCTCGAGAGGCTTGCCGGAGAGCTTCAGGCCGAGCACCGCTGCCTTCAGCCGCCGCCGCCAGAGATCGTCCATGGCCGCCTGGTCCGCCGGCCAGGGCGCCTTCTCCCGGTCGATGAGCACGGTCTCGTCGGTATCGAAGCGCAGGGCCTCACCCTTGTCGATGAGCCCCAGGAGAAAGTCGAGACGCTCCACCAACCGAACCTGAAAACGGTTGAAAATCTCGTAGGCCGGACCAAGATCGCCCCGGCCCAGGGCGTCGTCGAGCCGGGTCCGGTACTTCTCGAACTCGGCGACGTCGGAGGCCAGGAAATAGACGCGTTCGTCGTCCAGCAAGGAGAGGTAGCGGTCCAGCACCCGGCTCGAGAAGTCGTCGTCGAACTCCTGGTGCAGATAATGCTGGTACTTGAGCTTGCCGATTATGTCGCGCTGCACCTTGCCGTAGTTGGCCTCCGGCTGGAGAGAGGCCACCGTGGTGGCGGCCTGCCCGGCGGGGGCCAGGCAGATCACCGACAGAAACAGCAGGAGAACACCCACTCCGCCGCGGCACTTCTTGGAATCACAAAACATCTTCTTGCACTTACCTCAGGAAAAGTGTGGCCGCCACTGTCTCATTCCACCGTGGCCTGCAGAGCGGCGACCACCGCCGGCGTTTTGTCGGCGCGATCATACATTCTACCGAATTTTGCAACTTCCGCCAAGTTTCCATCGCTTGCAAGATCGCTGGCAAAGGAGGAAGAAACCGAGGCATAGAGGAGCGCCGCCTCTACCCGCAAGGGTGCAGCATGCCCCGAAGAGTCGATTTCGTACCGCACCCGGTCGCTCCCTCCGACGAAATCGCCGTCGCCCCGCGCGCCACCATAGACCGCGATCTCGGCGCCGGCAGTCTCTTTGTCGAAGCCCCTGGGCAGCAGCCGGTTGTCCTTGAGGTAGCGGGCGGCCCGCAGCAGGGTGTGGGTCACCTCGCCGTCGGTATTGCCCATCACCGCCTCGTAGATCTGCACCTGGTCCGGCCCGGTGATCACCTGGTAATGAGGCTCGTAGGCTCCCGGCCGGTCGGCGTCGTCGCCTTCCACCCGGCCGTCGGCCAGGGGGCGGCCGGACTCGAAGACAAGGTTTCCGGCTCCATCGGTGACCTTCAGGTGCAGCCAGGTCCGCCGGCTCGGGAAACCGGTGGGAAACTTGTGGCCCACCAGACTCTCGATCCCGACACCCACCGCCAGCCGGTCGCCGGACAAAGAGAGCTCGTGGATGGTAAGAAGAGCGCTCTCCTTGCCCAATAAGTCAAGAGTGCGGGCCGCGGTATCCTCGAGCTTCCCGGTGGGAGCGGTCAGCCCCAACTCGGCGGAGTTGTCGGCCATCAGGTTCACCATGAAGGCATTGCCGCCCACGAAGAAATGCCGGGAGAAATGGTCCTTGGTCTTGACCTCGGGTGGTGCGTAGCGGGCGATCACCACGTCGCCCTCCGGCGAGTGGGGCATGTGGCATTCCTGGCAGAGCTTGCCCGGGCCCTCGTCGCCGATCTCCTTGGGCTCGTCGACCCGGAAACTGGAATGCAGCCATTCGAGATACGGGGTCTGCTCGGGAAACTCGCCCACCACGTTGCCCTGGGCGTCGACATAGGGAGTAAACAGGGTGTGGCAGGTGGCGCAGAGGGCAGAATCGTTGGTCTGTGGCCCATACTTCGGGGTGAAGCCCACCGAGGTCACCATGGGCCGTTCCACCGGATCCTTGTAGGGCCCGAAGATCACCCGCTCGGCGCCCTTGAGTGAGGTATCCACCGTGAATTTGCCACTGAAGCTCTCCGTGGTGCCGAGCCCTTTCTCCTGGATCTGGTGGCAGAGGCTGCAGGAGACGCCATCCATGGCCGCCTGGTGCAGGCCGGCGCCATCCCGGAGCAATCCCTGGTCTCCAAAAACGGCGGTCTTGCCGCCGCCGGCCGAGGCCTGGGTGTAGGCCATGGGCATGTGGCAGGTGGCGCATTTCTTCTCGATCACTTCCTTTAACGCCGGGTTGCGGGCCACCTCGCTGGCCACCTTGGCCTGCCAGAGGGGATCCCGGGCAGCGTTGGCCATCATGGTGGAACGCCAGTGGTTGGAGATGGACATGTCGTTGCCGGCACCGTCTTCGAGCATTTCATGGCAGACCGCGCAGCGGCCCGAACCCACGAAGTTTTCGGTGTCGAACATGGAGAGTGGCAAACCGGGATGCGGCCGCCGGGCCGCCTTGGGCGGAGCGGCCTGAACCGCCGGAGCGGACGCCACCTGCGCAGCCGGTGACTGCAGCGACTCAGGGCCCGTTGCGGCCTGCTCCTCCTGGACAACAGGAGAGGCGCAGGCCACCAGCGCACCGCAGGCCACCAGGCCCCCCACAAGATAAGTTGTCAAACCCACATGATACCGCTTCAGGAAACGCTTTGTCGCCATGACAGACCTCCTCTATTCGCAGTATTAAAGAGTAAAGAGCAGCCGGCAGCCGGCCCGGGCGTGGCGTCTGCCGGACAGCGGCAGCGGCACCCGACGGTCCGGCACCCGAGGGACGGCTGCGGTTATCGTTCACTGGCCACAAATAAAAGGAAAAAACAAATCACCAGCGCACTTTGACCCCGATGACACTCTTTGTCAACGCCGAATACCTGGCCGCTCTCCAAAGCCCGGCCTACAACCGCCAGGCTCTTCACACCGCCCAGCCTTTTTAGTTGAATGCATTGATTTTTTGTCATATAGTGGGGCTGCGATACGGACTCCGGCAAGATGCGGCACAACCAAAGTAGCACGACGCAGCAGGGCGTCTCCCGGCGCCGGACCGCTAAAAGCCGGCAATTTTCTCTTTATTTCCCAAAGACAGTCAAACACTTAACAAGGCGAGCGCCCGGTGCCGACTTCTTGCTCATGAAACGACACGCCAAAATCCTCTCCGCGCTTGTCCTCGCCGCCGCCCCCCTCCTCGCCGCCACCGTCCTCCTCTTTCGCCCTTCCCTGCCGGACATTCTGCTGCTCGCGGGTCTCGCCTGCGGCGGCGTGGGAGCCGGCTTCTGGCTCAACCGCCGGCAGACCGCCAGCGTCGACTGGAGCCGTCACCCTGCCACCGACACGACCTCGGCCCCGCTTCCCATCGAAGACAGCCGGCTGGTGGACCGCATCGTGCTCTCTCTCGAGGAAATCCTCTGGGAGATCGACAGAAAGTCTCTTCCCGACCGCAACCTGGTGGTGGACAAGCTGCACCGCCACCTCGACTGGCTCATCTCCCGCAAAGAGTGGAAGCCGACCCCCGGCGAAACCCGGGAAATCACCGTGGTGCTCTCGGACCTGCGCGGTTTCTCCATGGTCACCGCCAACTACTCGGCGGTCCAGGTGGTGGAGATGCTCAACCGCTATTTCTCCCGGATGTGCGAGATCATCTACCGCCACGGCGGCACCGTGGACAAGTTCATCGGCGATTCGATCATGGCACTTTTCGGTGCGCCTGCCAGCCGCGGCAACGACGTGCTGCACGCGGTGGGCTGCGCGGTAGAGATGCAGCTCGCCATGAACGAATTCAACCACGAGAACGAAATTCTCGGCCTGCCCGCCCTGCACATGGGTATCGGCATCAACACCGGACCGGTGATCGCCGGCGAAATCGGCTCCCAGCTTCATTCCGAGTACACGGTGATCGGCGACGAGGTCAACCTGGTCTCCCGGATAGAGGCCTCTACCCTGCGTGGCCAGATCCTGGTGAGCGAATCCACCTACAGGTTGATCGCCGGGCAGATCACGGTGAAGAGCCCGATCCGTGTCTACGTGAAAGGCCAGCGCGATCCGGTCAACCTCTACGAGGTGGTGGAGGTGGGCCCCCCCTTCAACCTGGTGGTGCCCGAACGCGAATACCGCAAGCACATCCGGGCCGACGTCGATATCCCTTTCCAGTTCAAGGTGAGCGTCATGAAGGTGGTGAGCACCGCGCTCTACACCGGCAACATCCGCAACCTCAGCTCCGGGGGCATGCAGGTGGTGACCGACGTCGAGGTGGAGGCGCTTGCCAACATCGTCTTTCGGCTCGACTACAACCTGTTGGGCCACGAAAGCGGCGACATCTACGGCAAGGTCCTGCGGGTCCGCCGGGAGGATGACCGCTTTCTGATGAACGTCGAATTCACCGCCATCGAGCAGAAGGACTCGGACGCCATCGACCAGTTGGTCACCCGGGTGCTGGACGGCAGCTACGGCATCGTCAAATGATGATTTCTTTCATCAAGTCAAAAAACGTTCAGAAGCAACGGGTGGAATCGCCGACCAAACGGCCGGTCTTCGGCGAAGCGGCTTTTCGCCGGGCTGACAACTGACCGCTTCCTTACCCACAGAACCAAGGAACCGAGGCCATGAAGAGTTTTTCTCGTTTTTCCAGACAAAGGCCCCCTTTCTTCCTTTCCACCCTGCTGCTGCCCCTGGTCTTCCTGCTTGCCGGGCAGACCGGACCTTGCCGGGCAGAGGAAAAGATCGCCATCGGTCTGCTGCCGGAGATGAACGTCTTCAAGCAGATGCAACGGTTCCAGCCCCTTGCCGATTATCTTTCCCAAAAAATCGGCCTCAAGGTGGAGCTTTCCATGCTGAGCCGTTACGGCAACATCATCGACCGGCTGGAGACCTCGGAGATCGATGCCGCCTTTCTGGGTTCCTTCACCGGGGCGCTGGCCATCTCCCAGCTCAACGTCGAGCCGCTTGCCCGGCCGGTCAACCTCGACGGCACCTCCACCTACCACGGCCACCTCTTCGTGCGCCGCGACTCTGGAATCACCGATGTCGCTGGCATGCGCGGCAAAACCCTGGTGCTGGTGGAGCATGCCACCACAGCCGGATATATCTTTCCCCTGGCCTATTTCAAGCGGCACGGAGTAGACGACCTCGATTCCTACTTCAAAGAGCATTACTTCGCCGGTTCCCATGACGCCACGGTAAGCGCCGTACTCGACGGCCAGGCCGACGTGGGCGTCGCCAAGAACACCATCTATGAACGGATGATCAGCGAGGACCCGCGGGTGGCCGAAGAGCTGGTCATTCTGGCCAGCTCGCCCATGGTGCCCTCCAACGGACTCTGCGCCCGGCAGGACATGGACGAAGAGCTGAAGAACAAACTCAAAGAGGCGCTCCTCGGTCTCGACAAGACGCCGGAGGGCAAGAAAGTCCTCGAAGGACTTGGCGCCACCCGCTTTGTGCCCACCAGCCGCGAAGACTACCAGCCGGTCCGGGACATGGCCGCCGAGGCCGGCATCGTGCTCAAAGACTACAAGTACTACAACCCGTGAACGAGCCCGGCACCCGACCCTCTCCAGCGGCCGCTCTTCGACGGCGGATACGGATCGCCTTATGAAAAAACTGATCATCTGCGCCCTGACCCTGATCTTTCTGCTGTTCACGGCGGGCTCGCTGCTCACTGTCTACAATCTGGTCACCACCACGGACAAGCTACGCTATCTCATCAACCTCCACGAGATCGAAGACATCCGCCAGGAACTCGGCTTCAGCATCCAGAAAGTCCAGAACTACACCTTCTCGTCAGCCGCCGAATTCGCCAATAACCTCGACGAAATCGTCAAGAGCGCCGCCGCCGTCGACGCCAACATAGAGCGCTGCAACGAATGCCACCACGAGCCCGATGTGCTCATGGAACTCGACGAGACCCACAAGCTCTACCTCGAATACGAAAAACAGTTGAGTTACCTGATAACCACCGCCACCGAGGGCGAACGGCGGCGCCAGCGGCAGCTCACCGTGGTCCAGACCTCGGACAAGATCCTCAACAAGGTCCAGGGCATGGTGAACCGGGCGGCGGACACCCTGAACCGGAAAACCGCCGAAACCATGGAGAGCCTGGACCGCTCCTATGTCTTCATCGCCGTGACACTGGCGGCGGCCCTGCTCTTCGCCCTGTACACCGCCCGCCGCCTCACTCTGCGCATCACCCGGCCCATCGAGCAGATCCTTGCCGCCACCCGCAGGTTGTCGGAGGGCGAGCTGGGGCACACCATCGACTACCAGGGCCAGGACGAATTCGCCACCCTGGTGGAGACCCTCAACGCCATGAGCCTCTCCCTGGCCGAAAAGGACAAAAAAATATCCCGCACCCTGGATCGGCTCCAGAAACTGCACACCGTGACCCTGCCCTTGCACGGAGCCCAGAGCCGCATCACCCTGCTCGAATACCTGCGCAACTCCATCACCTCCCTGGTCGACGCCGAGCAGACCGGCATCATGCTCCTCGGTGACTCCGAGACCAACTACGTGCTCTACCTCTGTGGTCCGGACCAGCCCATCGACATCGACCATGCCATGGTCCTGCCCGCCGGCCAGGTGCAGGAGCTCTACAAGGCCCACGGTGGCAGGCAGATCCTGCTCACCGGCGGCGAGATCTTCTGGCCCCTCGGCCCGCCGCCCGCCGGGCTTACGCTTTCCAACCTGCTCCTGGTCTGGCTCGAAAAGGACGGCAAACTCAAGGGCGCGGTACTGGTTATCAACAAAAAGGGCACGCCGCTCTCCGAAGAAGACCGTTCGCTTCTTGGCATCCTGGCCACCAACATCTCGGTGGCCCTGCAGAACATCAAGCTCAACCGCAACCTGCGCCAACAGATGAAGGAACTGCAGGACACCCAGCGGCAACTGGTGGAGGCCGAAAAACTTACCGCGCTGGGCACCCTGGCCGGCGGCGTGGCCCACGACTTCAACAACATCCTTTGCGGCATCATCGGCCACATAGCCCTGCTCAAGCGCACCCCGCAGCGGGAAGAGCGCGAGCTCAACATGCTGAACACCATCGAGAAGGCAAGCTTCCGGGCCGCCAACCTCACCAAGCAGCTCCTGGCCTTCTCGCGCCAGGAAGTCTCGGAAAAAAGGCCCCTCAACCTCAACGATTCGGCCATGAACGTGGTGGGGCTGTTACGCAACACCTTCTCGAAGCTGATTTCCATCCAACTCGAGCTCGACCCCAACCTGCCGCCGGTGATGGGCGACCCGGCCCAGCTCGAACAGGTGATCATGAACCTCTGCGTCAATGCCCGGGACGCCATGCCCGATGGCGGCACCCTGCATCTTTCTTCGAAAACGGTTTTCCTCGGGCCGGAAGAGGCCGATAAATTCCCTGCCGCCCGGGAAGGCTCCTACGCCCAGTTCTCGGTCCGCGACCACGGCGTCGGCATGGCCCCCGAGGTGCTGGCCCGCATCTTCGAGCCTTTCTACACCACCAAGGAGGTGGGTAAGGGTACCGGGCTCGGCCTGGCCATGGCTTACGGCATCATCCAGAGCCATGACGGCTTCTTCGACGTGCAGTCGGTGCCGGGCGAGGGTACCACCTTCACCCTCTACCTGCCACGGGCGGAGAAAATCTCCGTCGAAGAACAGATTCTCGAACGCGACCACCAGCACACCCCCTACACGATCATGATCGTCGACGACGAGGAACTGATCTCCGGCATGCTGGCCGAGCACCTCGAGGGGCTGGGGGCCACCATCCTCCAGGCCACCAACGGCGAGGAGGCGTTGCGTGTGCTCGCCGACAACCTGGGGGCCATCGAGCTCGTCATCCTCGACATCAACATGCCGGTGATGGACGGCAAGGAGGCCTTTATCCGCATGAAGAAACTCAAACCCGACCTGCGGGTGCTGATCGCCTCGGGCTATGCCATGGACAAGGCCAGCGAGGAGATGCTGCGGACCGGAGCCGATGGCTTCATCCAGAAACCCTACCGCCTGGAGAGCATCTTCGAGCGGATCCAGGAAATCATGAACAGATAGATTTTTCACAGGGAAACCCCGGAGGCAGGAGATAGAATTTCTCGCATTTCAACCCCGAGAACTTTCCTTCTTTCACCATTACAAAACATGAAAAAACCCGCAGGCTTCGACGCCATCCTCACCCAGAACCCGCACATGGTGGAGATCCTCCACTATGTACGGGATATCGCGCCCTCGGGCCGGCCGGTGCTGATCACCGGTGAAACCGGGGTGGGCAAGGAGCTCATCGCCCAGGCCATCCACCACCACAGCGCGCTCAAAGGCCGCTTCGTGGCGGTGAACGCCGCCGGCCTCGACGACACCGTGTTTTCCGACACCCTGTTCGGCCACACCCGCGGCGCCTTTACCGGGGCCCAGCAGGCCCGGCGCGGGCTCCTCGACCACGCCCATGACGGCACTCTCTTTCTCGACGAAATAGGCGATCTGTCCCTGGCGCTGCAGGTAAAGCTCCTTCGCCTTCTGCAGGAAGGCGAATACCGGCCCCTGGGCGGCGACATCGCCCGCAAATCCAATGCCCGGTTCGTGGCCGCCACCAACCAGGACCTCTGGGAAGCCCAGCGCTCGGGCCGTTTCCGCAAGGACCTCAACTTCCGGCTGCGCACCCACCACATCCACCTGCCGCCATTGAGGGAACGGCTCGACGACCTGGAGCTGCTCGCCCCCTTCATCGTCGCCGAGGCCGCCGAAGCCCTGAAGAAACAGCCCCCCGCCCTGCCCGCCGAACTGCTGCCGCTGCTGGGCACCTATTTCTTCCCGGGAAATATCCGCGAGCTGCAAGCGATCCTCTTCGACGCGGTGAGCCGCCACAAGAAAGGCGCCCTGCCCCTCGACAAGATCCGGCTGCACATCAAACAGGGCAGCCTGCTCGAAAGCTGCCCGGTGGGCGAAGGTGCCAGCACCGAAGAACACCCACCCGGCACCGTGCTCTTCCCCAGCGAGCTGCCCAGCATCCGGCAGGCCACCGAACAGCTCATTGCCGAGGCCCTGCAAAGGGCCGGCGGCAAGCAGGGACCGGCCGCCAAGATGCTCGGCATCAGCCAGCAGGCACTCTCCAAACGGCTCAGGGGGTGAGGGGGAGTTGAGGACTGAGTGCTGCGTGCCGGGCAACAGAGTGCTGGGGGCTGGGGAGAGGGAAAAGTTGAAAAACGGCCGGCTTAAAATAATACTGCAATGGAAGGCCCCTGGGCCATAACCAACGACAACTTCAGGGCGGCGAGCATGACACGTTCCCTCGACTGGCTGCGGCAGGCGGAAAACGACCTGCGCTGGGCGCAGCATTCCTTTGACGGCGGCTTCTTCGCCCAGACCTGCTTCTGCTGCCAGCAGGCCGGCGAAAAGGCGCTCAAGGCCTATTGTCTGCACAAGGAATACGACGTCATCCGCAGCCATTCCCTGTTTCAGATAGTCCGAGCCCTCGGCGAGAACGGCGAGCTGGAGAACTGCGCCCGAGAGCTCGACATCTACTACATCTCAGGCCGTTATCCCGACGCCTTTCCCGGCGGTGCCCCCTTCGAGCTGCTGACCGCAGGCCAAGCTGAGCGCGCTCTGCAGGCGGCCCGCTCGATCTATGCCATCATCCACGGCAGGCTCTTCCCGAATGACCCCCC